>JADKKK010000004.1:0-300000 GCA_016720545.1 Myxococcales bacterium
AAGTCGGCGCCGTGGCAGTCGGCGGAGCTGCAGCCGCCGAGGCCCTTGGCGATGTGCTCCCCTCGCTCGAGCACGGCGGGATCGGCGCTCCGCTCGATGGGCATCGGCGGCACGTCGTAGACCTTCGCCATGCTCTCGTCGAACGCGCGGACCTGGAGCCCGACAAATCCGCCGAAGCCGACGAGCGCGAGCCCGAGCGCGGCGCCGATCCCTTGAAGTACCCGCTTCGTCCTCGTCTGCATCGGCAGAGGTTACGTGAAGCGCGTCGTGCGTGGGGCGCCTGTGCGACGCGTGACACACGGCGCGACGGGACTCGGGTAGAAGCTCGGCATGGTCGCCGAGACATGTCGGGTCGCGTCTCCGCTGAAGCAGAAGCCGCGCTATCGCGGGGTCTCCCACCAGGCGGGCTTCTTCGTCGCGATCGTCGCCGGCTTCCTGCTCGTCGCGTGGGCGAGCCCCGGCGTGGCCCGCGGCGCCGCGGCCGTCTTCGCTGGCAGCGTCGTGATGCTCCTCGGGACGAGCGCGCTCTACCACCGGCGCCACTGGGAGCGCGTCGGCCGCGAGCGCATGCGCCGGCTCGACCACGCCGCCATCTTCGTGCTCATCGCGGGCGGGTGGACGCCGCTGCTCACGGTTCTCCCGCGGCCCGGCGGCGGCCACGTCGCGCTCGCCGTCATCGTCGGTGGCGCGGCGCTCGGCGTCGTCAAGTCGATCCTCTGGCCCAACGCGCCCAAGTGGATCATCGCCGTGCTCTGCGTCGCCCTCGGCTGGGCGGGCATCGGCGAGGCGGCGCGCGCGTCGTCGGTGCTCGGCCCCGCCGCGATCGGCCTCCTCCTCGCGGCGGGCGTGGTCTACAGCGCGGGCGCCCTCGTGTACGCACGCAAGCGCCCCGATCCGCTCCCCGAGGTGTTCGGGTACCACGAGGTGTTCCACGCGCTCGTGCTCTTGGCCACGGCGTGCCTCTACGGGTTCGTCGTGATCGTGCTCGGCCACGCCTGAGGTGATCACGAGCTCGGTCATGCCCGCTGAGCGCCGTCACGCCGACGTGATCAGCCGGCGCGATCAGCCGGCGCAGAGAAAATCGGCGCCCTCGAGGCGCCCGCCGGCCGTGAGGCGCGCCCGCACGATATCGCGCGCGTAGCCGCCCACGCCCGCCGCGCCCGCCGCGCCCGCCGAGGTCGTTCGCCGTTCCCGCTCGGACAGCGCGAAGGCGCCGCGGCCGCGCAGCGCCACGAGGACGAAGGCGTCGAACGGCAGCGCCTCGGGCGCGACGATGGGTGCATTCTGCAACGACCTGCCGATCTTCGCGGGATCGAGGTCGACCCAGAGATCGGCCGCGAGCCCACGCTCGGCGAGGGCCCTCCCGAGGCGCCGCCCGGTCTTGCCGGCGCCCCAGATGGCGAGGGGGCGGCGTGACTGCCCGCTCTCCAGCCCCGGCGCGAGCGGGCCGAGGTGCTCGTCGAGGTGCCGCGCGAGGTAGTGCGCGCGGGCGAGGAGCAGCGCGCGCTCGGAGCATCGCGCGTCGCGAAACGTGGCGCGGCCGGCGTGGTGACGCCACGAGAGGAGCACCCGCGGCACCTTGGCGAGCCCGAAGCCCGCCTCGGCGAGGCGCAGCCAGAGGTCGTAGTCCTCCGCCCAGTCGTGGTCCGCGCCGGCGGCGCCGGGCTCGCGGTAGCCCCCCACCTGCGCGAGCGCGTCGCGGCGGAGCAAGGTCGACGGGTGACACAGCGGCGCCTCGATGAAGCGCGCGGCGGCGTGCTCCTCGCGAGTCACGAGCCCGTTTTGCCACGCCACGTAGGCCTCCAGGCCCGGCGCGGGCGTCTCGCTCTCCACGGCCACTTGGGTCCCCACGGCGCCGAGCCCGGGATCGCTGGCGAGCAGCGCCGCGCTCGCCTCGAAGCGTCCGGGGAGGCTCAGGTCGTCGGCGTCCATGCGCCCGAGCAGCGCGTGCCGCGCGAGGCTCACCCCGAGCGCGAGCGCGCGCGCGACGCCGACGCCGTGGCTCTCGACGACGCGCACTCTCGGGTCACGGTCGGCGAGCTCCCGCACGCGGGCCGCGCCGCCGTCGAGCGAGCCGTCGTCGATCGCGAGGAGCTCGCGCACGAGCGGCGATCCGAGCACGCCGCGCGCGGCGGAGGCCACGGTGCCGGCGGCGTCGCGGAAGGGCAAGAGCACGCTGATCGCCGCCCCGTCGCGCACGCCGCTCACCTCGCGAGCACTGCCGCGAAGCGCAGCGCGGCGCGCACCGTGTCTTCGGGCAGCCCCGTGTCCGCGGCGAGCGCGGCCACCGTAGGGCGCTCGCCACGGGAGGCGCGGGCGCGCGCCGCCGTCACGACCGCCGCGAGGTCCTTCGCCACCGAGCCGCTGGGGGAGGAGTCGCCCGACGCCGTGTCGGCGATGGAGTGTCCCTCGGCCTCGAGGGCCGCGAACAGCGCCTCGATCTCGTCGCTGCTGGCCGCCACCGTGCCGAGCGCGCGGGCGACCTCGTCGAGGGTGATCGCGCGGGCCGCGTCGCCGCGGAGCAGCTCGCGGAGGACGAGGGAGAGCGCCGGACGCAGGGCCATGTCTCTTAGTGCACGCCTCGCGCGGTGCCCGCAAGGGCGACCTGCCAGCGGCGCGGCCCTCGCCCCTGGGCCGCCTCGTGGGTCTCAGCGGTACGGGCCCTCGAAGCGGAGCCTCTCGCGCGCTCGCTCCCACGGCGCCTCGCTCGGGGACGTGCGCGCGAAGCCGGGAGCGAGCGCGAGAAGAGCTTTCACCGCGCGTCGGGCCCCAGCTCGAAGAGGGTCAGCTCGGGGCGACAGCCTATGCGCACGGGGAGCTTCGAGAGGCCGATTCCACGGTTCACGTAGAGCACGCCCCCGCGCCTCCACGCGTGCCTCCCGCGCACGTACGGCCGGTCACGCGCGGGCCCGGCGCAGACCGAGGTGAATGGCAGACAGAGCTGGCCGCCGTGGGTGTGCCCGACCAGGCCGAGGTCGAAGCGCACGTCCTCGTCGAGCGCGTGCCAGTCGTGCGCGACGGCGAGCCGCTTCTTGCCCGCGGGCACCGCCGCGAGCGCGCGCTTCGCGTCGGCCCGCCCCGCCTGGACCTCGTCGACGCCGGCGAGCCACAGATCGCCCCGGAGCTCCACGGCCTCGTTGTGCAGCACGCGATAGCCGAACCCGGTGAGCACCGCGGCGATGGCGTCACGTCGCGGCGTGTCGTCTCCGTAGGGCTCGGAGTCGTGATTGCCGAGCACCGCGAAGACGCCCCCCGGTGCGCGGAGGCCCCGCAGGCCCTCGAGCTTCGCGCGCCGCTCATCCGTCAGCTCGTACCCGCTGATGAAGTCGCCCGCGAGGAGCACCACGTCGGGGGCCTCGGAGTTGGTGCGCTCCACGACCCGCGCGACCTTCTCCCGGTCGGACCGCCCCGCGTGCAGATCCGCGAGCAGCGCGATCCGGAGCGGCGCCGCCGTGAGGGCGAGGTGCTCGCGGGTCACCTCGGTGAGATCGGGCTCGACGCGCTTGCCCCACGTGAGCGCGCCACCTCCCGCGACGCCCAGCGCGGCCGAGGCGGCCCAGCGGCGCCCGCGGGCCCCCGCGCGCCGCCGCGCGAACCACAGGCCCATCGAGCCCAGCGTGAAGAGGGCGGCGAGCCAGTCGCCCGCCAGCGCCAGCGAGTCGAGGTCTACACTCTCGACGAGGGCCGTCACGGCGCGCGCCCGGATCTCCGGAGCTGCACGAGGCCGAACGGGCCCTCGGGGGCGGGCGGCTCGGGCGCGTCGGCGGGCTCGACGATGAGCTCGAACTGGCCATTATCGAAAGGGGCGCCGGGCGCCGGGCGACTCGGCACCATGCGCTCTCGCTGGCCTCGCGCGTTCAGCGTGCGGGCGCGGTAGTGGCAATACGGGTTGTTGCCTGGGCGGCCGAGGATCGCGTGCGCGGTGAACGTGCAGCCGCCGAGGCACACGTCGGCGAAGTCGCACTCGGCGCAGAAGCCCCAGAGGTCCTCCCGAGTGCGGGCGCGCGCGAACGCGAGCTCGGGGGAGGACTCCCAAAGTGCGCGGACGGTGGAGTCGCGCAGCGAGCCCCCGACGTAGCTCGTGGTCTGGAGGGAGGGGCACCCCTTGACCGCGCCGTCCGACTCGATGCCGAGCACGTAGCGCCCCGCCTGGCACCCTTGGAAGTGGTCTGCGCCCTCGGGCTCCAGCGAGCGGAGAGTGGCCTCCTCGGGCCCGAAATAGCCCAGGTTGTTCCCGGGCATGAGGAGCACGCCGTCGCGGAACGCGCGCTCCTTCAGGTGCGCGACGCGGGGCAGGAGGTCGAGCAGGTCATAGGGCTGGAGCACGAGATCGGGGCGGTCGGCGGCCCGGCCGAGGGGCGTGGTGAGCTGCACCTGCCACGACGCGATCCCGAGGCCGCGCAGGTGCTCGTAGAGGGCCTCGAGCTCGCCGCGGTTCTGGCGGTTCACGTTCGTGTTCGAGGAGGTGGCGATGCCCGCCGCGCGGAGGGCCTGGAGCGCGCGCGTCGCCGCCGCGAAGCTGCCGCGGTTCGCGCGGAGCAGATCGTGGGTGCGCTCGAGCCCGTCGACGCTCACGCTCGCCGCGAAGAGGCCCGCGTCCGCCGCCGCGCGCGCGAGGGCCTCGTCGACGCCGCGGCCTCCGGTGGTCATGGTGGGGCGAACGCCCGCCTCGGAGAGGGCCTTCACGACCTCGAGGAAGCCGGGGTGCAGGTACGCCTCGCCGCCGATGAGCACCACCTCGCTCGCGCCGAGGGCGGCGAGCTCGCGGGCGACCTCGAGCGCGCGCGGCGTGTCGAGCTCGCTTGCGCGGGGATCGCCCGCCCGAGACCCGCAGAAGACGCAGGGCTGGTCGCAGCGGAGGGTGAGCTCCCACACCACGTAGTGGGGCCGGAACGCGCGCGCGGGGTCGGCCCGCTCGCCTCTGCCCGGCTCGGCGACGATTGGCAGCTGCAGGCGCCGCGGGTTCCGTGCCATGATGTTGGCGAGGATAGGCCATGCAGCTCGACAAGTGTTCCGCGTGCGGTGGCTTCGTCGCCCCGCGCTCTCCGAAGTGCCCCCACTGCGCCGTGGTCTCGCCCGTGAAGGTCGGCGTCGGCACGGCCCTCCTGGGCGGCGCCATCGCCTTCACGCTGATGGCCTGCTACGGCATGCCTCCTCAGCCCCGCGGGCCCGAGATCGTGCCCCCCACGCCGGAGCCCAATGGGGCAGACGCGGGCTCACCGATCGAGGTCGTGCCGCCGCCCACCACCACGCCCACGAGGCCGCCAGGGTGAGCGCCCTCGGCCGGTGTGTTTGCGGGGGCTTCGTGCTGGTGGCCCGCGCGTCGTGCCCGCACTGCGGCGCTTCCCGCGAGCCTTCGTGCGTGCGGCGCGGGCTCGGGCTCGTCGGCGGCGCGCTCGGCGGCGCGACGATCGCGTTCACGCTGATGGCCTGTTACGGCCGGCCGCCCTGCCGCGGCGAGGCCTGCAAAGAGGTCGACTCCGCGGGCGCCGAGACCGGCGCCACCCCGGCTCCCTCCGCCAGCCCGAGCGCCGACGCTCGGTAGCGGCTCTCGGAGCGGCTCCCGCCTGCCATCGCGGTCCTAACGAACCTCCGCCACGAGCCCTGAGCCGCGCGCCGGAACGCCGATGATCGACCCCAGAGCCCCGTTCGGGTCGCCCGGAGCCCGATTTCGCGTGCCCAAAGCCCTGATCGGCGACCCCGAGCGCCAAAAATCGCGCCAGGAGTGACCGCGGCGGGCCCCGGAGCCCCTGATCGCCGACCGAGCGGCACCCTTTCCGCGCCCGGCGCGCCCCGAGCGCGCACACCGACGGCTGATCGCCGACCCGGCGCGGCCGAAAGTGCGCCGGGGGCGAACGATCGCGCGCCAGGCGTGACCGATCGCGCGCCAGGCGGGGCTCTACGCGTTCGCTCCTCACCGCCGCAGAGCGCTGGCCGCTCGCGTCACTGCTGCGGATAGCAGGTGTGCTCGGACTCTTTCGGCGCGTTGAAGCGCACAACGCGCGTGCAGGTGTAGCCCGTGCGGCACTTGGGCGCGGCGGGGTTGCAGAGCGCGAGGCAGTAACCGCCCTGCGAGACGAAGTCGGCGCAGAAGCCCTTCGCCTTGCCGGGCACGTCGGGGCACTCGCCCGTGCACTTGACCGTGCAGAGCCCGCCCGGGTAGTTCGTCGCGCAGATGCGATCCGCCTGGGGCAGGGCGCACTGCGCGTCGTTCTTGCACGGATCGCCGATGCCGCCGCCCTCGCCCGGCGTGTCGAAGGGGGCCGAGTATTGGTAGGCAGCCACGTATTTCTGCCAGAGGTTCCACACCAGCCACGTGCCGCCGGCCTTGTCGCGCGCTTCGCGGGGGAGCACCTGGTAGATCGCCGCCGTGGCGCCGTTCGTCGGCGTGACGCGTGCGCCATCGACCGTGAACGACGTGCGGTTGGGGCCAAACCCGGACGCCGTCGCGCCGCTCAGCTTCACCGCCTCGACGGCCTCGCGGAGCTGCCGCGCGAGGCAGTGGACCTGCCGGTCGAAGCCGGCGAGGCGGGGATCGCACACGCCCTTCGCCTCGCACCCGCAGTCGAAGGCGTACTCCACGCGGGCGGGGTCCTCTGGGTAGATTTTCAGGCTCACGAGCCCGGCGCGCACCTGCGCGAACACGAGCAGCGCGATGGGGTTGATATTGTACGTACGCGCCGACGTGACGAGCGCGTCGGAGGCACGCAGTCCGCTCGACTGGTAGGTGCCGAGGAAGCTCCGGCTGCCGTACGAGGTGCGCTCCAAGTACTCCTGAACGACCGCGCTGGTCGCCTGGGTGGCGTCGAGGAACGACGCGTCGTCGATGAGCGTGTTGCGATCGTACGGGGTCTCGATCTCCTCTTCGACCGGCTTCCAGGGCTGCAGGTCGCTGGGGTCGAGGAAGCTCGTCTCGACCTTCGTCGCGCACGCCGAGAGCGCGAGGCCCACGCAGGCGAGCGCCAGCGCCACCCGCGCAGCGCTCGCCCACCTCGCGCGTCCGCTCGCCTGTATCGCCCGCCCGCTCACGCCGTCACCCATCCGCGCCTTCCCGCTCGTGGCTCGCCGCCCGTGCGCCCATCATGCCCTGGTCGCCGCGTTCGCGCCACGACGAGGACCGTGGCTGGTCTGGGCGTCTCCGCGCGCCGCCACTACTTCACCGTGATGGGGACGCGGGTCCACGCGACGCCGCCGCGGTTGTCGTGGACCACCGCGAAGAGCGTGCCGAACCCCGCTTCGGCCGAGCCCTTGAGCTTCGCCTCGCTCGCGGGCACGGCTCCCGAGCCCACGTCATAGAGCAGCCGCGCGGAGTCGATCTCGGCGAGGGTCGAGTAGTAGTTGACCCACACCTGCTCGCGCGAGACCGCGCCGTCCGTGCCCACCACGCCCTCCTGCACTTCCCAGCTCGCCTCCGGCACGACGGTGCCGACCTTGGTCTCCGGGCAATTCATGCGGTTCGTGAGCGAGCATCGGTCGACCACGATGCCGACGCTGGGGTCGATGGGCGCCCCCTCGTAGGTGAGGCCGGTGATGACGGGGTTCTCGTTGCGCTTCTTCTCGTAGACGTACGTGCGATGGATCCCGAGCACGTAGTCCTTCGAGGAGACGGGCAGGCCGTCTTCGTCGACGCAGGCGAGGGGCACCTGCTGGCGAGTCGCGATGTCGGGGCGCTTGAACACCACGCGCCCGGCGCACGCCACCGTGAAGACGATCGTGAGCCCGTACGGCTCGTCGGGGGTCTCCTTGCGAGGGATGACCGCGCCTTCCGGGACCCGGTACGAATAGCGTGTACCCTGCACCAAGATGGGGGTCAGATCGGTGCCGTCCGGGATGCCCCCAAGGAATCCGCCCGCCGCGCCCGCGCCCCCTGCCGCGCCGCCGCCCGCCCCGCCACCGCCGAAGGCGCCGCCGTCCGGCGAGGCCGCGACGCTGGGCGAGAAGCAGCCAAAGTAGGCGTCCGCCGGGGGGTTCACGCAGGTGAACGGCAGGAAATAATGCCGCATGGGACGCGTCGGGTTCGGGCGCCCGTCGTACGCGAGCACGTCGAGCGTGACCACCTCGCCGGGGCGCGCGTACGGCTTGTCGGCGCGCGCCGCGAAGAGCCGGACCGAGTCGACCTTGCTTATCGAGTCGAACCCCTGGCCGCCGCACGCGAGCGCCGAGAGCAGCGCCAAGGCGCCGAGCAAGACCGGCCTCGACCAGGAGGAGCTCGCGAGAGCGCGCGCCGGCGAGCTCGGGCGGGGGAGCGGGCTCACAGCTCCCCTCGCAAGCCGAGGCTAGGCAGAATGGGGAGGCTGTTGGTCTGCGTGCTCACGGTCGAGTTGTAATTGTACGTCACGCCCTCGGAGTTGGCCTGGTTGTAGACGTTCAGGATGTCGACGTAGAAGCCGAGCTTGGCGCCGTTCTTCAGGTACCAGGTCTTGTCGAGGCGGATGTCGAGCTGGTGGAAGAGCGGGTTGCGCTCGCTGTTCGGCGGGTTGCCTTGCAGCGGCAGATAGGCGCCCACGTTGAGGTCGTAGAACCCGTAGAGCTGCGGCGTGCGCAGGCTGCCCGAGATCAGGCGATAGCGCGCGCCGAACTCCCACCCGTCGCCGAGGCGGTAGCTGCCGAGCGCCGTGAGGATGTGGGTCTGGTCGAACGGGAAGATGCGCTCCTCCTCGTTCGGGCCGTCCTTCCGGACGCTTCGCGAGAGCGTGTACGCGAGGAAGCCGAAGAAGTGGTCGTCGGG
This sequence comes from Myxococcales bacterium, assembly GCA_016720545.1. Classification (NCBI taxonomy): domain Bacteria; kingdom Pseudomonadati; phylum Myxococcota; class Myxococcia; order Myxococcales; species Myxococcales bacterium. The sequence continues at coordinate 8,729 of JADKKK010000004.1, forward strand.
CTTGTAGCGGAGGAGGGTCTCGAGGCCGGCGGCGCGCCCGGTGCCCGTGTTGCCGACCCGCGGCACGACCAGGTTGTCGAGGTCGCGGTAGAAGCCCTCGAGCGACACCTCGACGTGCTTCGTGAGCTCGCGCTCGACGCCCAGTGAGTAGTGGATCGCGCGGTTCGACGAGAGCCCCGGCACGCCGAAGCGCGCCGCGGTGTCCTGCGGCTGGGGTGGCTGCTGGAACACGCCCACGCCGCCCTTGAGCGTCGTGCGCCGGGGCGACGAGGTGAGGTCCTGTCGGGCGGCGAAGCGCGGCGACACGTCCCAGCGCTGGGTCGCTTTCGTGTAGTCTACACGCAGGCCGGTCACGAAGCGCCCGCCCCGCCACGGGGTGATTTCCAGCTCGTCGTAGAGCGCGGGTGCGTAGATCGTGCCCGTCTCGGTGAGCTGCAGGGGAGGGCGACCGCCGAACGGGGCGCCGGGCGGCTCGCCCGGGCGGGGCAGGGGCGGCAAGCGCAGGGCGATCTCGTAGGGAGTCCACAGCCAGTCCATGCCCACGTTCATGCGCACGCCCTGCCCGAGCTTCTGCGCGACCTCGGTGCGGAGCGTGAAAGGCGTGCTCGTGAGCGTGAAGTAGTTGTCGCCGAGTTGGAAAGCGATGGCGTCTTTGCCGCCGGCCGCGACCACGCGCAGCTCGGTGCCGTCGGAGACCTTGTTCGTGTACTTGCCCTGGAAGCGGTAGAACGCCGTGCCGAAGCTGAGGTTGCCGCCGATGCCCGGGTTCGAGGCGTTGACGCCCTTCACGAGCACCTCGAGCCGGTCGTCGGAGCCGAAGAACGCGAAGCGCAGGTTCTGGTTCTTGCCGATGTCGCGCTGAAGGATCGCTTGGTAGTCGTAGTACACGGGGGCGGTGGTGACGCCCGCGCCGGCCGCGTCGAGCACCGGCTTCAGCCACACGTCGACGTAGCTCCGGCGGCCCGCGAGCGCGAACTTCCAGCCGGTAGAGAACACGGGGCCCTCCGCGAGCACGCGCGCGTCGATGAGATCGACCTGCGCGAGCGCGTGCAGCTTGGGCTTCGGATCGCGGAGCCCGACGTCGACGATGCCGCCCACGACGCGCCCGTACTGGCTCGAGAAATTGCCGGGGTAAAAGTCGATCTTTTCGAGCATCTCCGTGGGCACCACGCTGGAGAGCCCGCCGAAGTGGTAAACCAGCGGCACGAGCGTGCCGTCGACGAAGATGTTGGTCTCGTTCGGGGCCGAGCCGCGCACGATGAGCAGGCCCGCGAGGCCGGGCGGGCGGGCCACGCCCGGGAAGTTCTGGATGGCGCGGAGGGCGTCGCCGTTCGTGCCAGGGATGCGCGACAGCTCGCGGCGCTCGAACGTTCGCTTCGTGACCTCCCGCGGGGGCTTCTGTCCCTGGACCGTGACCTCGACCACCGGGCCTGTGACTGTGTCAGGCGGCGGCGGGGCCCCGACGAGGACCACCGGGTCGAGGGTCAGCGCGAGCTCGAGCCGCTCCCCGGGCGCGATGTCCTTCTGCGACTTGTAGGGGACGTAGCCCTTCGCCTCGACGACGATCGTGTACGAGCCCGCGGGAAGATCGCCCGGGTCGAACGTGCCGTCCGCGGCGGTGACGACCTGCTTCGTGACGCCCGCCCCCTCGAGGCGCAGCGGCACGCCGGCGAGCGCGCCGCGGCTGCCCGCGGCGACCGAGCCCACGATGCGGCCTGGCTGCGCGGGGAACGTGTAGACGTGCTTGATGCGCGCCGGGATCGGCTTCCCGTCGCGCTTGGCCGGCGTGAACACCAGCTTGCGCCCAGCCTCGAGCGCCGCCTCGTCGAAGCCGTCGCCCGCGGGGGCCTCGACGGCGGCCTTCGCGACCGCGCCCGAGGCGTCGAGATCGAGGAGCAGCACCACGCGGACGGCCTCTCGGCCCCGCGTCTTCATCGCCGCGGCGGGGTAGACGGCGCCCTCGTCCTTCTGCAGCGTCGGCAGCTCGATGCGCGGAGGCGCCGGCGCCGGGGTCTCGTCGGGCTTCGGAGGCTTGACGAGATCTCCCGACCGCTGCGCGCTCGCTGAGCGCGGCCACGCGGCGGCGAGCGCGACCAGCGATGCCCCGATGAGGGCTCCGCGGACGCGAGAAATCGCCATTCTTTTCGCGCCCATGACGGAGCGACCGTACCAAGAAGCGTGGGAGGCGTGCAACGGCGAATCGGCGAGCCCAGGGCGTTCGAGGTGCGCATCGGTGGTTCTCCGACAGGCCGTTCGTGCCCGACGAACCCTCCTCGGCGTGGGAGCGGCAGCGCTCGGGCTGCGCCCTGGCGCGGGGAGTGGTAGACAAGGGGCTGTGGGGAGTTCGCACACGGGAGGGGTCTACGGGCGGCGCGCCGCCGCCGGATCTCGTGGCGTGACGCTCGCGCTCCTCGCGGCCTGCGGCGCCGCGCTCCTGCTCGCGGGCGCGTGCAGCGGCGCGGCGGGGCCTGCATCGGGCCCAGGGCCCGCGCTCGACGCCTCCCCGACGGACGCCCTGGTCGGCCCGAGCGCGACCGATGCCCCACCCGCGCCCTGCGTCGACGGTCAGCCTGGCCCGTACCCCGCCTCGTCGAGCCTCGATCTCGCGGCCGTGGTGCCCGACCTCACCTTCGCGGCGCCCTCGGGACCGCTCGCGCTGCGCACGTTTTACGAGCCTTGCGCGCCGCGCGCGCGCCTCCTCGTGCTCCGCGAGGTCGCCGGCTTCTGCGAGGGGTGCCGGTGGAGCCTCGCGCACACCGCGGACCTCATCCCGCCCGAGCTCCGCGAGCGGGTCGAGGTGGTCGACCTGGTGGTCTCCGACGAGCACAACTTCCCCGTCGCGACCCCGGCGGATCTGGCGCGTGCCGCCAAGGCGCTCCCCGGGCTCTCCCCGGTCCACGCCGCCGATCCGCGGTTCACCTTCGGGCCCGTGGGGCTCGCCGACCGGCGCCTCCCTTTCCTCGTCGCGGTCGAGCGCCGCACGATGAAGATCGTTCAGTTCCTCGTCGACCCTGCGCCGGAGGACGCACGCTTCACGCTCCGCCAGACGATCGCAGCGCTGGACGGCGTGCCGGCGCCGGCGCCCGAGCCCCTCGCGGTCGTCGACGGGCTGTTCCCGCAGAACCACTGGGCGCTCGTTCAAAACATGCGCACGCCCGGCGCGCCGCCCCCCGACCCCACGAACGCCGTGGCCGACGACCCCGCCGCCGCCGCGCTCGGCAAGCGGCTCTTCCACGACGCGACCCTCACGCCCTCGGGCACGGTGTCCTGCGCGACCTGCCACGCCCCCGAGAAGGGCTTCGCCGATGGCCGCGCGCGCGGGTTCGGCCTCACGGAGGGCGACCGCCACACCCCGTCGGCCACGCTCGCCGCCCACGCGCGGTTCCAGTTCTGGGACGGCCGCTCCGACACCCTCTGGCATCAGGCGCTCGGGCCCTTCGAGAACGCCAGCGAGATGGGCTCGAGCCGCCTGTTCGTCGCGCGCCGCGTGGGCGCCGCCTACGCCGCCGAGTACGCCGCGGTGTTCCCGCGCGCCCCGCTGCCGGCGATGGGCGACCTCGCCCGCTTCCCCGCGAACGGCAAGCCCGGCGAGCCGAGCTGGGACGGCATGGCGGCCGCCGATCGCGACGCCGTCACGCGGGTGTATGTGAACGTGGGAAAGGCGATCGCCGCCTACGAGCGCACCTTGCGCGTCCGCCCCGGTGCCCTCGACCGCTACGCGGCGGGGGACCTCACCGCGCTCACGCCGGCGCAAAAGACGGGCCTCCACGTGTTCTTCCTCGCGGGCTGCGCGCAGTGTCACCACGGCCCGCGGCTCACCGACGACGCCTTCCACGCGCTCCGGTTCGAGACCGGTCGGCGCGACGGGAAGCCAGACCGCGGCGCGCTCGACGGGCTCGCCGCGCTGCTCGCCGATCCCATCCGCCGCGAAGCCGCGCTCTACTACGACGCGCCGCCGCCTGCGCTCCCCTTCACTGTGGTGCCGGGGTCGATGCTCGGGGCCTTCAAGACGCCCACCCTCCGCGGCGTGGCGAGCCGCGCGCCCTACGGACACGGTGGCACGCTCGCTGACCTCGCCGCGGTCTCGAAGCACTACGGGGAGCGCGGCCTCGCGGCGGACGATCCGCGCACGGTGGGCGACACGGAGCCCTGGGCGGTGCGCTTCATCCCCCAGCACGCCGACGAGATCACCGAGCTCATGCGGGTCCTCGACGAGGCGTCGATCGAGCCGTGATGGCGCTCGAAGGCGCGCCCCGGGTAGCAGGCTACGAGATCCTCCGTGAGCTCGGGCGGGGCGGAATGGGCGTCGTGTACGAAGCGCTCGACGCCCGCCTGGAGAGGCGGGTCGCGCTGAAGGTCCACCACGCCGGGGGCTCGGCCGAGGACACGGAGCTCGCGGGCGCGCAGATCCGCGCGGAGGCGAAGCTCGCGGCGCGCATCGCGCACCCCGGTGTGGTGCCCATCCACGACGCCGGCGTGACCGACGCGGGCGATCCCTACTACACGATGGAGCTCGTCTCTGGCGCCGGCCTGCACGACCTCATCGACGAGGGGCCCTTCCCCGAGGAGCGGGCGCTCGACACCCTCGCGCAGCTCGCCCGCGCTGTCGCCGAGGCCCACGAGCTCGGCATCGTGCACCGCGATCTCAAGCCCGCGAACGTGCTCGTCGACAAGTCGGGGCACGTGCGCGTGCTCGACTTCGGCCTCGCCCGACGCTGGCGCGCGGCGGAGGACGACCAAACCATCGCTGGCACGCTCGAGTACATGTCGCTCGACCAGCTCGTGGGGGAAGCTCCGCGCCCCGCGCACGACGTCTACGCGCTCGGCGTCATCTTCTACGAGATGCTCACAGGGCGGCTCCCCTACGGCGGTCACAACGTCGTCGCGCTCGTCGCGCGGCACCTCGACGCGCCTCCGAAGCGCCTCCTCGAGCTGCGACCGAACCTCGCGGCCGACCTCGAGCGGCTCTGCCTCCTCTGCCTCGAGCGCGACGCGGACAAGCGCCCCACCGCGCGCGCCCTGGCTACCGCCGCTGAGGGGCTCCACCGGGGCCGTCCGCTCGACGGCCTCCTCTCGCCGTCGAGCGCGCCACCGCACGTCCCGAAGGCCCTCACGTCCGCGCCGTTGCCCGCCGCGCTCACGACGGAGGCGACGATCATCCACGCATGGTCGTGGACGTTGAAGGCCTCGGCGCGCTCGCTCTGGCCGCTCGTGTCGAACACCGATCGCTTCAACAAGGCCGCCGGGCTCCCGGCGGTTCACTACGACGAGCCGACCGACGGCACCGGCGTGAGGCGAGGCCGCGCCCGCGCCCTCGGCTTCGCGCTCGAGTGGGACGAGCACCCGTTCGAGTGGGTGCACGAGTCCGAGCACGCGGTGTACCGGCGCTACACGAGCGGGCCCGTCGCGGCGGTGTGGAACCGAGTCGCGCTCACTGCCCGGGACGACGGCTCGACCGAGCTCGTGCACGAGGTGCGCGTCGCGCCGCGGAGCGCGTTCGGGCGCGTGGCCGCCGAGGTGCAGCTCCGGTTTCTCCTCCGCCCCCGCGCCGACGCCGTGTACCGCCGCCTGGAAGAGGCCGCGCGCGCGCTCGGCGACGCGGTCGCTCCGGCGGACGACCCGTTCGAGCCACCGCACGTGCCCGACGACGCCCTCCGCGCGCGGCTCGCGAGCGCGGCGAAGCGGCTGACGGGAGCGCGCCGCCAGACGAGCGAGACGAGCGAGACGAACGAGACGAACGAGACGAACGAGACGAACGAGACGAACGAGACGAACGAGAGCGAGGCAGGCTTTCGCGCCGCCCTCGTCGGCAAGCTCACCGAGCTGTTGCTCACCGCGCCCGCGAGGGCCCTCGAGCGCCTGCGCCCGTACGCGCTCGCGGACGCGTGGGGTGAGGCGCGCGCCGAGGTCCTCGATCTCATGCTGCACGCCGCGAGCGCGGGGCTCCTCGAGGTCGCGTGGGACCTCGTGTGCCCGGAGTGCGCGCAGCCGCGCGCGACGATCCCATCGCTGGGTGGGGTGAGCCGCACCGGCGCCTGCCCCTCCTGCCGCGTGACGTACGCCGAGGACCTCGCGTCTACCGTGGAGCTCGCCTTTCGGCCTCCACGCTCGCTGCGCGAGACGACGGCGTCGGTCTACTGCCTCGGCTCGCCGGCCGCGCGGCCTCACGTCCTCGTGCAGCAGGTGCTCGCGCCCGGCGAGGTGCGGGTCGTGCGTGCGCGCCTCGGGGTCGGAGAGCACCGCGTCGCGGGCCCGGGCCTCGCGCCATGGGAGCTCACGGCGAGCCCCTCGGCGTACCTCGATGTATGCAAAATGCACGTAAAAGACGGCGCCGTGTCTGCGGCGACCCACCTCGTGCGAGCCGCGGAGATCACGTTCGAGCTCGAGAACCTCGGCGTCGAGCCAGCCCTCGTCCGCGTGGAGACCCTGGCCCACCGCCGCGACGGCGTGACCGCGGCCGTGGCGCTCAGCCACCCCACGCTGCGCGGGCTCATGTCGGTCGCGCTGCTCCCCGAGGGCGAGCACGTGTCGGTCACCCACGCGGCGTTTCTGTTCGTGAGGGTGGGGGAGCTCCTCGGCCTCTTCGCGGACCTCGGCGACGCGGGCGCGCTCGCGCTGCTCCAGTCCCTCGACGCGGTCCTGGTCGACGCGAGCAGCCGACACCGTGGGCGCGTGGTGGAGGCCTCGTCCGACGGCGTGATCGCGGCCTTCCCCGACGCCGAAGCGGCCGTCTCCGCGGGGCTCGAGATCGCGTCGACGCTGGGCGCGCGCGCAGCGCTCGGTGAGCGGCTCGGCGGCAGGGTGCGCCTCGCGGTCCACCAGGGGCGCTGCGTCGCGTTCACCCGTGGTGACGGCGTCGCCTACTTCGGCGAGACCGTCGCGGTGGGCCTCTCGCTGCTCGCGGGCGCGGAGCCCGGCACCGTGGTCGTCTCGGGCGTGGCCGCCGACGATCCGGGCGCGACCACCGCGCTCCGGCGCGCCGCGTGGAGGCGCCGCGACGAGCGCGCGCCCATCGGGCTAAGCTCGGACCGAGGGCCCAGCCTGCGCCGTGTGGTGCTGAGCCCGCCCGAGACCGAGTAGCCCGCTGCGCACCACGGGCCACCGCGGCCCCAACGGTAGCGCTATGTTCCTCGCAGCGACACGAGCGGCACCTTCCCGCGGGAGACGTCCATGCCCAACCTGCGCCTCAGGCCCAAAGAGCACCTCTCTTCGTTCCGGCGCATCGCCATCGGCACCTGGGAGACCACGAAGGACCCGCAGGTCTACGGCGCGCTCGAGCTCCGGGCCGACGAGGCGCTGCGGTACCTCGCCGAGTTTCGGGCCGCGACCGGCAAGCGCGCGACCCTGAGCCACCTCATGGCGAAGGCCGTGGCCCACGTGCTCCACGAGCTGCCCGACGCGAACGCGGTGCTCCGCTGGAACCGCATCTACCTCCGTGACGACATCGGCGTGTTCTTCCAGGTCGAGATGAAGGACCCGGTCACCGGCGAGATCGATCTCTCCGGCGCCACCCTCTTCGACTGCCACCAAAAGTCACTCGAGCAGATCGTCGACGAGTTCTCCGCGCGCGTGAGCACGGTGAAGGCCGGCAAGGACCAGGCGCTCGAGGGCACGCGCTCCACGTTCAAGAAGATCCCCTACTTCTTGCTGAATACGGTGCTCAACGTGCTGGGGTTTCTGTCGATTACGCTGAACCTCGACCTGCGGTGGGCGGGTATCCCGAAGGACCCCTTCGGCTCCGTGATGGTGACCAACATCGGCTCGCTCGGGCTCGACGAGGCGTACGTGCCGCTCGTGCCCTACAGCCACGTGCCGCTGCTGCTCGCCGTGGGCGCAGTGAAGCGCGCCGCGGTGGTCGAGGGCGACCGCGTGGTGGTCGGCCAGGTGCTGCGGGTCTCGGCCACGTTCGACCACCGCGTGCTCGACGGCTCGCACGCCGCGAAGATGTCGCGCGTCCTGCGCGCCTTCTTCGACGACCCGTTCGGGAAGCTCGGGCCCATCCCCCAGGCGCCCGCCGCCTCGCCGGAGGGCGAATGAATGGGAGACGGCGCGGGGCGTGACCGGGAGCCACGCGCCGCGCCGTGACGCGCCTCCTCCCGCCTACTGCTCGAGCTTCGCGAGCTCGACGATCGCCCGCGCCCAGGCGGCGAACTTCCACTCGCCGAGATCCCGGATCGTCTTGATGCCGCACGCCGCGAGGTGCTTCTGGTGCTCCTCGGTGAGGCCCTCGATGGCGGCGATGGGGGCGTCGCAGATCTCGTTCAGGGTCTTGGTCTCGTAGGCCTTGTCGACGGCGCGGTTCACGTTGATGGGCATGGAGTTCTCCTCGGGTCAGTGGCCGGGGGGCGAGTGGGGCGCGGAGCAGGACTCCCCCCTCCGATGGGCCACCACTCTATCCACCTCGTCGCACGCGACCAGGGCAATCGGCGTGGGTCACGAGCGCGGGGCGCGGGACCGACGAAAGGCTTCCCCCCGACGCCCCGGCCTCGGTACGCTGCGTCACCGCTCAGGGAGGCTCCATGGCGTCGCCAGTTGTCGTTGCACTCGACGGGAAGGTGAGCACCTTCTCGCTCTCGAAGGTCGATCGCGAGAAGCTCTATGGCAAGCGGGAGCGCGTCGTCGTCGACGAGGCGGGCGAGCCGTGCGTGGGCGCGTCGCTCACCACCGACGGCGGCGCGATCATCCCGCCTGGCGGGCTCGCCTACGCCTACCTCGACGACGCGTGGGACACGCTGGAGCGCTCGGAGCTCAAGGCCGTCGACGCCGCCGGCGCGCCGGTGCCGATCGCGCCTTCCACGCTCGGCAAAGAGCAGGCCCTCGTCGGCCCGGTCGACCCTTCGAGGCTCCTCGATCACACGTGCACCACGGTGTACGAGCTGCGCCCCGAAGAGGTGTCGGAGGCGCTCACAGCCGCCCTCGCCGCGGGCGACGTGTTCGAGACTCGCTTCAACTACCGCGACGACTACGCGGACGCGGCCGCGTTCCTGCTCGCGAACGAGCAGGGCACGTTCTTGCTCGTCGGCGAGCCCTCGCGCTTCGAGATGCTGCGGCAAGAGCAGCAGCCCGCGGACCTGGCCGAAGAGGCCGAAGACACCGACGACCTCGACTTTGGCATGATGTGAGGAGCGCGCGATGGCCCGACTGATCCCGCTGATGGACGCGAAGAAGCGCGACGCTCACGTCGCCGCCGAGTGGGCGAAGAAGCCCCCGGCCTTGCGGATGCTCGGGCCGAGCGGCGGCCCGGCCCGGCTCGAGCGGCTCATCCGCACGACCGACGCGACGGGCTACGACGCCCTGCTCCGCGCCCACGGCGACGACGCGGGCGTGGCGCGCGCCCTGGTAGCGGGCGATCCGGAGATCGATCTGCACCTCGTGGGTCGCCGGCTCGGCGACGCGGCGCGTGTGTACCTGCGCCGCGACGGCGCGGTGCTCTCCGTGGCGCGCGTGCTGCGCGTGGTGCGGGGACCCGACGGCGTGGAGCGCTCGCGCGATGACTTCCTCGACGTGGAGGCGACCCTCGCCGAGGAGTCGGCGCCCATGGTGTGGACCGGGAAGCTCTCGCCGATTGGTGAAGCGATCCGGAAGTTTGCGTTCACGAAGCAGCTCCAGCTCCGGCACGTGAGCGGCCTCACGTTTCAGTTCCTCTACGACATCGCGAAGGAGCTCCACGGCGCGAAGAAGATGGTCTTCGTGGGCACTGGCCCGAAGGGGCAGGGGCCGCTCATCTTCACCACCAACGGCGCGCCGTACCGCGGCTTCCTCGAAGGGCGCGTCGACGGTGACGCGTATCGCCTCGTGCTCCACCTCTCGAACCTCGAGCTCAAGTCGGCCGGAGGCGCGTCGTGAGCGCGCTGCTCGCGGGGGTCACCCTGACGCCGTACGCGGGGGGCCAGCGAGGCGCCATCGGCGCGCTGCGCGACGCGAGCCTCGTCGCGCGGCTCCAGCGCTACCGCATGGAGGTCGCGAAGCGCTACCGGGTGATCACGGCCGACGAGCTCGCCGCGTCTCTCCCGCGGGGCAAGGCGTGGCTCTCGACCAAGCTCGACGGCGAGCTCTGGTTCCTCGTCAAGCGGGGCGCCGAGGTGGTGCTCGCGTCGTTCAACGGGCGGGTGCTCTCGGGCACGCCGCTCGCGCGCGAGGCCGCCGCCCGGCTCGAGGGCTCGGGCGACGCCATCTACGCGGGCGAGCTCACGGCCACGCCGCCGGAGGGCCGCCCGCGCGTGCAGCACGTGGGCGCGGCGCTCGCCGACGAGACCTTGGAGCCGCGCCTCCGCTTCTTCGCGTTCGACGTGGTCGAGCAGGGTGAGCCGGGTGAGGGCGCCGAGGACGGCGCGCGCCTCCCGTACGAAGAGCGCCTCGCGATCCTTCGCGAGCGCTTCGGCGCGGAAGACCATGGCGGTCGGGTGGCGCTCGTCACCACCGTCGCGGGCACCGGCGAAGACGCGCTCGCGTACTACCGCGAGTGGGTCACGGCGCAGCGCTTCGAGGGCCTCGTGCTCCGGAGCGAGGTGGGGCTCACTTACAAGATTAAGCCGTTCTTCACGGTCGATGCGGTCATCGTGGCCTACGGCGCGCGGCTCGAGGGCCAGCGCACGGTGCTCCGCGAGATCACGGTCGCGCTCCGGCGGGACGACGGCACGCTGCAGCTCCTCGGGCCCGTGGGGACCGGCTTCAGCGAGGACGACCGCGCGACGTGGCTCACCCGCCTCGCGGCGATGGAGGTGCCGAGCGCCTTCCGAATGGCGAACCGCGACGGCACGCTCTGCCGGTTCGTGCGGCCCGAGATCGTGGTCGAGGTGAAGCTCTCCGACCTCGTGGAGACCGACGCGAACGACGTGCCCGTGGTGCGCATGACGCTCGCGTACGACGCGAGCGCGGGCTACGCGCCGCGCGGCGACGCGCCGATCGCGGCGATGTTGTTCCCCACGTTTCTGCGAGAGCGCACCGACAAAACCCCCGACGTGGCGAGCGTCGGCATGACGCAGATCACGAGCCGCCTCGCGCTCGACCCCGACGCGCGGGCGGGCGGCCTCGCCGCGCCCGCGCCGGCCGAGGTGCTCCGCCGCGGGGTGTGGGTGAAGGGCGCGACCGCGGTGCGCAAGTTCGCGCTGCTCGCGACGCACAAGGAGCCTCGCCAGGGCTTCCCGCGGTTCCTCGTGTATGGCACCGACTTCTCGGGCGGGCGGGCCGAGCCGCTGAAGACGAGCCTGCGCACGGCGAGCACCCTCGAGAAGGCCGAGCAGCTCGTGGCCGCGTGGCTCGAGGACAACGTGAAGCGCGGGTGGCTGCCCGCCGGCGAGGGGGCGGCCGCGGAGCCCGCGCCCGCGCCTGCCGCGCCGAAGAAGGCCGCGAAGAAGGCCGCGGCGCCCGCGGCGGACAGCGCGCCCCTGGCGGCCGCACCCGCGGAGCCCGGCGCGACGGAGGCCGCGCCGCCCAAAAAGAAGCCCCGCAAGAAGAGCGAAGCCTGACGGCAGGGCGTTCCGGCTGCCCAGGGCCCTCTGGCCCGCCGCCACGCGAGGGCGTGGAGGACCCGCTCGACTAGAGCGCCGAACCGCTTGATTCGGTCGGCCTTTCGCCGATTTACGTCGCCGTACTCGTTGCTCCTCCTCGCCTAGGAGCAGTAGGACTCGTCGTCGCGCCTCGCACGGCTCGCAACAAAACCCTCGGTCATCAAGCGGTTCGGCGCTCTAGCTAGCTTAGCTAGTCTCCTGGAAGCGTGATCCCTTCCAGAAGTCGCGCGGCTCGGCCTTTCGCCACAAGGGAGCGAGGGGGTGTCCCGTTTTCGGCGGCGGTGGGAGGATACTCATGTTCGAGGGTCGGCGTTCTCGCGCGGTCACACCCGAAACCACTGTCCCCTGAGCGCAAAGCGCCGCCTCCACCGCGCGGAACGACGTCCGAGTTGAGGACGGGCCCGCCGCCGCCGAAAACGGGGCACCCCATCGCTCCTCGGCATGACACCGAAGACCGGACTTCTGATACGAACCACGACTCCAGGGGACTAGGGGCCCGCCACCCTCACGGCGACCCACGCGAGCACCGCGGTGAGCACCCCGTGGATCACCATCGCGGCGGCGCTCGCCCCCTCCTCGGCGGCGCCCTCCTCCCGGGCGCGGGCGGTCCCCACGATGTGCGCGGCGGCGCCCATCGCGAGCCCGAACGCGTGGCGATCACGCACGCCGAGCGCGCGGAGGAGCGCTGGACCGATGAGCGCGCCGACGACGCCCACGAGCACCACGACCACGGCCGCGAGGGAGGCATCCCCACCGAGGCGTGCGGCCACCGGCGCGGCGATCGCGGTCGTCGCGGATTTGGGAGCGAGCGACGCGACGACCACGCGCGAGGCGCCGAGCGCGCGCGCGACGAGCACCGCCGTGAACGCGCCGCTCACGGCGCCGAGCGTGAGCGACACGAGCACGGCGCGGGCGCGGTCGCGCAGCTCGTCGAGCCGCGCGTCGAGCACGTACGCGAGGGCCACGACCGAAGGACCCACGAGCCACGACAGCGGCCGCGTGGCCTCGCGGTAGGTGGCGAGCGGCAGGTGGAGCGCGCGCAGGGCGAGGCCCACGCACACGATCGTAAGCACCAGCGGGTTCAGCCACGCGCGCTGCGCCCGCGCCCGCGCCTGGAGCGCGCGAAATCCCTCGTAGAGCGCGAGCGTCCCGGTGAAGAGCGCGACGGCGAGGCCGACCTCCCCGATCATGACCGAGCCATGCGCTGCGCGGTGAGCCCGACCACGGCGAACACCACGAGTGTGCTCACCACGGAGGCGACCACGACGGGCACGAGCGCGCTCGAGATGAGCTCCACGCTCGTAGGGCCAAAGATGGCCACCGCCGCCGGCACGATGAAGAGCGCCATGCGCCCCGTGAGCGCGCCGCAGGCCTCGGCGATCGCGGCCCGCGGCACGAGCCCCGCCCTGAGCGCGACGAGCAGCGCCACGAGGCCGAGGACCGGGCCGGGCAGGGGCAAGCGCGCGAGGCGCTCGAACGCCTCGCCGAGCGCGGTGAAAAAGGACACGAGCAGGAGGCCTCGCAGCATGGGCGGGAGCAGAGCACACTTGCCTGGCGTGTGGGCGTGGCGCGCGCCTGGCCGCGTCCCGTGCCGCGCGTCCCGCGCTGCAGAGCGCCCTCCCGGGGTCGAATTTCGCGCCCGTGGCCGCGAGCGTCGATGACGCCGTCGCCGGCCCGTGCTGTAACCCCAGCCGCGGTCGCGGCAGAGGTGGCCGCGGCGGGCACGACCCCGCGCCGGACTCGGCCCCACGCGAACCAGGAGATGCTATGGCGGACTTTGCGTTTACTGAGCTCTTGCCCCTCGGCGAGGACACGACCTCCTACCGCAAGATCACCGGCGACCACGTGTCCACGTTCGACGCGGCCGGCGCCACCTTCCTCCGCGTCGAGCCCGAGGCGCTCACCAAGCTCACCCAGGAGGCCATGCGCGACATCGCGCACCTCCTGCGCCCCTCGCACCTCGCGCAGCTCGCCCGCATCCTCGAGGACCCCGAGGCGTCGCCCAACGATCGCTTCGTCGCGCTCGACCTCCTGAAGAACGCGAACATCGCGGCGGGCGGCGTGCTGCCCATGTGCCAAGACACCGGCACCGCCATCGTGATGGGCAAGAAGGGCCAGCGCGTCTACACCGGCGGCGGCGACGAAGAGGCCATCGCGCGCGGCATCTACCAGACGTACGCGACGTCGAACCTGCGGTACTCGCAGCTCGCGCCGCTCGACATGTACACGGAGAAGAACACGGGCACGAACCTCCCCGCGCAGATCGAAATCTTCGCGACCGACGGCGACGCCTACAAGTTCCTCTTCATGGCCAAGGGCGGCGGCTCGGCCAACAAATCGTATCTCTTCCAGGAGACCAAGGCCCTCCTCAACCCCGCGAGCCTGCTCGCGTTTCTCGAGCAGAAGGTGCGCTCGCTCGGCACCGCGGCGTGCCCGCCGTACCACCTCGCCGTGGTCGTGGGTGGCACCAGCGCGGAGCACGCCCTCAAGGTCGCGAAGCTCGCCTCGGCGCGCTACCTCGACGCGCTCCCCGCGCACGGCAGCATGACGGGCCACGGCTTCCGCGACCTCGAGCTCGAGGCCGAGGTGCTCGAGCTGACCCAGGCGGACGGGCATCGGCGCGCAGTTCGGCGGCAAGTACTTCTGCCACGACGTGCGCGTGGTGCGGCTGCCCCGGCACGGCGCCTCGTGCCCCGTGGCGATCGCGGTGTCGTGCTCGGCCGACCGGCAGGCGCTCGGCAAGATCACCCGCGACGGAGTGTTCCTCGAGGCGCTCGAGTCGGATCCCGCGAAGTACCTGCCTGAGCCCAGGGAGGAGGCCCTCGGCGGCGAGTGCGTGAACGTCGACCTGAACCGCCCGATGTCCGAGGTGCGCGCCGAGCTGTCACGTTACCCCATCCGTACGCGCCTCTCGCTCTCGGGCTCGCTGATCGTCGCGCGCGACATCGCGCACGCGAAGATCAAGGAGCGCCTCGACGCGGGCCTCGGCATGCCCGACTACATGCGCAACCACGCCGTGTACTACGCCGGCCCCGCCAAGACCCCGGCAGGTTACGCGTCGGGCGCGTTCGGTCCCACCACGGCGGGCCGAATGGACTCGTACGTCGAGCTGTTCCAGAAGAACGGCGGGAGCCTCGTGATGCTCGCGAAGGGCAACCGCTCCCGCGCCGTGACCGATGCGTGCAGAGTGCACGGGGGCTTCTACCTGGGCTCCATCGGCGGCCCGGCGGCGCGCCTCGCGCAGGACTGCATCAAGCAGGTGAGCGTGCTCGAGTACCCGGAGCTCGGGATGGAGGCCGTCTGGAAGATCGACGTCGTCGACTTCCCGGCGTTCATCGTCGTCGACGACAAAGGCAACGACTTCTTCGCCGACATGGACGGGGCCTCGAAGCGCCTGCCGGTGGCGTAGCGGTCGCCGTCGCCTCTCGTCCCGTCGCTCCGCGGGTTTGCTACGCTCACGTGATGTTCGTCGTCGCGCTCCTCGCGCTCGCGCGCACCGTAGAGGAAGAGGTGCCGGCCCTCGCCGCGGATCTGGGCGTCACGCCGTACGACGCCGGGCAGCTCCTGCGGAGCGGACCGCCGTCGATCCTCCTCCGCGTGGCAGACCGCGAGCGCGCGGCGTGGCTGCTCGGCCGCGTCCGAGCGCGGGGCCACGACGCCGTCGCGTTCGACGCGTCGGTGGTCGCCGCGAGCGACGTCATGCCCACCGTACGATCGTTCACGCTGGAGGCCGCCGCGCTCGTGTGCGCGTGCCACGGCCGGCCCGACGAGCGCGTCGAGTTCCCCGATCTGGTCGCCCTCGTGCGCGCCGTCCATCAGACCCGCACCGAGTCCACGGTGTCCACCAAGCAGACCTCCGTCAGCCTCGGCCGGCTCGCGCTCTCCGGCGGGCTCATGCTCACGAAGACCGTCACCAAGGAGGCCAAGAAGAGCACCGACGATCGCGAGGCGGTGCTCTACCTCTTTCGTCGCGTCGGCAAGCCCGTGCTCTTCGGGGCTACGCGCGCGCGATACGCGGGCCTCGGCGCCGACGTGAGGCCCACTCAGGCGGAGAACTTCGAGCGGGTCATCGCCCTGCTCCGCGAGCGGGCGCCCGACGCCGCGTACGACGCACGGCTCGTGTCGCTCCGGGTTGGCGTACGCGAGAAGGTGTCGCTGGCGGGCGCCAGCGGAAGCGCCCTCGGCCTGACCATGACAGCGTCTTCGGCGAGCGCCGTCGACATCCTCGCCCACACGGTCGCGCTGGCGCTCGCGCGACGCGAGGCGGGGCCGTACCGCGGGCGGTAGCCAAGTCGCCGAGCGCCGCGCCGCCGCGCTCAGTAGCCCGCGAGCGCTCTCACCACTGGAATGAGCGCGGCCGCCGCGCGGTCGTGCACCGCCTGGCTCGGGTGGTAGTCGCAGCCGCCGAGCTCGGTGGTGGGCTCGGGCGCGAGCGCGACGTAGTGCACTCGCGCGTCACCCGCCCGCTGGCGCGCGGTCACGGCGGTCGTCACCGCGGCCGTCTGGTCGGTGCGTGCGCCGTAGCGCGCGGGCGTGGCGTCGGTCTGCGTGGGGCCGACGAGCGCGAAGATGTGCGCCTGCGGGGCGCTCGACCGCGCGCGCGTGAGCAGCGCCTCGTACGCCGCCTCGAAGGCCGCGAGGTCGGGCGGGTCGAACACCTGGGGGCGCTCCTGGAGGAAGTCGTTGGCGCCCACCATCACGAACACGGCGTCCGGCACGAGGCGGGAGGGCGCCCACACGCTGAGCGCGTCGTCCGGCAGCGCGCGGTCGTAGAGCTCGGGGAAGAGCAGCGGGCTCCCGCGCCGGTAGTTCTTCGTGAGGCCCTTGCCCTGGTAGGCCACGCCGACCTCGTCGGCGTCGAGCGCGCTCGCGACCTGCGCCGCGAAGGTGGTGTGGAAGTTCTGGGTCGCGGCGGAATAGGGGCACTGAGGGCCCGGGCCGGCGATGCCGTAGCCGTTGGTGAGAGAGTCTCCCAGGAACTCGAAGACGCGCCGCCGAGGCCCGGGAGCCGGGAGCAGCGTACCCGCGCCGAGGCCCACGCCGAGGAGCTGCGTGCGCCCGCCCACGGCCTCCGTGCGGCGATAGAGCTCGAGCGTGTGCTCCGAGGCGGGGAGGCCCTCCGCCAGGCGGTAGGTCGAGCGGCCCGGGCTCAGCACCAGCGGCGCGGCCCGCCACACGCCGTCGACCGCGACGTCCCACTCGCTGGGTCCGCCTGCGCCCGGCAGCTCATCGAGCGTGAGCGACACCTCGGTGCCGCGAAACCTCAGGCGCAGCTTGCTGCCGGGCCACGCGGCGCGAGGGCCCGCCGGGTCACGCGTGTCCCAGCGGCCGAAGGTGGCGACGGAGGGCGCGGGGCTCGCGTCGGGTGCGTTACGGTCTGCGCCCGCATCGCTCGGCGGCCGGCCGGCGTCGCGCGGGCTTGGCGCCGGCTCGCCCGGCGTCGTCGAGGGCTCCGCCGGCGGTGTCGGAGTCGTCGCCGAGGGCCCGGGCGCCGACGCGGTGCTCGTGACGACGACCTCGCAGCCGAGCCCCGTGAGCCCGAGCCCCGCCAGGACCAAGACCGCATGGAAGGGACGGCGCAGGGCGGGGGAAAGCGAGGGCCGCATGGACCCGCGAGGATACGCGACGCGCCCGTCGCGCGCTCGTCACGGGAGTAACTATTTTCCAGGGCCCGTCGCTGGCGCCGCCTTGGCCTTCCGCCGGCGGTCGTCGCGGTAGTCGAACTTGGCTTTCGACGGGCCTGGCGGGCTCTTCGCGATGATGGGATCGGGGAAGAAGTCGTGCGCCTCCACCGTGGGCGCGGGGGTGTTGCCGGCGTCGGCCGGGGGCTTCCACGAGGGCGCGCCGGCCGCGTCCTTGCAGCAGCGGAACGACCAGAAGTAGTACCACTCGTCGGGCGTGTGCGCGTGGCTCGAGGGCCGGCACTGGTTTCTGACGTGACCCCACGCGCCGCCCTTCAGCGCCGCGAAGCGGGACTTCTCGACGGCTTTTTCGTCGTGAATGGCCCACTCGTCGAAGTTGCCAGTCTGGTCGTACACGCCGAAGCCGCTCTTGCAGCCAGGCATCGAGCCCGACGGCACGCTCTGGTCGAGTCGCGACAGCTCGGCGAGGCGCGTCTCCGGGTCCTTCGACGAGAACAGGAACGCCCCGTACTTCTTCTCAGGGTTCACATAGAAATTGTCGATGTTGCACACGTCGTGATCGCGCTTCCACCCGTAGGGGAAGGGCGTGTGCTCCGGACCCTCGCACGCGGCGGTCCACTCGCTGCTCCAGCAGAGGCGCTTCCCGTGGGCCTCGCACGACGCCTGCGCTTCATACCAAGTCGCGTTCCACGCGGGGTGGCCGCCCGCCTTGTTCGGGTACTCGTACGGGTCGATGCAGAACTGGCGGTGCTCGGTAGGCACGAGGCACTTCTGCTTTCCCTTCGCGTATTCGTGGCAAATCTTGAGGTGGTTCGTCGTGTCCTTTTCGAGCTCCACGCACTCGCGCTCGACCTTCGGACAGAACTCCGTGTCGACGTACACCATGTCGGCGGGACACGCGGCCGACGAGGCGCCGCCCTCCACCAGGGGCGCCGCGTCGATCGAGGCGTCGGCGCCGTCGGCGGTGGCGTCGGGGGGCGTCGGGGCGGGCGCGGCGCTGGCCTTGCGCGCGGTCGCGGCCGCCGCGTCGTCGGGCTCCGCGTGGCTGCACGCGGCTGCGCCCACGAGCGAGCCACAGGCGAGGGCGACGACGACGAAGTGGGCTCTCATGGGGAGGTGGAGTCTCCCCCCGCGAGGCGCGCGAGGCAAAGAAACGGGCGCACGATCGGCTGCGCGAGGCGGGGGCGAGATCGACCGGGCGGCGCGAGGAGCGGGGGCGCCGCGCCGCACCCGCGGTAGTCTGACCCCGTGAACCTGGAAGTGAGCCCCGCAGGGGCGAACGAAGGCCTATGGCGGGCCCGAGCCGCAGGCGAGGTGGCGCCATGAACCTCGAGCTCCGAGAGGCCTCGTCGCAAGCCCGCGCCCTGCGTCCAGCGGCCGAGCTCCTGGCTGAGGCGGCGCGTGAGGCTCGCCTCCTCGGCGCGGCGACCCCCGTGAACCTCACCGAAGAGCGCGCGCGGCTCGCGCAGGCGCTCGCGCGTGGCGAGTGCCCGCGCCCCCGGTGGCGCTACGGCCGCGGCGGCCGAGGCGAGCTGCGGGCCCGCCTCACGCGGCTCGCGCGCGCGCTCGAAGGCGTCGAGGGGCCCCTCGCGGCCCTCTACCTCGCGCGCGCCGAGGAGCTCGCGCTCGAGTGTGCGCTCGTGGGCGCCGTGGGCACGGGCGCCTTCGGCCCGCTCGCCGCGCGCCGCTTCCTCGAGGCTGAGGGCGTCGATCGCGGCCTCGACTTCGCGCGTGAGCACGTGGGCGACCACGAGCCGGAGGCCGCCCTCGGGCCCTCGCTCCCGTCGCACGATCCGTCCCCGTCCTCGCTCGTGTCTCGGATGCGCGCCGAGCTCTCCGCGCGCGGCATCCCGTTTCGCGTCTGTGTGGTGGAGGGGCTCTCCGCGCTCGCGGCAACCGGCGACGGCGCGGTCTTCGTCGCGCACGGCCGCGAGACCCGAGGGGACGACGTACCCCGCACCGTCCTCCACGAGCTCGACGGCCACGTGCTCCCCCGCGTGCGCGCGGCCGCCGCGCCGCTCGCCCTCTTTCGCTTTGGGGCGGCGCGCGCCACGGACGACCAGGAGGGCTACGCGCTGCTGCTCGAGGAGCGCGGCGGCTTCCTCGGCCCGGCGCGGCGCCGCGAGCTCTCCGCGCGGCGCGTGGCCGTCCAGCTCGCCGTCGACGGGGCATCGTATGGCGAGTGTGCGCGCGCCCTGATGACTCGGCACGCGTTCGAGGCCGGGGCCGCCGCGCGGCTCGCCGAGCGCGTCTACCGTGGTGGAGACGGCGTCTGTCTCGGACTGGCGCGCGACCGCGTCTACCTCGACGCGTGGCTGCGGCTCCGGGCCGCCTTCGCCGAGGAACCCCACCTCGAGGGGCTCGTGTCGGGCGGCCAGATCTCGCTCGCAGCGGCGCGCGCGCTCGCCGGGCATCCCCTCGACTGACGCTGCCCTCGAATCGATCGGCGCGCCTCGCGCGCGCTCGCCTCCGAGGCTAGCCCGCGCGGAGGGGCGCCTCGTGGCCGCTCTCGGCCACGTACTCGCTGTAACCTCCGCCGTAGAGCCGAGCGTCGCCCGCGTTGATCTCGAGCACGCGGTTCGACAGCTCGGCGAGGAAGTGACGGTCGTGGGAGACGAAGAGCATGGTCCCCTCGAAGTCCTTCAGCGTCGAAATCATCATCTCCTTGGTGTCCATGTCGAGATGGTTCGTGGGCTCGTCCAGCACCAGGAAGTTCGGCGGATCGAAGAGCATCTTGGCGAGCACCACGCGCGCCTTCTCGCCGCCGGAGAGCACGCGACAGCGCTTCTCGACGTCGTCCCCCGAGAAGCCGAACACACCCGCCAGCGTCTTCAGGGCGCCCACCGAGGCCTTCGGGAAGTCCTTCACGAGCGAGTCCCACACGGAGTCGTCGGGGGACAGGAGGTCCATCGCGTGCTGCGAGAAGTACCCAACCTTCACGCTCGGTCCCACCGACACCTTGCCCGCGTCGGGCGCGAGCTGCCCCACCACGAGCTTGAGCAGCGTGGACTTGCCCGCGCCGTTGATGCCCATCACGCACCAGCGCTCGCGCCGCCGGATGAGCATCGTGAAGGCCGAGTAGATCCGCCGGCTCCCGAACGACTTGTCGATGCCCTCGAGGCTCACGATGTCTTCGCCCGAGCGCGGCGGCTTCGGGAAGTCGAACGACACCTTGCGCCGGCGCTTGGGAGGCTCGACCTTCTCGATCTTCTCGAGCTTCTTCACGCGCGACTGCACCTGCGCCGCGTGGCTCGCGCGGGCCTTGAAGCGCGCGATGAACGCCTCCTCCTTCGCGAGCATGGCCTGCTGCCGCTCGTACTGGGCCTCGGCGTTGCGCTCGGCGATCGCACGCTGGCGCTCGTAGAAGTCGTAGTTGCCCGAATACGTGGTGAGCTCGCCGCCGTCGATCTCCAGGATCTTGCTCACGATGCGGTTCATGAACTCGCGGTCGTGGGAGGTCATGACGAGCGCGCCGTCGAACGACTTCAAGTAGCCCTCCAGCCAGAGGATCGACTCGAGGTCGAGGTGGTTCGTGGGCTCGTCGAGCAGGAGCACGTCGGGTCGCATGAGGAGCACGCGCGCGAGCTCCACGCGCATCTTCCAGCCGCCCGAGAGGCTCTCCACGGGGCCGTCCATCACCTCCTGGGCGAAGCCGAGCCCCGCGAGCACCTCGCGCGCGCGCCCCTCGAGCGCGTACCCGCCGAGCTCTTCGAAGCGGGCCTGCGCCTCGCCGTAGCGCTGGACGAGGGCGTCCATTTCGTCGGCCCGATCGGGATCCGAGAAGGCCCCCTCGAGCTCACGGAGCTCGCTCGCGACCTCGGCCACCGCCCCCGCGCCGGCCATCGCCATCGCGACCACGGTCGCGCCGTGCATGTCGCCGACGTCCTGGCTGAAGTAGCCGATGGTGGTGCCTCGGTCGACGGAGACCGTCCCCGTGTCGGGGGTCTCCTCCTTCAAAATCATTCGAAATATCGTGGTCTTGCCCGAGCCGTTCGGGCCCACGAGCCCTACCTTCTCGCCGCGATTGATCGCGGCCGAGGCGTCGGTGAAGAGGATCTGCTGGCCGTGCTGGCGCCCAATCGAGTCGAGCCGGATCATGAGGGGCGACTCGATACACGAGCCGCCGCGACAACGCGAGCGCCGGGTTTCAAGCTACTCGCTGTAGCTGGTCCTGGAGGGGCGGGTGGCGGCGATGGGCAGCTCGACCACGAAGCGTGCGCCCCACGGGCTGTCCTCGAGCGCGACGTCTCCGCCGTGGCTTCGGGCCACCTCGCGCGCGATCCCGAGGCCGAGGCCCGAGCCTCCCTCGGCCCGGGCGCGCGACCGGGCGCCGCGGAAGAAGGGCTCGAAAATGCGTGCGCGATCCGACTTTGGCACCCCGTCGCCCTCGTCCTCGACGACGACCACGGCGAGCGCGCCCTCGCGAGCGCAGGTCACGCGGACCAGCGCGCCGCGTGGGGAGTGCGTGACGGCGTTGTCGATGAGGTTTCGGAAGAGGCGCGCGAGGTCGCTCGGGCGCCCCGACACGGTGATCTCCAGCCCGGACAGCTCGAAGGACACTCCTAGCTCGTCGGCGCGTGCGCGCGCGAGGTCGACGGCGTTCCCCACGATCGCCTCCAGCGACGCATCTTCGGGCTCGGCGTCGACCCCCGTCCGGGCCAGGGTCAGGAGGTCGTCGGTGAGCTCCTTCAGCGCTTCGGTCGACTCGAGCGCCGAGCGGATCGCGCGCCGCAGCTCGGGGGCCTCGCGGTCCTTGCGCACCGCGAGCTGGAGCTCGCCGTAGAGCTTCGTGAGCGGAGACCGGAGCTCGTGCGCGGCGTTGGCGAGGAAGCGACGCTGCGCCGCCAGCAGCGTCGCGATGGTGTCGACCATGTCGTCGATGTCGGTGGAGAGCTGCATGAGCTCGGCGTCGCCGGACCGCACCCCGACCCGCGCGGACAGATCGCCCGAGGTGACGCGATGCGCGACCTCGGCGATGCGTTCGTGGTCTCGCGTGACCCTGCGCGCCACGAGGTGGGTGACGAGCGAGGTCCACACGAGCGCGGCCACGTACGCGAGGGCCAGCGCGTCGCGACGGGCCTCGGAGAGATCGTCGAGCTCCGCGCGCGGGGCGGCGACGAGCAGCGCCTTCTGCGGGTGCCCTGGCACCGAGACGAACACAGCGCGGTAGCGGACCCCGTCGTGGGTGAAGTTGAACGCATCGTCCGCGTCGTGGGCGATGTAGGTGCGCGACGGTGGCTTGGTGGCGAAGGCGCCCGACGCGGTGATGGGGCGATCTTGATCGCCGTAGAACACGGCTGGGACCGGCGTAGGCCTTGGGAGAAACCGGAAGTCGCGGGCGGGGGCGTCCGCCGCCTCCGCCGCGGCGTCGTCGCGGAGCCGCCGGTCCAGGCGCGCCTCCGGGAGCCGCGCGAACTGCTGGAAGAGCGCACCGAAGACGAGGCCGAGGGTCACCGCGGTGAGCAGCACGGTCGCCGCGAGGAGACGAAAGCGGAGGCTCATGCGGAGCTTAGGGGCGCTCGGCGCGGAGGCGGTAGCCCACTCCGCGGACGGTCTCGACCATCCACGCCATCGCCCCGAGCTTGTCGCGGAGGCGGCTCACGTGGACGTCGAGCACCCCCGACCCCGGGTCGAATTTGAGCTGCCAGACGTCGAGCAGGATCGTCGCGCGAGGAACCGCGTCGTTCCCTGCGAGCGCCAGGCGCGAGAGCAGCGCGAACTCCTTCGCGGTGAGGTCGAGCGGCGCCCCGTCGAGGGTCGCCCTCCGCGTGAGGCGATCGAGGGAGAGCGGGCCGACGTCGAGCGCCGCCCCGATGCGTCCGCGGCGCGCGAGGGCCGCGACCCTGGCGAGCAGCTCGTCGACGTCGAAGGGCTTCGTGAGGTAGTCGTCCGCGCCGGCGCGCAGGCCCGTCACCTTGTCGCTGCTCTCGCCGCGGGCGGTGAGCATCAACACCGGGGTCGTGAGGCCGCTCGCGCGCAGTCGTCGCGCGACGTCGGGGCCGTTCGCGTCGGGGAGCATCCAGTCGAGGAGGATGACGTCGAAGGCGGCGAGGGGCGCGCGCTCCAGCGCCGCGGCGCCGGTGTCGGCTACCGCGGTCGTGTGGCCCTCGTCGTGGAGGACGCGGACGAGGAAGTCGCTGAGCTTGGGGTCGTCTTCAATCACGAGGATGTGCACGCGCTCAGCGTAGCAGCGCGCGGAGCCCGCGCGGAATCGTAGGCTGCTGCGCGGAGGCGGCGCCCTCGACGCGCTAAAAGCCGGGGCTGTGGCCGGCTAGGCTCGGGGCGCGCGCCGAGCTGACCGGCACGCGCTCCGGCGGGGTGGCGAGCGCGCGGATCGAGTGGTGGGCGTCGGCCTCGCTCTCGCCCCCGTAGCCGCGCGGGCCCTCGGGCGGGGGAGCGGCGAAGAACGTGGCGGTCGCGGAAGGCGGCGCCGGGGCGCGGGCCGGCGCCGGGGCACCCCGGTCGCGGAGCACCGCGAACGAGGCGAGGCCCGCCGCGGCGGCCACCGCGACGGCGAGCAGAACATCGCGTCGAGTGCGGGTCATCAGCACTCGATGATATTCACGGCGAGCCCGCCGCGCGCGGTCTCCTTGTACTTCGTCATCATGTCGGCCCCGGTCTGGCGCATGGTCGCGATCACCTTGTCGAGCGAGATGCTGTGTTTTCCGTCGCCCGAGAGCGCGAGCCGCGCGGCGTTGATGGCCTTGACCGAGGCCATCGCGTTGCGCTCGATGCACGGCACTTGCACGAGCCCCCCGACGGGGTCGCACGTGAGCCCAAGATTGTGCTCCATGCCAATTTCTGCTGCGTTTTCCACCTGTTCGGGGGTGCCACCGAGCACCTCGGCGAGGCCGGCGGCCGCCATGCTGCAGGCGACGCCCACCTCCCCCTGACAGCCCACTTCGGCGCCCGAGATGGAGGCGTTTCGCTTGTACAGAGTGCCTATCGCGGCGGCGGTGAGCAGGAATCGGTGGGCGCCGTCGTCGCCCGCGTTGGGGATGAAGCGGAGGTAGTAGTGCAACACGGCGGGGAGGATGCCCGCGGCCCCGTTGGTGGGCGCGGTGACAACACGTCCGCCGGCCGCGTTCTCCTCGTTCACGGCGAGCGCCCACAGGTTCACCCAGTCCATCGCGACGAGAGGATCGGTCGTGCGCGTGTCGCAGGTGAGCTTGCGGTGCAGCGCTGCCGCGCGGCGACGCACCTTGAGGCCTCCCGGGAGGACGCCCTCTCGCTCGCACCCGCGCTGCACGCACCGCCGCATCGCGTGCACGATGCGGCTCAGGCCGTCGCGCAGCTCGGTCTCGGACCGCAGCGCGCGCTCGTTCTCGAGCATGAGGGTGCTGATCGACAGTCCGTGTCGCTCGGTGAGGGCGAGCAGCTCGACCCCGTTGGCGAAGGGGTAGGGTGGCCGCGGTCGTTCGAGCGCTCCGGGGAGCGCGGGCTCCACGGCGCCGTCGTTCACGACGAAGCCGCCGCCCACCGAGTAGTAGATCCGCGAGACCTCCTCCGGCGCCGCGTCGCCGTCCGCGCCTGGGAGCGCGCGGAGCTGGGCGGTGAAGCGCATGCCGTTCGGGTGGAGGGGCAGGCTGCGGCGCCTGTGGAAGACGAGATCCGCGGGGTCGAACGGGACGTTGGCCCAGCCGAGCAGCCGCACCTCACGCGCCGCGCGGATCGCCTCGACGCGGGCGGGTGCGGCGTCCGGATCGACGTCCTCGGGGCGCTCGCCCTCGAGGCCGAGCAGCACGGCGAGATCGCTGCCGTGGCCCTTCCCGGTGTGCCCGAGGGAGCCGAAGAGCTCCACCTTGAGGCCGCTGACGCGCGCGAGCAGGGCGCTCGTGTCGAGGTCGTCGACGAAGCGCCGGGCTGCGCGCATCGGCCCCACGGTGTGGCTGCTCGACGGTCCGATCCCGATGGTGAACATGTCGAACAGGCTGAGGTGCACGAGGCATGATCGCCCCGCGGCCTGCGCGCCACAAGCGCGGCGTCAGCGCTTTCCAGCGAGGCGCCACTGCCGAGCTTGCCCGAGCATCTCGAGCACCTTCTGGCCGCCGTAGCCGAGGCGCGCCACCTCCGACGCGTCGAGGTGCGCCTGGTCGCGGAGGCCCCCCCACGCGAACCCGAGCTCGAACGTCTCCGGGTTGGCCTCGCACAGATCGGACAGGAGCGATGCGGCCGCGTGGTCGCAGTCGCCCTCCTGCACGTAGAAGCCCACGTGCAGCCCGAAGCGTCGCCGGTACTCGTCGAGCTCCGCGGTGACGCGGATCCTCGAGCTGTACACGGGGCGGCCCGAGCTCGATTTTACGGTGTCGAGGAGGCTCGCGCCGTTGAACATCACGCTCTGGCCGTGCGCCACGCGGCCCGCGTCGCACGCGGCCTGGAGATCGCCGGCGTAGTGGAAGAACTGGATTTCCCGCGGCCCCGGGTAGGACACGCCGTCGACGACCTGGCTGGCGCTCGAGACGCCCTCGATCTCCTCGCGCAGGAAGGCGCCTACGGCCACCACGTGCACGCCGCGCTCGTTCAACGCGCGCACGAGATCGCGCAGGAACTCCGGGGTGCTGCGGAGGCTCTTGATTTCGATGATGACCGAGAGACTCGGCTTGCCCGTCACCTCCCGGTGCACCGCGACCGCGCGGCGCACGGGCCAGGGCGGCGCGAAGGTGTTTCGCATGCACTCCTCGTCCGACGGGCTGCGCGGATCGTTCGCCATCGCCCCGATCGCGTCGCCGAGGTCGTCGGCCTTGCCGAGGGTGAGCGCGCGCGCGAAGAGGTCGAGCCAGGAGTCGACCTCTACCCCGCCGAGCCCGGTCTTCGGCGTCTTGCGGACGTCCTGGTATTGGCAGATGCCCATCGCCTCTTGGATGGTGTCGGCGGGCGTCGCGTGCGCGATGAGCGAGGTGTCGAGCACGCGCTCCATGAGCGCGTCGAGCGCCGCCGCGTCGCCCCGGGCGGCCTCCCACGCGGGGAAGAGATCGCGATCGACGAAGAGGTCCCACTCGATGCCGGAGAGGTGGAGCGGGCTCTCGTCGTCGCCGACCGACTCGGCCCCTCGCGCCACGCCGAAGGCCGCCACGACGGGGTTGTTCTCGAGCATCGGGATGATCTTCGTGGGGTCCGCGCCGGCCTCGAGCGCCGCGCGGATCTGCTCGAACACGTCTGGCATGAGGAACGCGAGGATGCGTTTCCACTTCGCGTCGGCGAGCAGCGCGGGCGACGCGCCCATGAACGCGCCGTGGCCGTAGAACTGCGTTCGAATCGGCGTGAGCCGGAACGAAGCGGGCACGAACGGCAGATCGTCGACCTTGTCCCAGAGCTGCGCGCCGAGCTGCAGCACCTCGGCCCCGACGATGCGGGCCTCCGCCTGCAGGCGCCGTCGGCGCCGTCGGAAGAGGGCGCGGACCCCGACCCACCAGCCCTCGACGCGCGCCCACGCGGCGCCCAGGAGCGAGAAGAACCGAAATCGGGCGCTGTGCTCCGGGGTCGCCACGAACCTCAGCCTAACGCAAGCCGCGCGCTGCGCGCAGAAACGCGACGCGCGACGCGTCGTCGTACCGGTCGCGGCTACTGCGTGGTGGCGCTGAAGGTGGTCGCACCCGCGACGTTCGTCGTGACCTGCGCGAGCAGGTAGACGCTCTCGCCAGCCGCCAAGGAGATCGCCGGCACGCAGGAGTCCGCGCCGGGCACCGTCGCCCCGCACGAGTCGTTGTTCGTGCCGAAGCACGCGTTTCGCTCGCTCGTGAGCGGCGGCGCGGAGAGGCCGCGGTAGGCCACGAGCGTCGTGTTGACCCCGGTCGCGAGCGACAGATCGGCCACGAGTGTCCCGCCCGTGGGGTTCGTGACGCGGATGTAGCGGTACGGCGCGAGGGTGGTGAGGAGCGTGCGCGGGCACGCCCCGGTCGACACGCGCGTGATCGTCTGGGTCGTCACGAACGACACGGGCTCCGTCACGGTCTCGCCCGAGTTTGGGGACAACATGACGTCGTGGTCGACCGCGGGCGCGGGCTCGGGGCCGACGAAGTTCGTCTTCACCTCGAGCTTGAGGCGTCCGGCGGCGGTGGCCGAGGTGGTGCCCGTGTACACGACGACGCTCCCGCCGGGGGGCACGTTGAAGGTGAGGGCGCCGGACCCCGCCGTAGTCGTGACCGAGGTGATCTGCGCGGTGCAGTTGATGCGGTTCCCCGGATCGGGAATGGTCGTGGCGCCCTCGTAGGCCGCCGTGACCGCGGTGAGCTTGGTGGCGCCCGGCGGCACCACGTGCGTCACGGTCACGTTCACCGACGTCGCGCTCGGGTTCGTCACCCGCGCGTAGTGGAAGGGCGTCTTCGTCGTCGTCATGCTCGCAGGGGTGCCGCACACGCCCGCGACCAGGCGCTCCACGGTGCGGGCTGTGCTCGAGGTGTTGAAGATGCCGCTCACGACGCCGCCCACCGTGGGGGAGGCCACGACCTCGTCGGCGACCTGGGGTCCGCAGGGCGCGGGCGCGCCGGGAGTGCAGGTCCCCGAGCACTGCTGGCGCCGGACGTGGGCGGGGTCGGCGCAGAGCCCCTCGATGTGTTTCACCTCGCCGGAGAGGCACCCGCCGGTCACCTCGCCCAGGCACGCGCTCTCGACCCACAAGCACGCGGCGTCGCACTGGCGGGTCTGGCTGCCGCAGAGCCCGCACTGCGAGACCTCGCGCGCCGCGGGGAGGCAGTTGACGGCGGCCGTCTTCTCGCCGAGGCACGGCCCGTAGGTCCCGACCACGCTGCCCGTCTCGCAGAACGCCTTCTGGACGCCGCACTTGCCACAGCGGCGATCGAGGATCGCGTTCACGGGCGTCCCGGCCGGGCACGGGTCGCCCTCCTTCGGCGCCCGCGGGTCGAAGGGATCGCCCGGGTAGGGCGTGAAGCCGCTGTCCGCCGCGTCGGCGGCGTCGGGCCGCGCGTCGACGACCACCACGTCGGCGCGATCCGGCTGCGCGTCTTGTGGCCGAGTGTCGGGCGTCGCGTCGGTGGCCGGCGCGCTCCTGTCGGGTGACGCACCGTCCGTGACGGGCGTGACGGGCGTGAGGGCGCGGCGTCCGGCTCGTCGTCGGGCGTGACCGCCGAGGTCGCGCACGCGAGCAAGCCTGCGAAGAACGTCGAAGCGCACAAAAGCGAGATGCGGAACCGGGTCATCGGGCCTCCAACGGTAAGCTCAGGACCGCTCAGCGTACCGTTCTCCTGCCGCCGTATCAACCTCGTGACGCTCACCCTTTTTCGGGGGGGGCGTCAGGGTACGTTCGGCGCGCCGGGGGTCTCCGGGGAGCTCTGGAAGGACGCGTCGGGCTCACCGCTGGGAATGCGCGCGTAGCTGCGGCTCCCGGAGGAGGCGTCGGGCGGGTAGACCACCTTGCCGAGCGTCCCGCCGTCCGCGGCGAGGAGGAACAGGGTCTCGCCGCTCTTGTTGCTGATGCCGAACTCGGCGTTGAAGCAGTGGCGCTGGCCGCCGTCGGGACAGGCTCGCCCGCCGTCACCCGCTCCGCCGCCGCGCACGAGCAGGTACTCGCCCCTCGCGAGCACGGTGGCAGGCGGGAAGGTCACGGCCTCGGCGAGCTTCGGCTCACCGGTGGCCTTGTCGCGGTCGGCGAGACGCAGTCCGCCGAGGTCCTCCGCCGCGGCGCCGCTGTTCACGAGCTCCACCCACTCGTCACCGCCGGAGATCTCGTTGATGAGGATCGCCGCGGCCGAGAGGTTCGTGCCCGCGTCGAAGGCCACGCCGGTGTCCCGCGCGGCGTCGCCGGCGGCGTCGAAGGGCGGGGGCAGGGGTGGGATGGGGGGGAGGGGCGGGCCTGTGTCCGCGCCGGCGTCGGGCGCCGGGGGCTCGGACGTCGAGCACGCGTAGGTGCCGAGGGCGAGCGCGAGTGGCCCCACGACGCCTAGCCCAAACGCGACCCACCTCCAGCGCCTCCGCGGTCGAACAGCTCTATTGTCCATGAAATTCCCGTACTTGCTTGATGACCAGGTGCCCGTTCGCGAGCACCTTGAACTCGAGGTCCAGCGCGGCCGGCTTCCGCGTGTCGAAGTGGACGAACGGGCACGGGCTCGCGGTGTACCCAGGAGTAACCGTGCAGTGTGCGCTCTCGACCGCGCGCACGACGCCCACGAGCTCGGCGATCTTGGCCTCGGGCAGCACGGACGTGGCGAGGGGCGGGCCGTAAGGCGTGGGCGTGGCGGCCCGCAGGAGCGTGATGCGGTCGGGGCGCGAGGGATCGGCGCTGAACGTGACGAGCGAGTGCTGCGCGCTCGTGCCGGGCGTGGGGTTCGTGACCAGCTCGTTGCCCTGCTGGAGCGCGATCGTGTACCCCGCGATGCCGGCCCCGTTCACCACCCGCGTGATGACGACGCCGTTGGCGACCACGTCGGCCTCGGTGTCGTAGGCGGGCACGACGGCCAGGCCCATCGCGCTCGTCGCGTGGTCGAGGCGGGCGAACGAGCGCTCCTCGATCGCGCGCTTGTTCCAGAGGCTCGCGTACACCGCCTTCACCGCGCACTGCGGGGTGCGCGGGTTCACCTTCAGCTTCGTGGCCACGCCCGAGGTGTCGACCTCGATGGCGCAGGAGAGCTCGGCGTTGTCTCGCGCCGCGAGCTTCACCGAGAAGCTGTCGTGGAGGCCCGCGCCGTCGAAGCCGGGGATGTCCTCGGCGTTGGCCGAGGAGCGGAACTTGAGCTCGTCCATCGCGGGGAGGCGCGTGGCGAGCGCGGCCACCTCGGCGGTGAGCTCGGCGAGCTGCGCCGGCGGCACGCGCCCCGCGTAGAAGGCCCGCTGCGTTTCGGCGACGCGCGCGGCCCGCTCGTTGGACGACAGCTCGCCGCCCTTCTCCGCCAGGACGAGCGCGTCGACCTTGGCCTTCACCTCGGGGTTGTGATCGAGGAAGTCGCGGTAGCGCTGCACGGGCACGCCGAAGCCGAACGGCGCGAGGTCGTAGCCGAGGCGCCGGCTCACGCTCGCGGGGTCGGCGTAGCGCCCGAGCACGCTGGGGCTCGCGAGGAAGCCGAGCCCGAGCGCCTTGCCGCCGTACCGGCCCCCGTCCTGCGCGCACGCCGGCCCGAGCACGGAGCACATCGCGTCGTAGGAGCGCAGGTCCGGCTCGCGCGTCACGGGGAGGGGGACCCACGGCTTGCTGGTGCGCTCGCGGAGCTTGGCGAGGACGAGCTCGGGCGTGGTCTCCTCGAGCAGGTAGCCGGCCTTTCCCACGACGAGGTGCACGGGCTTGTCGGCGAACCGCGCGAGCTCCGGGTGCTCGGGCGACGCATCGCGCAGCACCATGTTGGGCGTGCCGCGCTCTTTGCTCTTCAGGTTCACGTGCGAGGTCACGTCTTGGTACGACCGGGTGATCGTCCCCGCCACCACCGACAGATCGAGCGGCAGCTCGTCGAACACCGGGAGATCGGTGGGGTGCAAGTTGCCGTAGTCTTTCGGAAAAATGCGCAGATAGCCCCACGCCTCGCCGGGGTTCAGCGGCAGGTACTTCACCGTGCCGAGCACCTGGTCGATGGTGAGCGGCTCTACGCCGAGGGCGCGCAGGCGGTCCGCCACCCGGGCGAAGGTCTGCTGGGGCCCGGTGGTGACCACGGCGTAGCGCACGCCCTTCACCTGGAGGCGAGGCCGTAGGATCTCGACAGCGCGGAGCAGGCCCTCCTCGTGGATGACGTCGTCCGGGTAGAACTGGATCGCGTACGTGGGGGTCGCCTCGCCCCCGAGCGTGTACGTCTGGATCGAGCCGGCGATGTAGCGCTTGTCGTCACCGTAGTAGGTGCCGTCGTTGAAGGTCGTCGGGTCGTCGGACACGCCGAGCGCGTGCCTCGCGAAGTCGTAGTGGTACTGCGCGTAGAGCGGGCTCGTACCGCCGAGCTTGTAGTTGGAGTTGATGAAGTAGGTCACGTCGCCGCCGCTCCGCGCGTCGATGAAGTACTTCATGACGTGGCCGGCCTGTCCGAAGCCGCCGCCCTCGGTCGCGAAGGCGCGGAAGGCCCTCGCCGACCTCAGCGACGGGAGCGAGAGCGTGCGCGCGAGCTCCGCGTCGCTGAGATCGCCGTCGCCCTCGTCGGGCGGTGCGACGGGCGACGAGCACGCCGCGAGCGAAGGCGCGGTCGCGGCGGCCACCGCGAGGGCCAGGGCCACGAAGGCGCGCCCGACCCACGCCGTGGCCCGCACGGGGCGAGTCGCGCGCGTGTCGGGGGTCGTGGTGCGCGACGTCGTCATCGTGGCACTCCCGTGGAGCTGGGCTGAAGCATGGGTCGGGTTGGGTGTCGCGCGAACGGGGCGAGAGAGAGCGAAGGGCGAAGAGAGGATGCCACGCGCGACGCGCGGCGTCTTCGAGGGTCAGCAGTCCTCTTGGCGGAGGAAGCGCACGACGCCGTCTTTGGTGACCTGCAGGATGCGGCGCCGGCACGCGACCGGGGTGCCGCTCGGGTCCACCGACACCTTGCTGGAGCTCAGCTCGTAGCCGTCCGAGGCGGGCGCGTACGCGGCGGGCGAGGTGGCGTCGCAGCTGAAGGCCTCGCCGCCCAGCTTGGCCAGCAAGATGGCCTCCTGCGGGCTGTTGATGTCGCCCAGGAACGTGCGCGCCGACTCGTCGGTCGAGACGGTACCCACCTCGTCGCCCCGCGTGTAGACGAGGTAGCTCATCGTGCATTCGCCGGTGGAGCGTACCGCGCCTCCCGGCGCCGCCACCTTCGGCACCACGCTGAAGCCGTCGCACTCGCTCGCGATCAGGCGTAGCTCGGCGACGCGCCTCTCGCAGGTCGGTCGGTCCGAGGCGCCCGAGCAGGGGACGCCGCGCACGTCGTCCGAGAAGCGCGCCGACCACTGGGCGATCCACCCTGTCCTTGGCGCGCTCGGCGTCGTCGGGCGGGGAGGGCACGCCGCACCCGCGGGGCACGGCCCGTCGGTGGCGGGGCTACCGGCAGACGACTCCACGAGCTGGGTGGACTCGGTGCGGAAGCCGACGAAGTCGACGTCCTTCGCCGGGCGGAGGCCCGCGGCGAGGCGGAGGCCGACGACGGGCTCGCACGCGGACGTGAACCCATCGGGGACGGTGGACGGGTCCGCGCAGGCGGCAGACGCGGTGACGAGGAGAGCGGCGGCGGCGAGGAGGATGTGGCGCATGCTGCCCCTTACGCACGGTGTGTGCCAAACCGAGAACGTCGATAAATGCGCTAAAATTGACGTTTGTGTGCCACTGCGGGGCGTCGCTGGCACAGCCTGGACCCTCGTCGTGATGCGTGTCAGGGGGTCGGATCCGCCTCGCGCGCGAACCAGGCGGCGGCGTGGCTGTCGATGATGCCGGCCCCCATGGCCTTCCACGGGGCCGACTGCCAGGTCCCGCGGCTCAGGATGACGTCGTGATGGAGCGGGCTCGCCCTCCACAGGTCGAGCGCGCGCTTGGCGTCGAGGGCGTAGCCGGCCGCCTCGCCCGGCTCGCCCACCGCGATCTCGAAGCCCGTCCCGCCGAACGGCGTGAGCTCGGCCGGCTTGCTCCACATGCACTTCGCCTGCGCGTGGTCGGGCGTGTAGCAACAGGCCGTCCACGCCCCGCGGTCGGTCCAGCTGTGGCCGTTGCAGCCAGAGCGCTTGGGTGAGCCGGCGAGGTCGCGCACGTGGGTCTCGGCCACGTGGGTCAGCGCGCGTGTGATCGGGATTGGCGGCAGACCGTTCTGTTGCCGGTAGGCGTTGATGGCGTTCGCGAGCTCCAGGGCGCGAGGCGCGATCGCGGGCAGCGACGACGGCGCCGGTGGCGCCGGTGGCGGCGACGATCCGGAGCCCTGCGGGCCTGGCCACGTCCACCCCGGCGGGAGCTGAAGCCACCCGGACGGCGCGGGCGGCGGCGAGGTGAGCACCTGCCCGAGCAGCGTGGTCCACGGATCGCCCGGGGGCGCCGGAGTCGAGGGGGCGGGCGGCGGTTGCGGCGCTGCCGGCGGAGGAGCGCCCGGAGGGTAGGCCTGAGGGGGGTAGGCCTGAGGGGGGTAGGCCTGAGGGTAGCCCTGAGGAGGGTAGCCCTGCGGAGCGTAGCCGCCCTGCGGGTAGCCTTGCGGAGCCTGAGGGGAGGGTGCCTGTTGGCCGCCGTAGCGTGGCGGCTGCGGCGGTGGCGCCTGCCTGCGGATGCAGGCCCCGGCCACGAGGAGGAGCGCGACGCTCGCCGCCGCACGCGGAAGGTTCATCCCCTCACGTTAGCCGGTTTCGCGGCGCTCTTGGTGAGCTCCTCCGCGTGCTCTCCATAGCGTGCAGAATGCATATGTTTGGGGCCGGTCACACTCCGCGCTGCGCGGGCGACGTGAGGGGCATGTCCTCCCTCCCACGAGCTCACGCTCGCCTCCTGCGCGCCTCCTGCGCGCTCGCCCTCGCCTCGCTCCTCGCCGTCGACGGATGCGCGCCCCCGTCGCGCGTCGCGCCGTCCCGGCCGCCTTTTCGGCCCGTGGCCGCGGTCGACGCGGGGGCGCCCCCGCCGCCGCCGGTCGCCGGCCCGGCGTTCGACGCGTGTTGCGTCCGCGACCTCGGCCCCGAGGAGCTGCCGGATGCGGCGGTGTGGCGGGCCGTGGACGACGTCACGCGCGAGGCCGCGAGCGGGGCCGCCCGCCCCGC
The DNA here is from genome assembly GCA_016720545.1 of Myxococcales bacterium. Lineage (NCBI taxonomy): Bacteria > Pseudomonadati > Myxococcota > Myxococcia > Myxococcales > Myxococcales bacterium. The sequence goes on from JADKKK010000004.1 coordinate 42,483, forward strand.
GGTGGCCGCCACCCCGTGGGACCGGAAGAAGACCCCCAGGTTCCTGGACCGCGTCGTCGAACGCTATGGCCTCACGGGACCCGAGCGCGCGCTGCTGTCGCGCAACGGCATGGTCGTCCTGTCGCGCGTCACCTTCCCGAGCTACGGCGAGGCGATGCACGAGATCCATCGGCAGGAGCTGCCGCTGTACGTCACCGCCGACAGCCTCCTCCAGGCCGTGTTCCGCTCCCACGAGAGCCTCCTCGTGCACGCGGAGGCGGCCCGCGAAAAGCGCCTGGGCGCGGTCCTCGAGGGAATGCAGAAGGCCCTCGCTGCGGAGCGTAGCGCGCCCTCGCCTCGCTACGCGCCGGCGCTCGCGCGGGACGCCGCGGTCTACCTGGGCGTGGCGCGCGCCCTGCTCGAGGGCCGGGACGGGACCGGGGAAGTGGGCGACGGGGGCGGGTCCTCCGGCGACGCCCAGGTCGATGGCCTCGTGGCGAGAGCTCACGCCGCGTCGGCGGTGGAGACCGTGGACCTCTTCGGCCGCCCGCGCGTGGTCGACTTCACCTTCTATGCGCCGCGGGGCGTGTACCTCGACCAGACCCAGCTCCACGGCTACTTCCGCGCGATGGTCTGGCTGACGCGGCTCGAGCTGAACCTCGCGTCGCGCGGATCGCGGAGCTCCTCGCCGGTGCTCACCACGGACGAGACCCCGCGGGAGGCCGCGCTCGCGCTCGTCCTCGCGGATCTCGCGGCGCACGCGGGCGTCGAGGCGGAGGTGGCCAAGCTCGACGCCTTCGGGCGCAAGCTCGCGGGAAAGACCGAGATCGTGCCGCTCGCAGCCTTGTCGAACGTATTGAAACAGAAGCGCATTTCGCTGCTCGACGTGGACGCCGCGGCGGGCGCGCTTCGGGCGGAGATCCGAGACGCCCCCACGCGCACGGTGAACTACCACGTCATGCCGTACGGCACGTCGGCGGCCTCGCTGCCGACGATCGCCACGCTCCTCGGCGTCGCGATCACCGCCGACGCGCGCACTCTGTCGACGCTGGCCCCGAGCGACCAGCCGGCTCACCTGCCTCGCGGTCCGGAGCTCGCGTACCTGCTCGGCGCCGACGCCGGCGTGCGCTACCGACCCGACGGGCTCGCCGGCGCTGCTGCGCGCCGCCCGCGCGGACCTCGCCACGAACCTCGGCGGGGACGACCTCCACACCGCGTGGACCCGCCTCGTCATGGGCGCGCTCGAGGCGCCGCGGGGCGCGGTGCCTTCGTTCTTCGCGACGCCCGCGCACGCCGATCGGCGGATCTCCACTGGCATCGCGGGGTACGCGCAGATCCACCACGCCCACGTGCTGCACACCGCGCAGGTGTACGATTTCGCGGGCTGCACCATCCCCGACGCGTACGTCGAGCCTACGTTGGGCGCGTACGACGCGACCCTCGCGTACACCGCGCGCCTGCGCGAGCTCGCGGCGCAGCTCGGCCCCGCCGCCGCGGGGGAGGACGACGTGGCCGGACAGGTGACGCAGGCCGCCGAGCGCCTCGCGAAGGTCGTCGCCGCGCTTCGAGCCGTGGTGGTCGACGAGCTCGCGGGTCGGCCCGTGAGCGACAAGCAGCTGGCCTTCCTCCAGATGGTCGCCGAGTACAGCCGGCCCGGGGGCGGCTACGAGGACATGACGCCCGGCCGGTTCAACGGGTGGTATCCGGTCATGCACTCCGAGCGCAGCGACGCGTTCATGAAGGTCCCGTTCGCGATCGACCACTTCACGTCGACCCGGCTTCGCCAGATCGCCTACGTGGGCGAGGGTCGCCCGGCGCTGGGCGTCTTCGTGGTCGACGTCGGGGGCGAGCCCCGCGCGATGGTGGGGCCGGTCACACGGGCCTACGACCGTGTGCGCCCGCTGGGCCGTCGCGCCCCGCCGACCGACTCGGCGCCCGACATGACGGGAGGCGACGCCCCGATGACCACGCCGCCCGTCGCCGCCCACGAGCGGAGCTACGTAGCCCCTCCCGAGGCGCCTCCCCAGGCCGAAGTCGAGGGCTACGGGAGCGGCGAGGGCGTCACGGTCAAGACGCCGCGCGCGCTCGGCCCGCTGCAGATCGAGGTCGTCGACGCCCACGGCCAGACGCTCGCGAGCGCGCGCGTGGCGACGACGGCCGCGCCGCGAGGCTCGGAGGCGCCCGCGGTGGTGGCGCCCTTCGTCTGGGCCCCTGGCGCGCGCAAGCCAGAGTGGGTCGGGGTCCTCCGAGTGCGGACCGCGAGCGGCGCCGTGTTCGACGAGAGGGCGCTGCCGTCCCACTCTCCGTTCGAGCTGCCGTGAACGCGCCCGCGGTGTACGTGTAGACTGCATGCGAGGCGCCCCCTTTGGCGGCGCGTGCTAGGCTGCGTCCGTGACGCCGATCGACGAGCTCCGCGCGCTGCTCCGCCCCGCCGGGGGCGGGCTCTACCTCGTGTCCACCGGCAAGCGCGCGCAGCTCGAGCTGCAGCAGCGCCTCTACGGCGTTGCGAACGAGGCGGAGGTGGCCCGCGCGTTCGACGCTGCGCTCGAGCGCCTCGCGGGGGCTCGCGCCTTCATTCTGGGGGTCCCCTCCGACGTGGGTGCCGGCTTTCGCCGGGGCGCGAACCTCGGCCCGCAGGCGCTCCGCGAGGGCCTCCTCGACGCGGTGCCCGAGCTCGCCAGCCGCTCGCGCGAGCTTGGCCTGGTCGACCTCGGCGACGTGTTCGTCGTGCCCCAGCTCCTGCACGACGAGATGCTCTCCGAGGCCCAGAAGGAGCGCTCTCGGCGCGCGCTCTACCCCGATCTGCCCGCGCACGTGCGGGCGGAGCTGCCGGTGTCGCCGCTCTCGATCGCGCAGCGCGCCACCGCGCTCGCCCTGTCGATTTGCCCGGGCGCGGCGCCGGTCGTGCTCGGCGGCGACCACTCCACGGCGTACCCCGTCGTCACCGAGCTCTTGCGCGCACACCAGGCGGCCGGACGGCGCACGGCGGTGGTGCAGTCCGACGCGCACACCGACCTGCTCGCCGAGCGCCTCGGCGTCCAGCACTGCTTCGCGACATGGTCTTACCACGTGAACGATCAGCTCGGCCGCGATGGCCGCCTCGTGCAGGTCGGCGTTCGCGCGTCGGGTCGCGACCGGGAGCATTGGGAGGGCACGCTCGGCGTGCGCCAGCTCTGGGCCGACGAGTGCCGACGCGACGAGGGCGCGGCGATCGCACGTGTGGTCAGCCACCTCGAGGCGCTCGGGGTGGACGGCGTGTACTTCTCCAACGACATCGACGGCACCGACGCCGAGCTCGCGAGCGCGACCGGCACGCCCGAGCCCGGCGGTCTGTCGCCCGAGCTCGTGCTCGCCCTCATCCGCGCGCTCGGCGAGCGCTTCGGGCTCGTGGGCGGCGACGTCATGGAGCTCGCCCCCCCGCTCGGCGCAGACGCCCGCGCCCGCGCGACCACGATCGACCTCTCGGTCCGCTACCTTCGCGCCACCCTCACCGCCATCCTTGGAGCTGCCGTTTGAACCCCCGCGCCCTCTCTCCCCAGGTGCTCGCCCTCGTCGTGAATTTGGCAATTGTTCTCATTGCTTGCAGCAAGAGTGAGGGCGCCGGAGCGTCCGCTGCGTCGAAGGAGCCCGCGCCTCCCGCCGCGAAGGTAGAGGCCCCGCACTACGCGATCGAGCTGAAGCCGAAGGCCGGCTGCAAGGTCGGCGCCGAGTGTCTGGCGACGGTGGAGCTCGACGCGCGCGGCGGCTACCACATCAACCAGGAGTTTCCGTACCGCTTCACGGCGGGGCCGGCGAAGGGCCTCGTGTACCTCGGGCGCGACACCGCCGCGCCCGGCGTGTTCTCCAAGGCCTCGGGCGACCACGCCACGCCGAGCGAGGCCCACGCCACGATGACCGTCCGCTTCAGGCCGACGGCGGCCGGCGCGGCGCAGGTCGCGGGGGCCTACAAGTTCTCGGTCTGCTCGGAGCAGAACTGTCAGGTCGAGGTGGCGGAGCTCGCGGCGCCCCTCGACGCCGCGCCGTAGCCACGGGCCTCACCCGCGCGCGCGACTGTCGACGCGCTACGAGCCGCTCGCGGCCTTGGGCTTCACGGTCGCCGCTCCATCGACGCCGACGCCGTCGTCCCCTTCGATCGACGCCAGCGCTTCCTTCTCTCCGATGTCGTCGACCCGCGGGACGACCCCGGTGAGCGCCGTGATGACGCGCTCGAAGGTCTGGAAGAAGCGGATCGCCTTCAGCGGCCCGTTCATCCAGCCCACGGTGATGCAGTAGTTCTTGTCGTAGGGCGGCGCGTGGTGGAGCGCGTGGTGGTCGGGCGGTAGCACGAGGTGCGCGCGCTGCAGCAGGCGGACCGCCGCCGAGGGCTGGTCTTGGTGCGACCACTTGTGGATCTGGCTGGTCATGCCGACGAAGATCGCCATCGCGCAGAGGCTCATGCCGGCGAACGTCGAGGCGAACGAGGTGTTGGCGGGGCCGAGCAGCCAGATCCCGGTCGCCGACACGACGGAGCTCAGGCCGAGGTTGTGGCCGTTCGTCTCGATGAAGTCGTGCCGCGTGATCGCCTTCTCGTCGACGTGGTGCTCACGGAAGGTGCGGATCGCGAGGCGGCCCAGCACCGGAGTGTCGAGGTTGCCCCAGCTGTCGAAGCCCCAGTGGGCCACGCCCGAGACGAAATCGGCCGCGAGGATGCCCAGGAACAGCGCGAGCGGCACCCACCATCCAGAGATCGCCGGGCTGCGAGAGAGGCGCACGAGCAGCCACACGAAGAGCGCGAGCGCCAGGAGCGACACGCCGATCTCGTAGGCGCGGTGGCTCGCGGAGTAACCCGCCAACTCCGAGCGTCGATTGTCGCTGTTGGCCATTGCTTCGTCTCCCTCGCCCCTGTCTCGCCACCCAGCGTCCTACGCGGCGCCCTCGGAGACAAGGCCTTTGACGCCGACGCGGTTGGCGCGGGTCTCCGAGGCGCTCGGTCGGCGACCGCCCCGCAGCCCCTACGCGCGAGCGCTGCCGCCGGCTCCACCGCCCGGGCGACCCGTCGTCGACGAAGAGCCCGCTTGCGCATCACGCGCCACTGCGGAAAGCTCTGGTGCGAGGTCGGGAATGCGAAGAAGAACGTGGGCGACGGTCGCGGCGGCGTTCGGGCTCGGGGCGCTGGCGCCCGGCGAGGCGCGCGCGGTCATCGGGGGCAACGACCTGGGCATCAACGTGCACGTGCCGTCCAACGAGCTCCTCGACGCGACGAAGACGCTCGGTGTGGGCTGGATCCGCGTCGACGGCGACTGGCTCGCCATGAACCCCGCGTCGGGCCGCTTCGACTACGCGGCGGTCGATCGCGTGGTCGACCAAGCCAACGCGCGCGGGCTCAAGGTCTACCTCACGCTCGGCTACACCCCAGCGTGGGTGCCCCGCGCGCCGCGGTCTCGCGCGGACACCAACCCGCGCAACGACGAGCCTGCCACCACGGCCGAGTGGACCGCCTTCGTGCGCGCCGCGGTCGCGCATTATCGCCCCAAGGGGGTCCGCCACTTCGGCATCTGGAACGAACCGAACCTCGACCAGTTCTGGGAGAACGCTGCCGGATCCGGCCCGTACATCGACAAGATCCTCGTGCCCGGCGCCGCGGCCGTGCGGGCGACGTGCGCGGACTGCTTCGTGGTGGGGCCGGACCTCGCGCACGTGGGCGAGTACGACGTGTTCTTGCGGCCCGTCGTTCAGCGCGCGCGCGGCTCGATCGACATCCTCGCGCACCACATCTATTCGGGCTGGCCGGAGACCGGCACGACGGTCCTCGACGGCGATAACTTCTTGAACGCGCTCGAGAAACGGAGATTCTCGTTCACCCGAATCAGCCTGCGCGAGCTGCTCGACGAGGAGCGCTACACAGGCGAGGTGTGGATCACCGAGACCGGCTACCAGGCCAAGCAGATTGGCAACGCCGGCGACGAGGGGAAGCAGGCCACGTACGTGCGCCGCGTGATGGAAGAGCAGCTCCGCCGGCCCTGGTGGACCCACACGTTTTTCTACGAAATCCTCGACTGCAAGCCCGACCAGGCCGACTGCCCCATCGACGGCTTCGGTCTGCTCCGCGCGAACCGCACGGCGCCTCCCGCGCGAACCTTTCCTGCCGACTATCGCCAGAAGCCGGCCTTCACGGCCATCCAGCAGTTCATCGCCGCGAACCCGGGCATCGTGGCCGGCGCCCCCCCGGACGCGGGCGCCCCCGACGGCGGGCGCGACGCTTCTACGCCCGACGGCTCGGCGACGCCGGACGCGGCGAGCCCTCCCCCCCCAACGCCCACCCCAACCTCCACCGCAGAGCCGCCTGTCACGCCGCCGGGCGCGCCGCCTGGCGCGAGCGGCGCGAACGGTGCGGAACCGACCGGACCCAGCGCGGACGCCGGCGGCTGCACCGTCGGTGCGCCAGGGGGCCCCGCGAGCGCGCTCGCCGTCCTCGCGACGGCGCTCGCCGCGGCGGTGGCCCGTCGGGTACGCCGTCGCGCTCGCCCGTGAATCCGTCCCTCGCGCGAGCGCCCCAGATGCGCGCGCGCGCGCCCGTCAGCAGCCGTACGTGAAGATCCAGCCGTCCTTCGAGACGACGAGCTCCTTCGCGGCCACGAAGATGCCCTTCCGGAAGATGCGCACGGTGTACGTGCCGCCGTCGAGCTCGACGTTCGACATCGCGCGGTTCGGCGGGACGGAGGTCTCGAGCACCGGCTTGCCGTCCTTCATGACGACGAACTTGTCGACGCGATCGCTCGCGCGACACGTGTCGGTACCGTTCACCAACCGCCCAATGTACTTGTGCACCGCTGCAGGCGGCGCGGCGGGCGCCGCCGCCCTGGGCACGTGCGTGAGCTGCACGATGGTCTGCTTGTGGGCCTTCACCTCGATCTTGCCGCTCCAGGTGTCGCCGTCGTCGGCCACGATCTTCACCTCGACGTACGCGTCGTGGTCGGGCAGCGGGAAGATCGCGGGGAGCGTCTCCTCCTTGACCACGCCGTCGACCTTCACGAGCGCCTTGCCGTGCGCCGCCGACACGAGCTTCAGGCTCGTCCGCGACGAGAACTCGAAGCTCTCGGACTTGGTCCACTCGGCCTGAGCGGGGAGCGCGAAGGCGGTGACGATGGCGGCGAGCGCAAGAACGCGGGCGAGCTTCATTGAGGACTCCGAGGGGTGGGATATCGCGCGCTCTTCGACGGAGCGACCGAGCGGACGATGCAAAAAAGAAAAGGGGGCGGGGGAGATTCGGCGAGCGCGCGGGGAGCGGCTGCCCTCGAGCGCCGACCTGGGGTACGCCGTCGCTGTGAAAACCTTCCCCGCCACCTGAAGGCTTTTCACCACGACATGCTCACGCGCGGCACCGTGCCGCCGTGCCTCCTCGCCACCGAGATCTTCGGCGACTGACCAAGGGCAGGTGGAGCCCGCTGCGCAAGCCCTCTCCAGCGGCGCGCGCGTGTGCTAGTGCGGGCCCGCCATGCTCTTCACGAACGCCCTCATCCCGACTGTCAAGGAAGCCCCCTCCGACGCCACGAACGTGAGCCATGTCTTGCTCTTGCGAGGCGGCTACATCCGCCGCGTGGGCGCCGGCATGTACGACTACTTGCCCCTCGGGCTGCGTGCCCTGCGCAAGGTGGAGGGGATCGTCCGCGAGGAGATGGACCGCGCGGGTGCGCTCGAGATCCTCATGCCGGCGCTGCTGCCCGCGGAGTACTTCCGCGAGACCGGGCGCTTCGACCGCTTCGGCGACACCCTGTTCCGCCTCAAGGACCGCAAGGGCGCCGAGTACAACCTCGGGCCCACCCACGAGGAGATCGTCACCGACATCGCGCGCCGCGAGATCCAGAGCTGGCGCGACATGCCGCGGAACCTCTACCAGATCCAGTCGAAGTTCCGCGATGAGCCCCGCCCCCGTGGCGGCCTCCTGCGGTGCCGCGAGTTCATCATGAAGGACGCGTACTCGTTCGACGCGACGGAGGAGGGCGCCAAGGTCAGCTACGAGCGGATGCGTGCAGCTTACACGCGGGCGTTCGACCGCATGGGCCTCACCTACCGCCTCGTCGCGGCCGACTCCGGCGCGATGGGCGGCTCGACCAGCGCAGAGTTCCAGGTCCTCGCCGACAGCGGCGAAGACGCGATCGTGGCCTGCCAGAAGTGCGAGTACGCGGCCAACGTCGAGGCCGCGACCGTGAAGACCCGCGAGCCCGCGAAGGCCACCGAGCCGACGCCCGCCATCGCCAGGGTGCACACGCCCAAGGTGGGCTCCATCGACGACGTGTCGGCGTTCCTCTCGCGGCCGAAGGACCACTTCCTGAAGTCGCTCGTGTACCTCGCGGGCGAGGCGACCGTGCTCGCGGTGGTGCGCGGCGATCACGAGGTGAACGAGGTGCGGCTTGCGCGGGCGCTCGGCGTCGACGAGGTGTTCCTCGCCGGCGAGCTCGACGTGAAGAAGGCCACCGGCGCGGCCGTGGGCTTCGCCGGCCCCGTAGGGTTCAAGGGAAGGGTCCTGGTCGATCGCGCGGCGTCGCTCGTCGCGAGCGGAGTGTGCGGCGCCAACGAGACCGACCACCACCTGACCCACGTCGCGTTCGAGCGCGACTACCAGGCCGAGGTGGCCGACCTTCGCCTCGCGCAGGGCGGCGACGACTGCCCGAGCTGCGGGGCCGAGGGCGGGCTGCTGGCCTACAAGGGCATCGAGGGCGGGCACATCTTCATCCTCGGCACCCACTACTCCGCGCAGATGGGCGCCACGTTCCTCGATGAGGCGCAGGCCAAGAAGCCCATCGTCATGGGGTGCTACGGCATCGGCGTCTCGCGCCTCGTGGCGACGTGCATCGAGCAGCGCCACGACGAGCTCGGCATCGTGTGGCCGATGAGCCTCGCGCCCTATCACGTGCACCTCGTCACGCTCGGCACCGAGGCGAAGGAGCCCGGGGTCTACGCGGAGGCGAAGAAGCTCTACGACGCGTTGTGGGCGGCGGGCGTCGAGGTGCTCTGGGACGACCGCGACGAGCGCCCCGGCGTGAAGTTCAAAGACGCGGATTTGCTGGGAATTCCGCTCCGCGTCACCCTCGGCTCGAAGGGCCTCGCGCAGGGCCAGCTCGAGCTCAAGCCTCGCACCGAGAAGGACCCCAAGAAGGCCGAGCTCGTGCCGCTCGCCGACGCGGCCGCACAGCTCATCGCCCGCGTGAAGGCTGCGCTCGCGGGCTGAGCGCCCGCGGTGTCTCTTCCCTCCCGAACCGTAGAGGCCTCGCCCATGTCCGCCACACCCGACGAACCGTTCGATCGTCTCCCCTCCGGCCGCGTCGTCGCCTGCTCCGAGGAGGGCTTCGCGCCCGCCGAGAACCTCCTCTCTACCCGCGCGCCGGAGTTCCGCTTCGGCGTGTTCATCCCCGGGAAAGGGCAGGAGTTCGACTCGTGGGAGACCCGCCGGCACAACCCCTCGGCGCCCGACTGGGTCGTGCTCGAGCTCGGCACGCCCGGCGCGATCGCCACAGTCGACGTCGACACCCACTGGCATGACGGCAACCACGCCGAGCTCGGCGCGGTGTACGCGCTCGAGGGCACGCCAGGCGAGTCCCCCACGCGGGCGGACCCGCGCTGGCTCGAGCTGCTCGCGCCCGCGCCGCTGGACGGCCACGCCCACAACGTCTTCCGCACGCCCGCGGGCCACGGCCGTGCGCTCACGCACGTCATGCTGGAGAACCACCCGGACGGCGGCATCGCGAGGCTCCGCTGCTACGCAGGGCGCGCGCCCGCGGAGACCGATCCGGGCGACGAGCGCGTCCGGCGGATCCGCCACGAGGCGCCTATCCCGCGCGGCGGCGACGAGGCCCACGAGGCGCCGAGCGCGGCGGCCGTCGCGGCGCGGTGGGCCGCGCTCGCGCCGGACGCGGAGGTCGACCTCGCGTGCGAAGCGCTCGGCGGCCGCGTCGTCGCGACGAGTAACAACCGCTACGGGCACAGCCAGGCGCTCATCGCCGAGGCCGCCCCCACGAGCATGGGCGACGGCTGGGAGACCAGCCGCAGCCGCGGCGGCGCGCACCTCGACTACGTGGTCGTCGCCCTCGGGCGAGCCGGGGTCGTCGAGCGCGTCGAGGTGGACTTCACCTACTTCGTCCTCAATAACCCCGTGGAGCTGCGGCTGCTCGGCGCCGATCTCGGCGAGGTGGCCGACGGGGCGCTTCCAGACGACGTCCGGTGGATCGAGCTCGTCCCCGCACGCCGGTCAAGGCGCTCGCAGGCGGCGTTCTCCACGTCGCGGGCCAGTCACTCCAACGCGCCGGCCGCGTGAGCCACGTGCGCCTCGAGACCTTCCCGGACGGCGGCGCCAACCGCCTGCGGGTCTGTGGCCCTCGCGCGGGCGATAGGCCCGCGCGGCCGCGGCCGGCGGCGACGCGCTGCGGGCGCCACAGGTGGGAGATTCCCGACCCCCGCGAGGCAGTGGCTCGTGAGCGCCGGGCTGCCCCCCCCCCCCCCCCCCCCCCTGCCCACTATCCCCCGAGGCCCTCGAGCATCGCGAGGAGGTTGTCGCCGTGCTCGCCCATCTTGGCGAGGCTCGCCGCGGGGTCTTCCTTCACCACGAAGGTCTCGAGCAGCTCCTCCGGGATGTCGGAGAGGAAGCGGCTCGGGGTGCGGGGCGTGGGCTTCCCTCGGAGGGCGCGCGCCTTGCACTTCGTGAGCACGAGCTTCTCGCGAGCGCGGGTGATGCCTACGTAGAAGAGCCGGCGCTCCTCCTCGATGTCCTGCTGGCTCGCGTCGGTGGCGCGCGCGTCGAGGGTGCGCGTGTGAGGCAAGAACCCTTCCTCGACCCCGATGAGGAACACGTGATCGAACTCGAGCCCCTTCGAGCCGTGGAGGGTGGAGAGCGTCACGCGGTCGCTCGTGTCTTCCTCGTCGTCGCCGAGGTTCAGCGTGAGCGCCTGGAGGAAGGACATGAGCTCCCGCTCCGCGGTCTCGTCGTCGCCCTTTTCGCGAACGCGGACCTCGCGCTTCTCGAGCGTGCGGAGGATCGAGTCGAGGTTGCCCTTTCGCCGCGCCGCGACCTGAGGCGACGTGGAGGAAGCGTCGAGATCGCCATAGATTCCGACGGCCTCGCAGAGCTCACGCCCCGCCGTGCTCGCCGGGACGCGATCGACCACGAGCCGCTTGCGGAGCTGCCCCACCGCCCGCTCGAGCTTCTTGCACCCCTCACGCGCGGCCGAGGGCACGCCGTCGAGCGCGTCGACCCGCTCGATCGCCTGCCACAGTGTCCAGCCCTTCGCCACGGCGTGCAGCCCGAGGCGCTCCACGCTGGTCTCGCCGATGCCGCGCGGTGGGTAGTTCAGAATGCGGCGGAGGCTGATTTCGTCGGCGCGGTTCAGCGTGACCTTCAGGTACGCGAGCAGGTCCTTCACCTCTTTGCGCTCGAAGAACTGCTGGCCGCCCACCATGCGATACGGCACGCCTCGCTCGCGGAGGGCCTCTTCGATGAGCTTCGCCTGGCCGTTCGACCGGTACAGCACCGCCGTGTCCTTGGGGCGCACGCCGGCCTCTTTGGTGAGCCTCGCCAGCTCGCGCCCCACGTAGGCGGCCTCCGCCTCCGGGCTGGGCGCGGTGCCGAGCCCCACGATGGGGCCCCCGGCCTTCTCGGTGAAGAGCACCTTCTTGTGCTTCACGTCGGCGCGCTTGGCGATGACCGCGTTGGCCACGTCGAGCACGGGCGCGCGCGATCGGTAGTTCTGCTCGAGCTTCACGACCAGCGCGCCGGGGAACTGCTCCTCGAAGTCGAGGATGTTGCGCACGTTCGCGCCGCGCCACGAGTAGATCGACTGGTCGTCGTCGCCCACCACGCAGATGTTCTGGTGGTCGCCGGCGAGCAGCCGGAGGAGCGCGAGCTGCACTCCGTTCGTGTCCTGGTATTCGTCGACGAGCAAATACCTGTATTGTGCACGGTACTTCTCGAGCACGTCGGGCTTCTCGCGGAACATGCGGGCGACCTCGCACACGAGATCGTCGAAGTCGAACGCGCGAAAGCCTCGCAGGGCGGCCTGGTAGCGCGGGTACACGCTGGCGGTGATCGCGTCGTATTCGTCCTCCACCGAGGCGGCCTCCACCCGATCGCGGAGCTGCTCGGGCGAGATGAACGCGTTCTTTGCGTTGGAGATGCGCGTGAGGATGGCGGGCGCGTCGTACCCGCGCTCGCGGCTGCTGCGCGACAGGATGTCCTTCACCGTCGACAGGCAGTCTCCCTGGTCGAAGATGGTGAACGTGCCGCCGAGCGAGCGCTTCTCGCGAGTGAGCACCGAGAGCCCGAAGGAGTGGAACGTGGAGACCGTGAGCCCCTTCGCCGCTCCAGCGTTCTTGCGTTCGCGGAGCACGTGCTCCACGCGCTCCGCCATCTCGGCGGCGGCTTTGTTCGTGAACGTGAGCGCGACGATGGCGTGGGAGGGTACGCCGCGCTCCACCATGCGCGCGATACGCTGCGTGATGACGCGGGTCTTTCCGGAGCCGGCGCCCGCGAGGACGAGCATGGGCCCGGACATGTGCTCGACGGCGCGCGCCTGAGCGGGGTTCAGCTTCGGCTGCGACATTCGGGGTCATCGTTAACCACGGCTCCGGCGCTCGGGAAAGGCCCAACGGACGCTCACGGCAAAGACGACGGGCCCCAGCCGCGCCGAGAGAGATCGCGCGCTCGCGCGCCGCACGATTCGGGTACGCTCCGGGGCGATGAGAAAGCTCCTCGTTCGTGCCCGGGCGTCCTCCCTGTCTCCTCGCTCGGCGCCCGGCGTCGCGGTCGGGGTGTCCGCCGCCATGCTGGTCGCCTGTGGCGGCCCGCCGCCGCCGGTGGCGCCCATCGCGGCGCCCGAGAAGCCCAAGCCCGTAGAGATCGCCGTCGCGCCCGCGCCGGACGTCTCGCCCGTGGCCGAGCCCAAGGGCCTCGTCGCGTTCGGGCGGGTGGCTCACGCAGAGCAGTCCGCGAACGCGATCGTGGGCTGGACCGGCATGCCGCTCCCCGGCGCCAAGGAGGCGCTCGGCGCGGTCCTCGGCGAGGAGCTCGCGGGCGTGGTCGACATCGACAAGCCCTTCGATTTCGCGGTGCGGGTCGCCGGGAACAAGCGCGCGCCTACCCCCCAGTTCGTGGTCTCCATCCCGCTCACGTCCCTCGACGAGGCGAAGGCCAAGCTCTCGAAGTTCACCCTCACGCCCATGCCCAACGGCGTCATCAAGGTCGACGGCCTCGCGCCCCCGCCGAAGGACGAGACCGACGAGCCCCGCGTGTGCGTGATGGGGGCCACGCCCGGCTCGGCGCCCGCGCGCCTCGTGTGCGGCGATCAGGGCGCCGTCGAGTCCATGGCTCCGTACGCGATGCGCACCCTCTCGATCGCCCCGAGCCAGAGCGACGTCCACATCGAGATGCAGTTCGGCGCCGTGCGCGAGTCGCTCGAGAGCGTGCGCCGCCTCCTGCCCGCGCTCGCGGGCGGGATGCTGGAAGGGAAGAAGGACGTGGGGCCCGCCACGCGCGACATCATCGAGGCGGCGGTCGGTGATCTCGCCGACTTCGCGGTCGACAGCGATCGCGTGACGCTCGACATCGACGCCAAGCCCGAGGGCGCGAAGGCCCGGCTCCGGTACTCGTTCCGCACGCAACAGGCGACGCTCACGAAGATGCTCGTCGCGGGCGTGAAAGAAGTGGGGCCCCCGCCGCCGGCGCTCGTCGGCCTGCCCGCCGACGTCGACATGGCCGCGTGGACGCGCCCCGGTGATCCCACGCTCTACGATCGCCCGCGCAAGCTCTTCGCGGCGTTCCTCGACGAGACCCTCGCCAGCGATGTGCCGGCGGCCGATCGAAAGGCCATCGTGGCGCTGCTCGCCGATCGCACGCTCCCGATCTTCCAGGGGGGGATGGTGTTCGGACGCGGCTACGATCTCGACGCGCTCAAGGCCGCAGCGGTCGAGAAAGACGGGGCGAACGCGACCGATAAGCAGCGCGCCGAGCAGAAGGCCGCGCTCGCCACCCAGGCGGTGGGCTACACGCTCATGCGCCTCGAGCGCCCGGCCGCGCAGGTGGCCCTCGTCATCAAAGACTGGGCGACCCTCGGGCTCAAGGTGATGCGCACCAAGAGCGCGAAGGACAAATCGAAGCCGCCGCTCCCGACGCTCCGCGCGGCCGCCGTGGGCGCGGGGCTCCCCGCGGGGACGACCCACCTCGAGCTCGCCATCCCGCGCCCGCCCCGGCGTGACGACAAGGGCAAGGTAACCTTCGCGCCGAAGCCCGTGATCGCGCACATCTTCATCGCCCCCTCCGATGCGAGCGCTCCCGGTACGTCGTGGGTGGCCGTCGGGCTCGATCCGAAGCTCGTCGCGGCGCGTATGATCGCGGCGCGAACCCCGACCGGGCCCACGCTCGGCACGCGCCCCGAGTCGAAGGAGCTCCTCGCGACCGCGTCGCGCTCGGGCTTCCTCGTCACGCCGCGGCTCGCGGCGCTCGTGAAGGTGATCGATCGTGGCGGGCGGGGCGCGCCTGGCTCGAGCGCCGACATGTTCGCCACCGCGTTCGCCGCGAGCGCACCCGAGGCGCCTACCCCGCAGGCGCTCGGCGGCGCCTTCGTGACGACGATCTTCGTCCCGAAGCAGGCCATCGGCGCGACGGTGAGCGGCCTGATGCGCCGCTGAACTCGTCGGTGCGACGCCGGCCGCCGGTCCTCGTGTACGGGAGCCGCGACGCTCGCCCGGCGAACCCGCTCTTCCGTATCCCGCTGAAGCGCGAGGTCGAGCGAGCGCCGCTCGCCGAGGAGCAGCGACGAAGCACGAGATCGACCTGGGAGCGGTCAGTCGAGGGCGTCCAGGGGGACGTGCTTGGCGGCCGCGCGGAAGGCCTCGGCCGCGGCAGGGACGCCGCAATAGACCGCCGAGTGCAGTAGCACCTCGCGGAGCTCGATCGCAGAGGCGCCGTTGTTCAGCGCGCCCCGCACGTGCCCCGCGAGCTCGGTCGGCTTTCCGAGCGCGACGAGCATCGCCACGGTGACCAGGCTACGCGTCTTCGGATCGAGCCCTTCGCGTGCCCACACGTCGCCCCACGCGTGCCGCGTGAGCAGGTCTTGAAGGGGCGCGTCGAACTCCGTCGTCGCGGCCTCCGTGCGCGCCACGTGCTCTTCCCCCATGACGCGCTTTCGGAGGGCGTGCCCTGCCTCCCACCGTGGATCTCGCTCGCTCATGGCGACCGCATAGCGCGGCGCTTGCGCGAGCGCGAGGGGCCGCGAGCGAGCGCGAGCCGAGCGACCTGTTACGGGAGGGTGAACGTCGCGGTCTTTGCGGCGCTCGCGGCGCCCTGCTCGTCGTACGCCACCGCAGAGAGGGTGTAGGCGCCGCCGGGCGCGTTCCCCGCGAGAGTGAGCCGGATGGGGTACGTGCCCGCGGCGCCCCCGGGAATCGCGATCGACTGGGTGGGGATGATCGCTGGCCCGCTGGCCGAGAGGTCCAGCCGTAGAATCTTGTGCTGGTCGGGGTCGCTCACCGCGACGGAGGCCGTCATGACGTAGTTCCCGTCGGCGCCCTTCGCAGGGGCGGTCACCGTGAAGGTGTCGACGGAAGGCGGCGTGTTCGGAGGCGGCGTGTTCGGAGGCGGCGTGCTCGAAGCCGGCGTGTCCCCACACCCCGTCAGGGTGAGCGCCGCGAAGGCCAAGCACGTGGCGGAGATGCCGGAGGTGAGCGTACGGGCGAGCGCGCGAGGGAGGATGCGGGCCATAGAGTTCCTTGCGTGAGCGGAGCGCGCGGGGCGCGATGGGGAAGGGCGAGCGGCGGACGCAAGCGCACGAAATCACCCCGCGACCAGCACGTCCACCCGCGCGTGCGTGAACCGCGTCTCCACGGAGCCCTCAGTCACGAAGTTGCCCACCTTGTCGTACACTGGTTATGCCCGAGGTCGTGATGTCTGCCCGTCGCCTCGCCCCCGCTTCCGCGGGCCTCCTCGTGCTCGCCACGCTGGTCTCGGTCGCGCCCACCTCGCAGGCTCGCGCGGGCGGCGGGTGGCAGGAGTGGCACCAGACCGGCAACGACCTCATCGCCACCTTCGCGAAGGACGGCCGCGTCCACGTCGAGCATCACGTCCGCTACCGGGTGGTGGCAGGCCAGCTCCACTCGTTCGATCTGCCGTCGATCGACCTCGAGGCCTCGATCGCGCCGGACGTGTCGGTCGTCGGCGAGGACGGCGCGCACCTCGCGGCCCACGCCGAGGGGATCTCCTCGAAGGCCGCCAAGGACGTGCCGCACGACGGCGTGGTCGACGCGAACAGCCAGGTGGTTCGCGTGAGCGTCGACGACCCCAAGGGCCTGAAGCGAGGCACGTACGCGTTCGTGGTCGCCTACGACGTCGACGGCTGGAAGACGAAGCGCCTCGTGAAGGACGGCGCGCTCGTGCGGGCGTCGTTCACGCTGCCGCCCTCCGCGGAGGGACGCGACGCCGCGCGCGCGGTCTTCCGCCTGCCCTCGGGGCCGACCGAGCCGCGCGTCCTGCTCGCGGACGGCGCGGAGGCGGAGGACACGACGCTCGTGACGCTGCGCCGCACGACCGCCCAAGACGAGCTCGAGCTGGTGCGCGCGCACGTCTCGCGTGGCGAGACGTTGACCTGGGGCGTGCGGGCCGACGCGAAGGCCTTCGGCGTGCGCTCGAATGAGGCGCGCGAGACCACGCCGCGTGCGGTGGCGCCTCGTGACCGACGGCGGGGCGCGGCGTTCACGGCGGTGGCCCTGGTCGTCGGTCTCGCGCTCGGCGCGCTGTTTGGCCGCAAGCTCCGGGGCTTTCGGCGCGAGGTCGCGCGCGCGGGCATGTCGCCGCGGCCGCTGCTCCCCGTGCCAGCGTCGATCCGCCCGCCGCTGTTCGCCCTCGCGTTCGCGGCGGGGCTCTCCGTGGCCGTGCTGCTGTCGCCCCTCGCCGGCACGGCTCCGCTGTTGGTCGCGATGGCGCTTGCCGTCGAGCTCCGCCCGAGGAAGCTCGCGCTGCGCGTGCGTGGGCCCGGCGAGTGGAGGCCGCTCGACGGTCGGGACGAGGGTGGCGGCGAGCGCGCCTCGACCCTCGCGCGGTCCTCGTCGTGGCTCGACGCGACGAGCGGTCGCGGCCTCGCGATGTTCGTGGCCCTCGTCGCGCTGGCCGCGGGGCTCGGGGCGCTCGGGGAGGCCCTCTACCCAGGACTCCGAGTGCTGGCGCCGCTCGCGTCCCTCTCGCTCGCGCCGCTGTTCTTCTCTGGGGTCGTGGGCCAGCTCCCGTCGGGGAGCGTGGCGCGCGGGGTCTCCCTGCTCGCGCCGCTCGCGCGCCGCCTGGCCGCGAGGCGGGACCTCCGCGCCAAGCTCTACGGCCGCGTGCCGACGGGCACCGAGCGTTGCGACGAGGCACGGCTCCGCGCGCTGCCTCGGCGCGCGATGCCTGGGGTACGCGGGCTCGAGGTGGGCGTCGTGGAGTCGAAGACCCTGACCGGGTTCCTGCCCGCCGCCGAGGTGCTCGTCCGCGTCTTCGACGGGAGCCCGGCGCACATGAAGCTCGAGGGCGCGTCCGAGGCGGCGCTCGGGCCGCGCACGGCCGTGCCGGGGCGCAGCACCGAGGAAAAAGTGCTGCGGTTCGCGCCGGAGGGCTCGGAGCCGCGCGAGGTGGAGGGGCTGCTCGCGAAGTTGACCGCCGCGCTCACCGATCGTCGGGGCCCCGCCACGCCGGCGCCGAGCCGGCGCCCGAGCTACGCGGGGAGGGAGCGCCGCACGCCCCGCCCCCTCGATCCCAGCCCGGCGCCGACGGTTTGACCTGGCGCACCCTCGCCGACCGCGAAAAATCGAAGAATCGCGTTCCCCATTCGTGGCCGCCGGCTTAGCTTAGCGGCGAAATGCCCGAGAGCCCCGTGAACGTCCGCAACCACGGCGCCGCCGTGGCGCAGCACGCCGCTAGCGCGCCCCCTCCCCCCACCTTGAGCGCTTTGGCCGAGCGCGGCCGCCCGCCCGCCGTCGTCGCAGCGCCCACCGTAACCGTCGAACACGCGCTCTGCGCCTACGCGGAGCCCTACATCCGTGGCCGCCGAGGGCTCGTCGTCGGCGCCGCCAGCTCGGGTGTGGGGGAGCGCCTCCTCTCCCTCGGCGCCCGCTCGGTGCACCTCTTCGACCCGGATTCGGCCCGGGCCGCCCTCGCCCCCGCGGCGCGCGGCCTCACCGTCGCGGCGCTGGACGACCGCGCGCTCGACTTTCGCGACGGGGCCTTCCAGTTCGCGGTGGTGTTCGAGCTCGCTTCCGTCCCCTCTGCCGCCGGGTTCTTGTCGCAGCTACGCCGGCTCCTCGAGGCCGGCGGCGCGGTGATCGCGCGCACCGCCGCGGGCTCGGACGGCCTGGAGTACGGTGAGCTGTACGATCTCGTGTCGCTCGAGTTCCCGCACGTCACGATGGTTGGGGAGGTCGGCTTCGGCGGCGTCGCGTACGTCGAGCTCGGCGCGGAGGCGCCGGACGTCACGGTCGATTCTCAGCTCAGCCAGCCGAGCGCTCCGCGCGCGTACATCGCGGTCGCGTCGCACGCCCCGTTGACGCTCGACGGCTACGCCATCATCCAGCTCCCGGCCGCCGCGCCCTCCGTCTCGGACGCCGAGCGCGAGCGCCTGGAGGCGGGGCTGGCCGAGGTCGAGCGCCAGCGGACCCACGTCGAGACCCTCCTCGACACCCTCGACCGCGAGGGCGAGAAGGGCATGCGGCTCGCGATGGAGCTCGAGGTCGCCCAGAAATCGCTCGTCGACGCGCGCGCCCAGGCGTCCGTCACCATCGCCGAGGCGATGCAGGCGAGCCAGGAGGCCTCGGTCGCTCTGCAGGCGCGCCTCGCCGCGGAGCTCGAGGGCCAGCTCCGCGCCGCGCAGACCGAGTTCACCTCGCGCATCGAAGAGGCCGAGGCCCAGCTGCTCGTCCAAGATGCCCAGATCGTTCGGCTTTCGAAGGATCTCATCGACGCGAAGAACCGCCTCGAGCAGCCGCTCTCGACGCCGTCCCCGGTGGTGGACGACTCCCAGCTCAAGGTCCTCGAGGGGCGCGCCACGGCGGCCGACCGGCGGGCCGCTGCAGCGTCGACGGAGGTGGCGGAGCTCACCCGGAAGCTCGAGGCTGCGCGCGCCAACGCCGCGCAACACGCCGCGGAGCTCTCGCAGGCCAAGGCCGATCGCCTGGGCGCTGAGGAGGCCGCGGCCAAGGCGCTCGCGGCGGTCGAGGAGCTGCAGCGCGCGCTGTCCGAGGCGGAGAAGCGCTCGGCGGGGGCGATCTTGCTCGCGGGGGCGGCCGACGGACGCCTCGACGAGCTGGCGACGCTCACGTCGGACCTCCAGGCCGCGGTCGCTCGCGCCGACGAGCGCGTCGCGGTGGCCGAACGACGCGTCGACGAGCTGCTGACCGAGGTCGCCCGCGCCGACGAGGTCGAGGGGCGCATGCAGCGAGCGCTCGCCGAGGTGACCCGCCGCGCGGCGTCGGCCGAGGCTCGCGCCGAGGCCGCCGACGGGCGCATCGCGGAAGCGCACGCCCGCGGCTCGCAGGCCGACGCCCGCGCCTCCGAGGCCGAGGCTCGCGCCCAGCAGCTCGAAGAGCTCGCCCGCGCGGTCGAGGGCCGGCTCGGCGATCTCGCCCTCGCCGAGGAGCGCCTCGCGCAGCTCGCGCCCGCGTTCGAGCAGGTCGCCGGCGAGCACGCGCGGGAGGTCACGGAGCTCGAGGGCCAGCTCCTCGAGCGCGCGCGAATGCTGAAGGCGCAGGACGTGGAGCTCGCGCGGCGCGCCCGCATGATCGAGGACCTGCTCTCGGCGCTCGACGAGCTGCACCGCGGCGAGGTCCCCGGCGGCGCACACTCCGAGCCCCGCGAGGCGGCCCCCCGGCCCGCACAGGACGACGCTCGCGTCGCCGAGCTGCGCGCGCGCCTCGACGAGCTCGCGGCCGAGTGCGCGCGCCGCGAGGGTGAGCTCGAGGCTCGCGCCTGGCGCATCCAAGAGCTCGAGCTCGAGCGGACGCTGCCTCCGAGCCCGCCGCCTGCCGCCGCCACCCCGCCCGCCGCGGAGTCGGCCGCCGTCGCCGCGCTGCGCGCCGAGAACGAGCGGCTCGAGAGTGAGCTCTTCGCGCTGCGGCAAGGCTTCGTCCAGGAGCACGAGGCCCGGCTCGCGGCCGACGCGCAGGCTCTCGCCAAGCTGCAGGCCGAGCTCGAAGAGAGGAACGCCCGAATCGAGGCGCTCGAGGGGCGCCTGGCCGCCGCGAACGCCTAAGGCGCGGGGCCGCTTGCGCGGTTGACAGTCGCCGCGCGGGCTTTATCTTGCGCCGCGGTCTCGTGTAACCCGCCGTCGAGACCCGCGGCGTCGCCCGTTGCCCCGATCGCCGCCGTTCGCATCGCCGAGAGCGCCTTCACTTATGTCCCAGAAGCGTGATTACTACGAAGTGTTGGGCTCGGCCCGCGGTGCCTCCGCCGACGAGCTGCGCAAGGCCTACCGCAAGGAGGCCATGAAGCACCACCCCGATCGGAACCAGGGCAACCCCGAGGCCGAGGTGCGCTTCAAGGAGATCAACGAGGCTTACCAGGTGCTCTCCGACGAGCAGAAACGCCAGGTGTACGACCAGTTCGGGCACGCCGGCCTGGAGGGTGGCGGCGGCGGCTTCGATCCCGGCGTGAACGACATGTTCTCGCACATGCAGGATCTCTTCAGCGAGATGTTCTCGGGTGGCCGAGGCGGTCGCGGTCGAGGGCCTGCGCGCGGCGAGGACCTGCGCGTGCAGCAGCGCATCACGCTCTCCGAGGCCGCCCACGGCTGCAAGCGCGAGGTCTCGCTCCGCACGCCGGCCGCCTGCACCGACTGCGGAGGCAACGGCGCGCGTCCAGGCAGCAAGCCCGACGTGTGTGGCCACTGCCGCGGCACGGGGCAGGTGTCGAACGCGCGCGGGTTCGTCATGTTCACCGCGCCCTGTCCGAGATGTGGCGGCGCGGGTCAGCACATCCGTAACCCGTGCGGCGGGTGCCGCGGGCGTGGGGTCGTGGAGCGGCAGCGCAAGGTCAGCGTGCAGTTTCCCGCCGGCATCGACTCGGGCCAGCGCCTCCGGGTACCTGGCCAGGGCATGCCCGGGCCCCCCAACTCCCAGGCCGGCGATCTCTACGTCGAGGTCGACGTCGAAGAGCACCCGCGCTTCGAGCGGGACGGCGCCGATCTGGTGACCCGCGCGCACATCAACTTCACCGCCGCCGCCCTCGGCGCGGAGGTCCTCGTCGAGAACGTGGCCGAGCCCGGCGCCTCCGAGGGGCCTCGGGTCTCGGTCGACGTGCCGGCCGGCACCCAGCCAGGCGCTGTCTTCACCATCAAGGGCCAGGGCCTGCCGCGGCTCGACGGCCGCGGCCGTGGCGCGCTCGTGGTCGTTCTCCAGGTGGATGTGCCCACGGCGTTGAGCGACCGCGCACGCTCTCTCCTGGAGCAGCTCGACGCCGAGCTCGCCGCGGGCACGGGGTAGTGGCCTCACGAGGCGGACCGCCCTCGGCCGAGGAGTTCGCGCCGCTCAGCCTCGCGCAGGCTCCCACGACGGGGCTTCGCGGCTGGCTCGAGCGCATGTCTTCGCTCGGGGTGAAGGTCAACCAGCCGCCCGGCGAACGGCGGCGCATTCGACTCACCAACCAGAGCGCCCTCATCGGCGCGGTCAGCTGCGGTGGTTTCGCCGTCGGCTATGCGCTCGCGGGCCCGCGCTTCTATGCGTCGCTGGTGACGAACGTCATCGCGGTGGCGGTGCTCTGCCTCGCCCTCGCTTGCGCGCAGCGTGGCGCGCTCGTTCTGGCACGGGTCGCGGTGCTCGCCCCCATCAACGCGACGGTCGTCGTCGCGTCGACGCTGCTCGGCGGTCGGGTCGGCTTCATCTATTACATGTTCCTGTTCGCCGTGGTGGCGTTCCTGCTGTTCTCCGAGCGGCAGTGGGCCTACCGCCTCGGGTTCGCGGCGATGTCGTTGGTCGGCTGTGTCTACGTCGTGGTCGCGCCGCAGCTCCATGAGAGCCGAGTCTCACCGCACACCGCGCTCGCGCTCGACGTCGTCTCGGCCGTGACCGTGCTCGTCACGGTGCTCCTCATCGTCCACCTCTTCACGCGCGACACCGCGACCGCCGAGGAGCGCCTCGCCCTCGCGCACGCGCGCTCCGAACGCCTGCTGCTTAACGTCTTACCCGCCCCCATCTCCGCGCGACTGAAGGAGAACGGCGAGGCGATCGCCGACGGCTTCGCCGAGGTCACCGTCCTCTTCGCCGACCTCGTGGGCTTCACGGAGCTCAGCCAGCGCCTCACGCCGGAGGAGCTGGTCGTCATGTTGAACCGCACGTTCTCGGCGTTCGACGACATGGCCGCCGCGCTTGGCGTCGAGAAAATCAAGACCATCGGCGACTGCTACATGGTCGCTGCCGGGCTGCCCGAGCGCTCCAACGATCACGCCGAGCGCGTCGCACGCATGGCCTTGCGAATGCGCGAGGCGCTGGAGGACATCAACCGCGAGGGCGGCTACACGCTGCGCGTCCGCATCGGCGTCCACTCCGGGCCGGTCGTCGCTGGCGTGATCGGAAAGCGAAAGTTCATTTACGATCTTTGGGGCGACACCGTGAACACGGCCAGCCGAATGGAGTCGAGCGGTCGGCCCGGCGAGATCCAGGTCACACGCGAGGTCTACGATCGACTCGACGGCGTCTTCTCGTTCGAGCGCCGCGGGGTGATTCAGGTCAAGGGCAAGGGCGAGATGGAGACGTACCTTCTGCTCGGCGAGCGTCCCAAGGCCGACGTGCTCAAGGTCTCCCCGTAGCGACCTCGGGCCACGGCGGCCGGACCACCTGCTACGCTGCCGAGAGCGAGGTCTCCATGAACCGAAAAGTGAACGCCGCAGCGGCGAATGAAGGTGGATGGCGAGCCCGAGCCGAAGGCGAGGTGTCGACATGAGGGGGCGGTGGTTGTTTCGGTGCGTGGCGTCGGTGGCGTCCGCCGGATCCATCGTCGCCGTCTCCGCGTGCGGTGAGGAGCCGACCTCTCTCTTCTCGTATCCCGAGGCGGGAGCCGACGAGGGTGGGAGCGAAGCGAGCACCTTCGAACCGGGCAAGTCCGACGGCGGCCGCGGCTGTGGCACGGGCTGCCCCACGGGGCTCACCTGCGTGGGCGACGTGTGCGTCCCTCCGCAACCGAGCTGCCGCCCCGAGGGGGGTGTGGCCACGCCGTGCCGCTACGACAGCTACTGCCACGAGCCATCGGGCAAGTGCCTCCCGTACGGCTCCGTGCCAGAGGGGCGGCTCACCGATCCGACGTGCAAGCTCGGCGCGATCCCGGGGGCCTTCGCGCCCAAGAGCAAGTGCGAGTTCCCGAAGGCGGTGCCCATCGTGGGCGATCCCTTCCCCAACCACGTCGACGTGCAGGCCACCCCCGCCGTCGCGCGGCTGGGCGGGCCCACGGCGCCGCCCAGCATCGTCGTGCCGTTCACGGCGCCGGTCGCGAACAGCTACACCGAGAACCTGGGCGTGATCCGCGTGCTGCGGGGCACCGACTGCGCGCAGGAGGCCGTGCTCGGCGGCGTCGACCTCGACGCCGATGGCGCCATCGACTGGGCGCGCTCGTCGGCCTCGGTGGCCCTCGCCGATCTCGACGGCGACAAGAACCCCGAGGTCATCGCGTACATGGTCGGCACCGACGGCGAGACCATGGTCGCCTTCACGAAGAAGTCGGGTACGTGGGCCCCGCTCTGGCCGCGCAAGAAGGCGACCCACGCCGACGGCACGACCATCTTCAAGGCGACCCTCACGGGGGGGTGGGCCGGGCCGAGCGTCCACGACCTCGACGACGACGGGAAGCCCGAGATCGTCCGCGAGGGCTGGGTGTTCGACGGCGCCACCGGGAAGCTCCGCGCCGCGCCGCCAGCGAACTACGCGACCTACAGTCAGGGCATCGCCAGCGTGCTCGCGAACCTCGACGCGGATCCTCGCGTCGAGCTCACCAACGGCGCGCGCGTGTGGGAGCTCGACCCTGTCGCCAACGCCTGGGTCGAGGACACCACGTACTCGCAGGCCAGGCCCACCGGCCCGTGCTGTAGCGCGATCGCCGACTTCAACCCGTTCGACGGGCAGAAGAAGCCCGAGATCGCCGTCGCCACGACCGATCTGCTCACCATCTTCAAGACCGATCACTCCGTGTTCATGGGCATGCAAATCGCCGTGCCGGGCGGCGGTGGCGGCCCGCCCACGGTGGCCGACTTCGACGGCGACGGTCTGCCGGAGGTCGCCCTCGCCGGCCGCGCCTACTACACCGTGTTCGACCCCGACTGCCAGGCCACGCCGCGGCCCGGCGGAAAGTGTGCAGACCGCACGCATTGCGACTTCGCCGCGGGCGGCGCGTGCCCCGATCGCATCCTCTGGTCGCGTGGCACGCAGGACATCACCTCGAACACCACGGGCAGCTCCATCTTCGACTTCGAGGCCGACGGCAAGGCCGAGGCGGTCTACGCCGACGAGTGCTTCGCGCGGGTGTACTCGGGCGTCGACGGGCGGGTGCTCTTCTCGCAGTACCACTCGTCGTGCACCTGGCTCGAGAACCCCATCGTGGCGGACGTGGATGGCGATTTTCGCGCCGAGCTCGTCGTGCCGAACAACACGGCGTGCGGGCCGGTCGGGGTAGGGCAGGCGTGCACGTTGAACATCGACGCGCAGGGCGTAGACACGCAGTTCGCCGGGCTCGTCTGCCAAAAGCCGACCGACTGTGTCTCGGGCGTGTGCGACCAGGGCTACTGTCGCTGCACGACCAGCGCCGACTGCTGCGCCGACAAGGACGTGACCAAGTGCGAGGGCTTCGGCACGAAGTGCGCGAACCCGCCCGCGGGCACGGCGGGCGCGGGGAAGACCTGCCGCGCGAACCACCCGAAGGGGCTTCAGGGCATTCGCGTGTACGAGGACGCGGCCGACCGGTGGGTCCGCTCGCGCACGATCTGGAACCAGCACGCGTACGCGGTGACGCACGTGAACGAGGACGGCACCATCCCGAAGACCTCGTCGTGGGCGAACAACTGGGTCACCCCTGGGCTGAACAATTTCCGCCAGAACGTGCCGGGCACGGCGGACGCGAAGGACATCTCCGACCTCACCGCGCAGGCAGGGTACTCGTTCGCGTGCAACTCGTCCGGCGGCGCCCAGCTCACGTCGCAGGCGTGCAACCGCGGCACGGCGCCGGTAGGCGCGGGCGTGAGCGTGGGCTTCTACGTGGCCGGCGCGAAGGTGTGCTCGGCGCGCACGACCCAGCCGCTCGATCCGGGCAAGTGCGAGCAGGTGAGCTGCACCTGGGCGACCCCGCCGGGCGCCGCGGCGTCGGCCGTCGACGTCACGGTGCTCCCGAACGACGACGGCGCCATCGCCGAGTGCAACGGCGACAACAACGCGGGCCTCGTTGTGGGTGTATTCTGCACGGGAATCCGCTGAGGTTGGACCTCGAAGCGCTGCGCCGGCGTCTGCAAGAGACCCCCTCGGCGCCGGTGCGGGGGCGCGTGCTGGCCGTCACTGGGCTGGCGCTCCGCTTCGCGCTGCCGGGCGCGCGGGTGGGCGACGTGGTGGTGGTCCAGCGGCGGGGCGAGCCGCTCCCCTGCGAGGTCGTGGGCTTCTCGGAGGGCGTCGCGATCGGCATGCCCCTCGGTTCGCTCGTGGGGGTCGGACCCGACGACGAGGTGCGGCCGACCGGCGCCCCCTTCCGCGTCCCGGTGGGGGAGGGCCTCCTCGGTCGCGTGGTGGACGGGCTCGGGCGCTTCCTCGACGGTGGGCCGGAGCTCGACCCCGGCTGCGCGACCGTCGCGGCCGACCGCGCGCCCCCGCGCGCGCTCGAGCGCCCGCCCATCGATCGCGTGTTCCCCACCGGAGTGCGCGTCATCGACGGGTTGCTCACGCTCGGAGAGGGGCAGCGCGTGGGGCTCTTCGCGGGGTCGGGGGTAGGGAAGACCACGCTGCTCGGCGCGATCGCGCGCGGCGCCGACGCCGACGTGGTCGTGTGCGCGCTCGTGGGCGAGCGTGGGCGCGAGGTGCGAGATCTCCTCGAGCAGCTGGGCGAGGCGGGCCGGGCCAAGGCCATCGTGGTGGCGGCGACGAGCGACGTGCCCGCGCTCGAGCGCGTGCGCTCCGCGGAGATCGCCACCGCGTACGCGGAGTGGCTTCGCGATCGAGGCATGCGGGTGCTCCTCGTGGTCGACTCGATCACGCGGTACGCGCGCGCGCTCCGCGAGATCGGGCTGTCGGTCGGCGAGCCGCCCACGCGCCGAGGCTTCCCCCCGAGCGTCTTCGCCGCGCTCCCGCGGCTGCTCGAGCGCGCGGGCCGCGCGGGTGGCGGCGGCAGCATCACCGCGATTTACACCGTGCTCGTCGAGGGGGGAGATCTCGACGAGCCCGTGGCCGACGAGGTGCGCGGCATCCTGGACGGGCACATCGTCCTCGATCGTGGCCTCGCCGAGCGGGGCCGGTTCCCCGCCGTGAACGCGCCCGCGTCGGTGTCACGGCTCATGGGGGCGGTCGCGACGAAGGAGCACCAGCGGCTCGCTGTGCGCCTGCGGGCGCTGCTCGTCGCCTACGAGGGCAAGCGCGACCTCGTGCAGCTCGGCGCCTACGCGAAGGGCGCCGACAAGACGCTCGACGAGGCCCTGGCCAAGCTCGCGCGGATCGAGCGCCTGCTCAGCCAGGGGCCCGGGGACCCAGCGACGTTCGCCTCGACCGTGGGCGCGCTCGAAGATCTCGTGGGTTGATCGCCACGCCCACGTTCGCGCGCGTCGACTCGGTGCGGAACGCAAGGAAGGGGCCGATCACGCCTGGCCGCGTGTGCCGACGAACGCTTGCGGGATCGTCCCGATGGCCTGCGCGTAGGCGCGCTCCCAGAGCGTGCCGGTGTCGCCCTCGAAGAGCAGCGTCGCGTCGGCCGCGGCGGGCAGCCACGACCCGCGCGACAGCTCACGCTCGAGCTGGCCGGAGTCCCACCCCGCGTAGCCCACGAGCAGCCGGAAGACCTCGGGTCCGCGGGAGTCGATGAGCGTGCGGAGCGCCTCGACGGAAGACGTGACGGCGATCTCGTCGCCTACGGTGATCGACCCTGGCAAGAGCTCGTCGCCGGCCGCGCGGCGGTACACGATCCAGACCGAGTTCGGTGACACCGGGCCGCCGCGCAGCGCGGGCCCCTCGAAGGTGTCCGGGAGGGCGTCGTCGGGCGCCACGAGGCTCGTGGCGCGGACGATGGTCGACGCGTCGTCCACCAGGGCGCCGTTCAGCGTCCAGCCGAGCGACCCTGTCGCCTCGTGGACGCCGAGCAGCACCACGGTCCCCTGGAAGTGTGGATCGCCCAGGCGGGGCGCGGCGAGGAGCAGGCCAGGCTCGATGGCGTGGATCGACACCCCAAGGTCGTAGCAGATCTTCTCGCGTGTCGGCAGGGTCGGCCGGCCGGGTGCCGTGTGGGGCGACGTGACATTGTGCGGGGAGCGAATCGCGGTACGCTGCGAGGATGACACGGACCGGCAAGGCCTGCGCGGTGGCGGTCATCGGGCTCCTGCTCGCCGCGTGCGCGTCGCTCGAAGGGCTGGTTGGCGGCGCGGATTCCCCGCCTCCCGACGACTCGGGGCCGGCCACCGACGGGCCGGTCACCGACGGGCCCCTGGACGTCGGGCTGACCGACGCGTCGGCGCCTCTGTACCGCCCGGAATCGGGCACCTACCGCTACGTGGGCACTGGCCTCGACAAGCTCACGCGAATCGAC
Organism: Myxococcales bacterium; assembly: GCA_016720545.1. Classification (NCBI taxonomy): domain Bacteria; kingdom Pseudomonadati; phylum Myxococcota; class Myxococcia; order Myxococcales; species Myxococcales bacterium. The sequence continues at coordinate 70,192 of JADKKK010000004.1, forward strand.
GGAGGTCCCCTGAAGGAGCAGCTTCAGGGGCCCGTCATGGACGGCGTGGTCGCGCCTCTGCCCCGCGGAGACGGCGGCGTCGCCGACGCCTGCTATTCGTTCTCCCTCTTCGCGAGCGCCACGCACTCGTGGACGCTCAACCTCTGCCAGCGAGGCGACAGGCTCGTCGAGTCGAGCGGGCAGGACGAGCAGGTCTGGGTCTTCGGGACGCTCAGGAACCCGAACCTCGCGAGCTGGCGCTGCACGCCGGAGAACCTCATCCTTGGCCCGACGCTCGAGCGCGATAAGCAGGCGCCACACCTCTGCGAGGGGCAGAACACCACCCCGCCGGACAGCGGCTTTCGGCAGGGCGGTCTCCTCAAGTTCCTGGGTCGAGAGGTGCTGAACGTCGCCGGGCAGGACGTCTCCGCGATTCACGTCGAGGTCACGCGAACCGTGACGGGGAGCACCCAGCAAGGCACGCAGGCGCTCGAGCTCTGGCTCGACGCGCGCTCCTCCCTCCCTCTGCGAGGGGTGCGATCGAGCACCGTGACCACCACCGCGCCCTTCTTCGGCGAGCTGCGCTACACGGAGACGAGCGAGTTTCAGATCCAGTCACTGGACCCCGTGCTCCCGAGCTCCGACGCCTCCGTCGACGCCGACGGCGACGCGCCGAAGGACGGGCCGCGTGGGTAGCGCGCGTTGTCGGTCGCGGTTGCGCCGCGCGGCGGTCGTCGCCGCGAGCCTCGCGAGCCTCGGCGTCGCCTTCGCCCCGACGCACGCCGTGGCCGCGGCCCCGAACCAGAAGGCCGTGTGCCTCGCTGCCTACGAGGACGCCCAGCGCCTGCGCGTCGCGAGCAAGCTCGTGGCCGCGCGCGAGCAGCTCCGCGTGTGCCGCGCCGACGCGTGCCCGGCCTTGGTGCGCAACGAGTGCGAGAAGTGGCTCGGCGAGGTCGCGGAGAGCCTGCCTTCCGTGGTGCTCTCGGCGCGGGACCCGGGCGGCAAGGACCTCATCGACGCGACCGTGTCGATCGACGGCGCCGCCCCGCGCGGGCTCGATGGCAAGTCGGTCGACGTGGATCCCGGCTCGCACACGTTCCGCTTCCAACGCGGCAAGGACGTGAAGGAGGAGCGGTGGCTCGTGCGCCAGGGCGAGCACAACCGCGTGATCGTGGGCGTCCTCGGTGAGTCCCCCAGCCCCGCCGTGAGTGGCCCCGCGGTCGCGTCCGGCGCCGCCGTGGGGGGGCAGCCCAGCTCACAGCGCACGATTGGCCTCGTCGTCGGCGGCGTCGGTGTCGTCGGGCTGGGCGCCGCCACGGTCCTCGCCCTCGCCGCGAACGGGGAGGTCAACACCCTCCGCGAGACCTGCGGCGTGGGTCAGAAGTGCACGCAAGACCAGGTCGACGCCGTGGCGGGGCGGCGCACGATCGCGGGCGTCGGCGCGGGGCTCGGAGGCGCCGCGCTCGTGGCAGGCGTCGTGCTCTTCCTGACGGCACCCGGCGGAGAGCGCGCCGCGGCGTCGCTCGAGCGGAGGCCCGCAGACTCCGCGCGCTTCTGGCGCAGCTGGACCTGGAGCGCGTCGCCCCTTCCCGGCGGGTTCGTCGGCGGCGCGCGCGCCTCGTTTTGAACGCGTGCGACCCCGCGCCGTGCTAGTGCAGGGCTCCTCTTGAACCTGAACGTGAGCCCCAGGGCGAACCAAGGTCGAAGGCGGGCCCGAGCCGAAGGCGAGGTCTCGCCTTGAATCGTGCACCTGGGCTTGGGCGCGGCCCAACAGAAACGACAGAAACAGGAACAGTCTCGCTCTCTTGGACGACGTCCTTGTCGCGCGCCGCGCCGTCGGTCGGCCCGCACCGGGGCCCCTCGAGGGGTCCGTCGTGACCGTTCTTCAAGTGGGCAACGTGCGCTTCGGGTACGCCGGCGACACGCTGTTCGACAACGTCACCTTCACCGTCGCCGCGGGCGAGCGGGCCGCGCTCGTCGCGCCCAATGGCGCGGGCAAGTCGACCCTCCTGCGCATCGTGGCCGGCGAGCTCGAGCCGGACGCCGGGAGCGCGCTCATCCGCAAGGGCGCGAGCGTTGGGTACTACCGACAGTCGCACGAGGTCCGCGCGACCGGCGACGTGCTCTCGGCGTTCTTGTCGGGCTTCGCCGAGGTGCTCGCGCTCCGCGAGGCGCTCACCGCGGCCCAGGAGGCGGCGGCGACCGGCGAGCCGCGCGCGCTCGACGCGCTCGCGCACGCCCAGGATCGCTACCACCTCGCGCAGGGCGACGAGCTCGAACGCGAGGTGTCTATCCTAGCGCAGCGACTAGGTTTTTCGGAGCGCGATCTGTCGCGTTCGGTCGCGTCGCTCTCGGGTGGAGAGCGAGGTCGGCTCACCCTCGGGACGATCCTCGCGAAGAAGCCCGACCTGCTCCTGCTCGACGAGCCCACGAACCACCTCGACCTCGACACCATCGCCTGGCTCGAGTCGTTCCTCGTCGCGTACCGCGGCGCGCTGGTCGTCGTCTCTCACGACCGCGCGTTCCTCGACAACGTGTCGAACGTGACCCTCGAGCTCGGCACGAGGGGGCTGCGCGCGTACCCGCTCGCGTACTCGGCCTACGCAGAGGCGCGGAAAGACGACCTCGCGCGCGAGCGCGCCGTGCTCGAGCGGCAGCAGGCCTTCATCGAGAAGACCGAGGACTTCATCCGGCGAAACATCGCGGGACAGAAGACCAAGATGGCGCAGAGCCGGCGCAAAATGCTCGACAAGCTCGAGCGCGTCTCCGGCCCCGAGGACGTGTGGGACGTCGCCGATCGCATCGCGTTTCGGTTCGCACCGGCGCTCCGCTCGGGCGACATCGTGCTCGACGCGAGGGGCCTCGCCGCGTCGCGCGGGGGGCGAGCGCTCTTCTCTCGTGTGGAGTTGCTCATCCGCCGTGGCGAGCGCATCGGCGTGGTGGGCCCGAACGGCGCCGGCAAGTCCACGCTGCTGAAGCTCCTCGCGGGGCGTGGCGAGGCCGCGGATGTGGGCTCCGTGAAGCGCGGCACGAACCTCCAAGACGGATATTTCGACCAGCACCTCGGCGAGGTCGACACCGCGAAGACCGCCGTCGAGGAGGTCCGCCGCGTGCGGGCCGACTTCACGGTGGAGGCGGCGCGCCAGTACCTCGCCCGGTTCCGCTTCTGGGGCGACGATCCGCTCCGCAGCGTGGGGGGCTTCTCGGGCGGTGAGCGCTCGCGGCTCGCCCTCGCGAAGCTCTTGCTCGAGCCTCGCAACCTGCTCTTCCTCGACGAGCCGACCAACCACCTCGACATCCCCGCGGCCGAGATCCTCGAGGAGGCGCTCACGGGCTTCGAGGGCACCGTGGTGCTCGTCTCGCACGATCGGCGCTTCTTGGAGAACGTGACGACGCGCATCGTCGCCGTGCGCGACGGCGCGGTCGACGTGTACCCTGGCACCTTCCGCGAATACTCGGCGCACCTCGCGAAGCGGGCCTCGGCGGCGGCCGGCGAGGAGGCCGCGGCGAGGTCGGCGAAGAGATCGAAGGCGCCGCCCCCGAAGAAGGTCGAGGCTTCGCCCGCCGCGTCCGCCGCGCGCCAGGCGTCCGAAGCGCCGCGCGCCTCGTTCGAGCAGCAGCGCCAGCAGGCGCGTGACAAGGAGCGCCGCAAGCGCCGCGTGGCCGAGCTCGAGGACCTCATCGCGGCCGGCGAGGCCACCTTGGAGAAGCTCCGGGCCGAGCTCCGCGAGGATCCCGGCGGCGACTGGGCGAAGCTGGCGGAGAAGGCCAAAGAGGAGCAGTCTTTGCAGAAGCGCGTGGAGAAGATGATGGACGAGTGGACTCGCCTCTCGGAGGGCGGCCCGTGAGCGGCCGCGGTCTCGGCCTCGATCGAGGTCTCGCTGGCGGGACGCGCCTCGTCGCGTGCGCGTGCGCGCTCGGGCTCGCGCTCGCGGCGACGGTCGCGGTCGGCTGTTCTCGCAACGACCCGGATCTACCCAAGAAGGAGCCCGCCGCCGCGGGGCCGCTGGTCGTCCGCGACGACACGCAAGGGTTGCTCTTCACGTGGATCGACGCCAAGGGTGACTTCCACGTCGAGGAGACCGCGGACAAGGTGCCGTCCGAGCATCGCGACATGGTCCGCGTGCTCGAGCCCACCCGCGCCGAAGAGCCCGACCAGATCGCCGTCGTCGACCTCCGCGCGACCGCCAAGGGGCCCGATGGCGCCTACCCGGTCACCTCCAAGCCGCGGGCCTCCTTCGAGGCGGTCGCGGTCGGGCGTCGCAACGCGCTCCGCGCCGATCTCGCGGCCAAGGCGCCGTCGGGAGCGGCCGGGCCGTCCGGGGCGGGGGCTGGGCACGGGGCGAGCACGGGTGGCGGTGCGGCCGAGCGGCCGGGCGCAAAGAAGACCGTCACCGTCTATGGCGCCTCGTGGTGTGGCGCGTGCCAGAAGACCCGCGCATACTTGAAGCAGAAGGGCGTGGCGTTCGCCGACAAGGACATCGACGCCGACTCGAGCGCGGCGCGCGAGATGCGCGTGAAGCTCTCGAAGGCGGGTATCGAAGGCCGGGGGCATCCCGGTCATCGACATCGGTGGCGCGGTGATGGTGGGCTTCGACGCGCGCGCGATCGATCGCGCGCTCAGCGGGGGTTGAGCGCGGGCTCTGCCGCGGCCGTCCCGTGCGCGGCGTGAGCTCGCGGCGGCTCAGCGGCGAGGCGCGCGCGCCGTCGGGCCACGCGGCTCGAGCGCGCCCTCGCAGGTCGCCGTCGCTTTCCCGTCGCGGATCCAGCAGGGCGACCTGAACACCGCGTTTGGGCCCTCGCCGTCGCGGGCGAAACGCTCGAGGAGCGTCGCGTCGGCCTCGGGGGAGACGCGCCGCGCCACGATCTCGTCCGAGCCGCGTCGCTCCAGCTTCGGCTTGTCGTTCCACACCAGGTGGTAGCCGTAGCGAACGCGGGGTCGCGCGTTCGGGGCCGCGTTGGCGGCGGGAGTGACCGAGAGCTCCGCGATCATCCCCACGCGCGTCCACGCGTTCGCGGACACCTGCAGGCGATCGGGCAGCACGACGGGGTTCGGCGCTCGCCACGCGTAGCCTTGGTTCGTCACGAGGTTCCCCACCGAGGCGAAGATGGGCACGTGCCGCCCGTCCGCGGTGGTCGCGGTCTTCAGCGGCGACACGATGTGCGGGTGGTGGACGACGACGGCGTCCGCGCCCGCCTCGGCCAGACGCGCGCCGAGGGCGTACACGCTCGGCGGCTGCGCCTTGTACTCCTGGCCGAGGTGCACCACCGCGACGACGGCCGCGCAGCGTGTCCTCGCCTCGGCGATGGCATCGCCCACCTTCCTTTCGGCCGCGCGCCCGAGCGGCGCGTAGGCGAGCGAGCCCTCGCACGTGCGCGGATCGCCGTTCGTCAACGTGCTCCACGCCACGGCGCACACGTCGTGGCCGTCGCGTGAGGCGATCACCTGCGCGCGCCAGGGCGCCTCGCCCCCACCCACTACGCCGAGCTTCGAGGCCTGCGCTGAGGCGACCGTGGCGAGCAGCCCCTCGCGCCCGAGATCGCACGCGTGGTTGTTCGCGAGGCCGATCGCGCTCACGTGCGCGCCGGCGAGCTCGCTGGCCCAGAACGGGGGTGCGGCGTAGGCGAGCTCGGCCTCACGGCTGTGCCCGGTTGGGGTCGCGCCGGTCGATGACTCATGGTTCACGAGCACGCCGTCGGCCGAGCCGAAGAGCGGCGCGAGCGGACCCAGAGCGCGCGCGAGGGCGCCCGGGTGGATGAGGACGGGGCGGTGCGCGATGACGTCGCCCGTGAGCAACACGCGAAGGTCTCCGGAGCGCGCGGCCGCGGTCGGCGCCGGCGGCGCGGTCGGCGCGGTCGGCGCGGGGGCGGCGGGAGGGACCGCAGGAGGGAGCGAGGGAGACACGCTCGTGGTCGGGGCTGCCGCGCGCTCGGCGGGGGAGGCGCCGTCCGCGCTCGGGCGCTCACACGCGCCAAGGAGGAGGCTTGCGAGGCTCGCGAGGCAGGCGAGCGCGACGCGTTGAGCTTGGTCGAGGGAGAGGGCAGAGCCGGCTACGCGCATGCGTGAAGGTCGCCCAAGAAGCCGAACTTGGCCCAGTTTCCGGGGGCTTACGGGGCTCGGAGGGACCTGACGAAGGCAGGAGAGCCGGCAGCTCAGCCTTCGTCGTGGGGGCCTCGGCGTCGATTCGCGCTCAGCGGCGCTGGCCGCGCTGGCTCACGACCCGCTCGTATATTTCGCGTCTCGGGCGCCCGCTCCACGCCGAGAGCCGCTCGGCGAGGGTCTTGGCGTGCAGGCCCTCGGCCAGGCCCTCGGCGATGCGCCGATCGAGCGCGGCGTCGTCGACCTTGGCCTCCCGGGCGGCGACGTCGTGGGCGCCGAGCACGAGGACGATCTCGCCGAGCCACTCGCGGGGATCGGCGGCGAGCGCGCTCACGGTCCCGCGGACGACCTCCTCGTGGAGCTTCGTGAGCTCGCGCCCCACGGCGCACGCCCGCTCCGGCGTGGCCGAGGCCAGGTCACCGAGCGTGCCCTGGAGGCGCCTCGCCGACTCGTAGAGGACGACGGGCTCCGGGGTGGCGGCCACGCGCGAGAGCGCCTCGGCGCGTTCGGTGCCTTCGCGGGGCAGAAACCCCATGAAGCGAAACCCACGCTCCCCCGAGAGGCCGCTCGCGACCAGCGCGGCCAGCACGGCGCTCGCGCCGGGCAGGGGAGAGACCGTGTATCCTGCATGCACCGCGGCGGCGACGAGGGCGCCGCCCGGATCGCTCACCGCGGGCGTGCCCGCGTCGGTCGTGAGCGCGACGTCGGACCCGGAAGCGAGCACGTCGAGGATCTTCGCGAGATCCGCGGGGCTCGCGTGCGCGTCCACGCGGTGCAGGGTCTTCTGTCCGAGGCCGAGGTGCGAGAGGAGCTGCCGCGCGCGCCGCGTGTCCTCCGCGGCCACGTGGTCGACGGCCGCGAGCGCGTCGCGGGCGCGGAGCGTCAGATCACCCAGGTTGCCGATCGGCGTGGACACCACGAGCAGCGCGCCGCCTAGGCGCGCGCCGGGACCGCCGGTCGGGGGCTCGGCGCTCAGCTTATCTCCGTCGCGTCGCCCATCTCGGCCTTCAGGAAGTCGCGCAGGCGCAGCAGGAGTCGCTGCTCGAGCTGGCGCACGCGCTCGCGGGAGATGCCGAACTTGTCGCCCAGCTCCTGGAGGGTCATGGGCTCGTCGGCGACCAGCCGCAGCGTGAAGATGGCGAGGTCCTTGTCTTTGCCCTCGAGCGTCGCCCTGAACTCCTCGAGCTTCTGCTTGAGGAGAGTCTGCAGCTCGCCGTCGGCCAGCATGGCCTCGGGGCCGATCCCTCCGCTGGGCATCATGTCGATGCGGGAGATCGAGCGGCCGTCGGCGTCGCCCACGGGGGCGTCGAGTGAGTTCTCGTTCGAGCCGAGCCGCACTTCCATCTCCGCGACGTCGGCCTCGGGCACGTTCAGGCTCTTCGCGATCTCGGCGTGCGAGGGCGTGATCCCCATCGCCTCGAGCTCGGCCCGCTTCTTCCGCAGGTTGAAGAACAGCTTTCGCTGCGCCTGGGTGGTGCCGAGCTTCACGAGGCGCCAGTTGTTCAGGATGAAGCGCAGGATGTACGCGCGGATCCACCACGCCGCGTAGGACGAGAGCTTCACGCCGCGGTACGGGTCGTACCGCTTCACCGCCTGCATGAGGCCGATGTTGCCCTCCTGCACGAGGTCCATGATGTTCTTGTAGGCGCGACGGTACTCGTAGGCGATCTTCACCACGAGGCGCAGGTTCGCCGTGACGAGGCGCGCCGCGATGGCGGGGTCCTGGGTCTTCAGGAAGGTGGTGGCGAGCTCGTGGGTCTCCTCGACGGTGAGCAGCGGGTGGCGCTGCACCTCGCGGAGGTACGCGGCCATCGGGTCGAGCCGAGCCAGCGACGTGGGCTCCACGGACACCGGCGCCTCGGAGTCGCGGGCGCGCTTCGGGGCCGAGCTCGAGACCTCGGCGTCCGGATCGAGCGGATCGTCCTCGTCGACGAGGGGCTCGCCGCCGAGGTCGTCGCGCTCGCCGAGCGCAGCGTCCGACTCGGGGCCACCCTCCGAGGTCTCGTCGTCCGGATCGCGGGCGACCTCGCCCGAGTCAGCGGCGTCGCTGCCGTCAGCGCGGGCGTTTGCGCCGCCGGTCGATCGCGTCTCGTTCTTTCGTCGGGCCAAGGTACCTCTCGGCGGAGTCCTACCACATCCCCCGCCACGCGGGACGCCCGGCGTGGCAGCTGCGGTCGCGGCGCTTCGAGCGCCCGTGGGCCGACGCCTATGACGCGTGGAGCCACCAGGTGGACGCCACGCCCGTGAGCGCGAGCGCCCACAGCCCGGCGAGCAAGAGCTCCCGAGCGAGCGCGATGTGCGCTGGATTCCCGCGGAACTCGGGCCTCGGTGAGTGAGTGATCGTCATGAGAGCGAAGGTAAGCGCGTGGACGCGCTGCGTCAATATGTGGTCCCGTGTGGGACAGTGCGTCATTCGGCCCGTGGCCACCCTCGAGGGCGGACGCCGAGGCCAGCCGCCCCGGGTGCGGGTAGAGTGCTCGGATGCTGTCTTCACTCGTGTCCCGCCGGGACGACGCGCCCGCCATCGTTCGCTCCAACGGCGCGAGCCTCTCCTACGCGGAGCTCTACGCGCGCACTTCACGCCTCGCCGAGGCGTTCCGCGGCGCGGGCGCGGGGCCAGGGCAGGTGGTCGCGGTCGCGGCGAAGGACCCGGCGGACTACCTCACGCTCGCGCTCGCCGCCTGGCAGGCGGACGCGATCGTGCTGCTCCTCGACGCGCGCGCCGGCGAGAGCCTCCCGCTGACGGGCGCGCGCCGGGTGGGCGTGGTCTCGCTGGCGATGGGCATCACCGAGGACGGGCTCCCCAAGACCCTCGACACGGGCGTGCCCGCGCGCGCCTTCGATCCGTCGATCGGCCTCATCCTGTTCACCTCCGGCACCTCCGCGCTCCCGAAGGGGGTGCTGCTCCCGTCGGCGGGCGTCGCGCACAACGTCCGCGCGATCAACGCGTACTTGCCCATCGCCAAGCACCCGACGACGGGCATCGTCTTGCCGCTCTCGTACAGCTACGGGCTCGTCGGGCAGGCGCTCACCACCCTCGCGGTCGGCGGCACGGCCGTGCTGCTCTCCGACGTGATGTATCCGGCGAAGCTCGTCGAGGCGATGGTCACGTACGGCGTGACGGGCCTCTCGAGCGTGCCGCCTTCGCTCCGGCTCATCGCGCGGGCGTGCATCTCGGCGGGGCCCGAAAAGACCCCGCGGCTCGGGTACGTGGCGTCCGCGGGTGGGTTCCAAGACCCGCACACCCGCGAGCTCATCGCGCAGGCCTTCCCCGAGGCCACGCGGTTCAACCAGTACGGCCTCACGGAGGCCTCGCCGCGCGTGACGGCGCTCGCGCACCACGAGCCCGCGTACGCGCTCGGCTCGGTCGGCAAGGGCATCGACGGCGTGGAGGTCTTCGCCGTCGACGAGGCGGGCGCCCGCCTCCCCGCGGGGGTGCACGGCGAGATCGCTCTGCGCGGCCCGTCGGTCATGATCGGCTACATGGACGACCCTGAGGCCACCGCGAAGGTGCTCTCCGGCGGCGTGCTCCGCAGCGGCGACGCCGGCCACGTCGACGCCGATGGCTTCGTGTTCGTCGAGGGGCGCAAGGACGGCGTGGTCAAGTGCGGCGGCGAGCGCGTGAGCGTCGAGGAGGTTGCAGGGACCATGCGAACCGCGGAGGGGGTCCGCGACGCCGCGGTGATCGCCGTGCCTCATGAGGATCTCGGCAACGCGCTGTGGGCGTTCGTCGAGGCCGACGCGGCCGTCATTCCCGCGCTCCGCGCCCTCTCGCGCGAGAAGCTCCCGCCCGCGAAGAGGCCCCAGAAGTTCTTCGCCATCGAGGCGCTGCCGCGTACCTCGAACGGCAAGGTCGCCTTCGGGGAGTTGCGCAAGCTCGCCGAGGAGAAGTGAAGCCCCGCCGGCGTCTCGCGCCGCGTGACGCGAGCCGCGCGAGCGACGCCCGCGAGAGGAGCGACGTGTGGCCGAGGCACTGAAGGACTTCTTCTCCGCCGCGCGTGTCCGTGAGCTCGGCGAGGCGCTCGGGCGCGTGCACCCCCAGTTCCCCGTCGCGGCGTTCGTCCGCAGCGCGTCGCGCGGGCTCACTGACCTCGAGCTCGTCGCGCGCGCCCGCCACATCGCGGCCGCGCTCGCGCGTCACCTCCCCCCTCGCTACGAGGACGCGGTGGCCGTGCTCCTCACCTCGCTCGGGCCGGAGCACACGAGCGACGAGCTCCTCGGCGTCGGGATGGCGCCGTTCTTCTACATGCCCCACCTCGTGTTCGTCGCCGAGCACGGCCTCGATCACTTCGAGCTCTCGATGGCCGCGCAGAGAGAGCTGACGAAGCGCTTCACCGCGGAGTTCTCGATCCGCGCGTTCCTCGAGCGGCACCCGGAGCGCACCCTCGCGGTGCTGCGCGAGTGGGCCTCGGATCCCAACCCTCACGTGCGCCGTCTGGTCTCGGAGGGCACGCGCCCGCGCTTGCCGTGGGCGCCGCGCGTGCGCTGGCTCGAGGAGCACCCCGAGCGGCTGCTCCCGCTGCTCGAGCGCCTGAAGGACGACCCCACGCCCGTCGTCCGACGGAGCGTCGCGAACCACCTGAACGACCTCGGCAAGGCGCGGCCCGCGCTCCTCTTCGACACGTGCCGCGCGTGGCTCATCGGCGCCTCGGCCGCCCGTCGCGCGCTCGTGCAGCACGCGCTGCGCAGCGCGGCCAAGCGCGGGGAGGCCGGCGCGCTCGATCTCCTCGGCCATGGCGCGCGCCCTCGCCTCCGCGTCGCCAAGGTGAGGTTCGAGCCCCCGCGCACGCCCATTGGGGGCAAGGTGCGCGTCACGTTCACCCTCGTGAGCGAGGCGACCGCGGCGCAGGCGCTCCGGGTCGACCTCGCCGTGCTCTTCGTCAAGGCGCGCGGCGACGCGCGGGCGAAGGTGTTCAACGTCGCGCGCGTCGAGCTCGACGCGGGGGCGCGCGTCGAGCTCGCGAAGACCGTGTCGCTGGCCGTGCACTCTACACGGGTCCCGCGGCCCGGCGTGCACGCCGTGGAGGCGCGGGTGAACGGCGCCGCGTTCTCGCTCGGCGACTTCGTCGTGCTCCCCGAGGAGTGAGCGCGCGTCGAGGTTCTTGGGTCAGCCCTTCGCGTACCAGGCCTTCACGCCCGCGTGGTCGCGCACGGCGTCGTGCACCCGCACGAGCTTCGGGAATGGGTCGAACACCGTCGCGGGGACGTGGTCGACGCTACCGCTCTTGAACCACCGCACCACCATGTGGAGCTTGAGGTCGACGACGTGGACGGCGTCACCGCCGACGAACGGGCCGTCGCGGAGCTGCGCCTCCGTGAACCCCGCCCACGCCGGCAAGTACACGGCCGCGAGCTGCTCGCGCGCGCGTCGCTTCTCGTCCTCGTCCTTGATGCGGAGAGTGGGGCCCACGTTCGCCCGGAGATCCTCGCAGTGCGACATGAGCGCCTCGTGGCGCGCGGCCTCGAGGTCGTCCTTCGGGTGGAGCCCGTGGCGGCGGCCGATGAGCGTGAGGATCGCGTTCGATTGGGCGAGCGCCTGCCCGGCGAGCGTGAGCACGGGCATCGCGCCGAACGGCGTGGTCGGCTTCAGCGCCGGCCAGTCCGCGAACTTGATGCGGTCGTCCTCGAAGTCGAGGCCCGCGAGGTGGAGCGCGAGGCGGCACTCCTCGCCGCGGCTCACGGGTGCGTCGAAGTAGGTGAGCTTGATGGAGGGGGTCATGGGGCGGCAGCGTACGCGCATCCGCGGTCTGGCGCCGTCGATCCCGCAGCGCCGCGCGGCAGCGAGCCCGCCGCGGTCGGCTCAGCCGTAGCGCACCTGGACGTTCTCGATGAGGGCGCGCAGCGCCCGCTTCGCGCCCTCCGTCGTCGGCGAGCGCACGGTCGCCCACCCCTCGCCCTCGTAGCTCTCCGCGCGGGCCATGCCAGGGCGCGGCGCGCGAAGCTCCACCAGCGCGTCGCCCGCCTCTTCGACGGCGCGCTCGACGCCGGTGACCTGGACGACGCGCTGGCCCGGGCCCTGCCCGCGAAAGAACGCGGCGCCCGCCGCCCAGCGGCGCTCCTTGGGCGCGAAGCGATCGTGGGCGATCAGGGCCGCCCAGTCGGCGACGAGGTCGGTCTCGTGCGCGAGGCTCATGAGCGGCATGATGAGCACCCCCGGCGGCCGCGCGCCGACCTCGTTGACCAGCGCCGAGCCGTCGTCGCGGAGGAACCACTCCATGTGCGTCAGCGCCGTGCCCGCCGCCGTGCTCGCCCAGCGTCCGAACAGCGCGGAGAGCGCCGCGTCGTTCGTCGGCGCGAACCGCGTGAACGTCGGGTCGTCGGCCTCGCGGGGCAGGAGCACGCAGTACTGGATCCACGGGGTCTCGAGCACCTCGAGCGGGCTCGGCAGGTAGCGCGCGCCGCTGCGCCACACCGCGTGGCCGCGCACCGTGACCGTCTCGCACGTGAGCTCGCTCGCGCGGACGAACTCCTCGAGCTGGAGCGGCTGCTGGGCCGACGGCACGACTCCCTGCCGGGCGAGCGCGCGGGCGTCGTCGGGCGAGCTGACGCGGAAGGTCGCGCGCGCGCCGAGGCCGGCCCGTGGCTTCACGATGGCGGGGAAGCCGAGCGTCTGGAGACCCTCCCAGAGCTCACGCGGCGAGCGCGCGAGCAGGCTCTTCGCGACGGGCACGCCGTGCGCGCGGAGCACGGCCTTCATGTGGTCCTTGTCGCGAAAGCGCCGCGCGGTCTCGCCCCGCAGGCCCTCGATGTCGAGCGCGTCGCGCACCTCGGCCATGGGCGTCTGGAGCTGCTCGAGCGCGCCCGCGAGCCGGTCGACGCGGCCGACGCCCCTCGTGATCGCGCGCGCGGCGACCGTGAGCTCGGCGGCGTCGAGCGAGCGCTTCACCTGGTAGTGGCCGGCCACGCGCGGGGCGATCGCGCGGGGGATCGACGCCTCGGGGTCCTCGCTTATCACGCTCAGCGTCACGCCCTCGGTGCGGGCGAAGGCCGCGAGGGTGCGGTTCGTGGTCTCCAGGAAGCGGGGGGCGATGAAAACGACGTGCGACATGGGGCTGGAGGGTAGGCGAGACGCGCTCGCGCCGTCCTCCGGAACGCGCGTCAGCGGAGGGCTGCCAGGGCCGCCTTGGCCTTCGCGAGCGACACCGAGCCCACGGGCCGCAGCTCGGGCGCGAAGATCGCCACGCGCAGCTCTTCGAGGTCCCACCTGAGGGCGTCGACCGCGTCCAGCTCGCGCGCCGTGGAGCGCTTCGCGAGGAACGTGACCCACACGGGCGCGAACGGCTCGAGCTTGGCGGCGTCCTTTCGCGGATCCGCGAGCGCGCGGTCGAGCCTCACTCGGAGGGCCCGCAGGTAGCGAGGCATGTGGGCGAGCCGGGCGAGGGGGAGGGTCCGAGCCCAGCCCGGCCCGAGCAGCTCGGCGAGCTGTGCCCGCGTGTCGGCGCTCGCCAGCTTGCCGCTCGGGTGCTGCGAGGCCGAGCGCAGCGCCTTCTGCGCGCTCGCGAGCTCGCTGGTCACCGCCGTGATCGTCGCGGCGACCCGGCGCGCGCTCGGCTCGAGCTCGCGCAGGCCGCCCGAAGACAACGCGTCGAACGCGACCTTGGTCCGCGGGATGGGGCTCTCCGCGAGGCGAAACGCGTCGTCAACGATCTTGTCTATTAGGGCCGCGCGGAAGGCCTCGACCTCGGCACGGGAGAGCGGCGCGCCGCTCTCGGGCGTGGGGGGCGGCGGGAGGCGCGAGGCGATCCCGGAGAGCGCCCCCTTCGCGCCGAGGGCGAGCAGCCTGCGGACCCCGCCCCGGGTCTCCGCCTCCGCGGCCGTCCGGGACTCGCGGAGCGCGATGTCGACCGATGCACCCCGGTCCACGACCGCCGGGTAGCTCCGGAGCTCGGTGCCCGCGACCACGCGCGTGACCACCTCGGGCAGATCGCCGAGGTCCCCGTCCCATCGCGTGAGGCCTGTGCGCTCGAGCGTGCTGGCGGGCGCCGCCCGCTTCCAGGTCTCGCGGGCCTTCGCGCCGTACCGCTCGAGCAGCTCCCTCGCGTCGCGGCTCTCGGCCAGCACATGCCCTCGTTCGTCGAGGAGCCTGCACGTGCACCGGAGATATCCGGGCAGCACCTCGGGGCGGAACGAGCCCTCGGGGATCCAGAAGCCGGTCTCGGCCTCGACGGCGCGCGTCAGCGCGGGGAGCAGGGCGCCGTCGAAGGGCACGAGCCGAGGCGCGACGGCGCGCGCGAGCTCGGCGGTGGGGCCGAGCTCCCGGCGCACGGCGCGAGGGAGATCGGAGAGGAGCGCGGCGACCTTCTCTTCGTGCCAGCCGGGAACGGTCCAGTCGAGCTCACCCGGGTCGAGCTGGGGCACGAGGACGAGCGGGATGGAGAGCGTGATCCCGTCGCGCTCCGACGACGGATCGAACAGGTAGCTGAGGGGCACCCGCGCGCCGTGCAGCGTGAGCGCGTCGGGATAGTCGGCCTCGGAGAGGGACCTGTCGCCCACGAGCACGTCCTCGAGCTGCAGGACGAGCGCGCTCGGATCGTCGCGCTCCGCGGTCGCGATCCAGGCCTCGAAGGCCTTCCCGTCGAGCACGTCGCGCGGGACGCGCGCGTCGAAGAAGGCGAGCAGCGCGTCGTCGTCGGCGAGCATGTCGCTGCGCCGCGCCTTCGCGCGGAGGCGGGCCACCTCCTCCAGGAGGGCTCCGTTCGCGGCGGCGAACGCGCCCTTCGTCTGGTACTCGCCGCGCACGAGCGCGTGGTCGAGGAACATGAGGCGTGCCCTCGCGGGCTCCACGTCGGCGTAGTCGACCGTGCGGTCGCGAAAGAGCGTGAGCCCGAAGAGCGTGACGTGCTCCTTCACGCGGGCCTTGGCGGCGCGCTCGGACCAGTGGGGCTCGCCGTACGACCTCTTCAGCAGGTGCGCGCCGGCGCTGAGGAGCCACTCGGGCTCGAGCCGCGCGGCGCTGCGCGCGAAGAGCTGCGAGGTCTCCACGAGCTCGTGCGCCATGAGCCAGGCAGGCGGTCGCTTCGCGAGGGCCGAGGACGGATGGACGACGAAGCGGGTCTGCTTGGCGCCGAGGTACACCCGCGCCTCCGGGTTCCACTGCCCCACCTTCGAGAGCAGGCCGGTGAGGAGCGCTTGGTGGAGACCGTCGTTCGCGGTCGCGTCGGCCTCGCCCTCGCTCTCGCCCTCGCGCCGCGCGCGCGGTCCACGCCGCTCGTCGCCCGGGGTCGCCGCTCGAGGCCGCGGAGCGTCGCCCCCGCGCCGGCCTGCGCGGCGGGTGTCGGCGCTCGCCGCGCGGGGAGGCGGTGCGTCCGTCAGCTCTCGCGCCACCTCCTCGAGCTGGCGATGCACCTCGAACCACTCGCGCACGCGCACGTACGAGAGGAAGCTCTCCTTGCAGACCCGCCGCAGCTGCGCGCGCCCCTTGCCCTCGGCCTCGCGCACGAACGTGAACAGGCGCAGGAGGCCCACGAAGTCGGAGCGCTCGTCGCGGAAGCGACGGTGGAGCTCGTCGGCCCGCTGCTGCGCGTCGCGGGGTCGCTCGCGCGGGTCTTGGACCGACAGGCCCGCGGCGACGATCAGCACCTCGCGGAGACAGCCGAGCTCGAGCCCCGCCAGAATCATCCGACCTATTCGCGGATCGACAGGGAAGCGCGCGAGCCGTGCGCCCAGCGGCGTGAGCTCGCGGTGCGGCCCCAGGGCCCCGAGCTCGTCGAGCACGCGGTAGCCCTCGGTGACGGCGCGCGGCGAGGGCGGATCGAGGAACGCGAAGCTCTCGAGGTCGCCGAGGCCCAGCGCCTTCATACGCAAGATCGCGCCGGCGAGCCCGGTGCGCTTGATCTCCGGATCGGTGAACGCCGGTCGCGCCGCGTAGCTCGCCTCGTCGTAGAGGCGCACACACACGCCGGCGCGGACGCGGCCGCAGCGCCCCTTTCGCTGCTCCGCGCTCGCCTGCGAGATGCCCTCCACGTGCAGCGAGGTGGTGCCCGACCGCGCCTCGTAGCGGGAGAGTCGCGCGAGGCCCGTGTCCACCACGTACACGATGCCGGGGATCGTGACCGACGTCTCGGCCACGTTCGTCGCGAGAACGACGCGCCGCTGGGGCAGCGTCTTGAACGCGCGGGCTTGCTCTGCCGCGGTGAGGCGCGCGTAGAGGGGCTGCACGACCGTGTGCCGCAGGTCTCTCGCGCGGAGCTCCTGCTCGGTCTCGCGGATCTCGCGCTCGCCCGGGAGGAACACGAGGATGTCGCCGCGCGGGTCGAGCGCGGTCACGTCCACCACGGCGTCCGCGACGGCCTCCGCGAGATCGGCCTCGTCGCGTGGCGGGGCGTAGAGCACGTCGACGGGGAACGTGCGCCCCTCGACCTCGATCACCGGCGCGCCGCCGAACAGCGCCGAGAAGCGCGCGGTCTCGAGCGTGGCGGAGCTCACGACCACCTTGAGGTCGGGGCGTCGCGGGAGGATGCGGTGCAGGTACCCCAGCAAGAAGTCGATCGTGAGGGAGCGCTCGTGGGCCTCGTCGACGATGAGCGTGTCGTACGCCTCGAGCAGCGGATCGGACGCGATCTCCGCCAGCAAGATGCCGTCGGTCATCAGCTTCACGTACGTGCCGGGCGACGTGCGGTCGTCGAAGCGCACTTTGTAGCCCACGTCGGCGCCGACGGTGGTCTGGAGCTCTTCGGCGATGCGCGCGGCGACGGTGCTCGCCGCGAGCCGCCGTGGCTGCGTGATGCCGATGCGCTTGTCGAGGCCGCGCCCCATGGCGAGGGCAATCTTGGGGAGCTGGGTCGTCTTGCCAGAACCCGTCGCGCCCGCCACGATGACCACGGGGTGCGCGTCGATCGCGCGAGCGATGTCGAGCACCCGCGCGGAGATAGGCAGCTCGGGCGGGAAGCGGAGGCGCTCCTCGGTCGCGGCGGCCTCGTCGTCGCCGCGCTCGCTCTTGGGTCCTTCCGCCATAGCGCACCCCCGTACCACCGTGGCGGCGCGATGTCCCCTCGCCCGACCGCCGCCCAAGCCCCGCGACCGCCGGAAACGATGTACGAGTGGGGCCGTGGCCGAGCTCGCTCGCACCCTCGACCGACAGGCGCTGGACCTCGATCCCGGTCCCCGCGTGCGGATCGAGCTCGCCGTCCCGCCGGACTGGGCGCGGGACGGGGCGACCGTGCGCGTCCACGCCCCCGCGCGGGCGGTCTGCGCGCGGTGCGACGGCGGCGGGTGCGACGGCTGCGAGCGCGCCGGGGCGTTCAGGCTCGGCGCTTCGCCGGACGAGCGCGCCTTCGACCTCACCCTGCCGCGCGGGCTCTCCGCCGAGGGGGTCGAGCTGCGCGTGTCGACTCCCTTCGGCCACGGGAGCCCGATCACGCAGGTCCTGTGTCGGGTGCGCGTGTGCTCCGTCGGCGAGGGCCCGCGGGGATGCGCGCGGGTCGACGTCGCGGTGCCCGGTGGGACCACGCAGTGGCCGAGCGGGGCGCGGGGCCGAGCGTTCCGCCATGTGGCGTGCGCGGTGCTCGCCGCCGTGGCGCTCGCCGTGACCTGGCTCGCGGCGCACGGGCCTCACCCGAGGTGACTCGCGCACGAGACCCTTGCAGGCCGCGGCCGAGGAAAGTACGGTCCGCGATCCGAAAGGGTGGGACGCACATTGTACGCACGTAGAACTCCATCGCTCTCCTCGCACGTGGCTCTTCCGGCGCTCGCCTTGCTCACGGCGGTCGCGGCGTTCATGGCAGCGGGCTGCGAGAGCGCGCCACCGGACGACCCCACCACCACCCAGCTCGGCAAGTGCTCGTGCGTCTGTCGCGTCGACTCGAGCGGCATGAGCGCGGCCTGGGGCGCCACCTTCGTGCCCTCACCCGAGAGCAAGGCGTGCATCGACGTGTGCGGCGCCTACGAGTCGCGGCTCGAGAATCGCTCGTGCCGGCCGGTGTTCACCGGGAGGTTCGAGGCCTCCGACACAAAGACGTCGTTCTCGAACGACTCCGACTACGACGGCGTCCCCGACTCTCAAGACCGCTGCCCGAACCAGGCCGGTCCCTCGCAGAACGGTGGCTGCCCGGTGACCGGCACCCCCGTGATCGTCGCCGACGGCGACCGCGACGGCGACGGCGTGATGGACTCCGCCGACAAGTGCCCCGACAAGGCGGAGACCAAGAACGGCTACGAGGACGATGACGGCTGCCCCGACGAGATCCCCGCCGACGTGGCGAGCTTCTCGGGCTCCATCGAGGGCGTGGTCTTCAAGACCGGCTCTCCCGCGCTCGACGCGAAGTCGTTCCCGGTGCTCGAGAAGGCCGCCGAGGTCTTCAAGAAGCACCCCGAGCTCCGCGTCGAGATCGGCGGCCACACCGACAACGTCGGAAACGACAAGACGAACACCACGCTCTCGCAGAAGCGCGCCGAGTCCGTGAAGGCCTGGTTCGTGGGCAAGGGCCTCGCGGCCAACCGCTTCGAGGCCAAGGGCTACGGGCCCAGCAAGCCGGTCGCCGAAAACACGACCCCCGAAGGCCGCGGAAAGAACCGCCGCGTCGAGTTCACGCTCATCAAGAAGTAGTCCGTCACTGGGGGTCGTCGGACCCCCCAGTGCGCGGCTCACGCGTTCCATGAGCCACCACGCGCGCCCCTCGCCAGCATTGCCCGCTTCGCCCATCGCGTCCGTAGCGACCACGCCGCTGATACAGTTGGTTCGCGAATCTCTGTGACAGGAGACTAGTCTCCTGGAAGCGTGATCCCTTCCAGAAGTCGCGCGGCTCGGCCTTTCGCCACAAGGGAGCGAGGGGGTGTCCCGTTTTCGGCGGCGGTGGGAGGATACTCATGTTCGAGGGTCGGCGTTCTCGCGCGGTCACACCCGAAACCACTGTCCCCTGAGCGCAAAGCGCGGCCTCCACCGCGCGGAACGACGTCCGAGTTGAGGACGGGCCCGCCGCCGCCGAAAACGGGGCACCCCCTCGCTCCTCGGAATGACACCGAAGACCCGACTTCTGATACGAACCACGACTCCAGGGGACTAGCTAGGGGACGCGCCATTTTCCAGCCCGGTCGGCGAAACCGTCTCGGAGGCCGGCTGCGATGTAGCGGAGGCGAGTCAGCTTGTTCTTCTTGAAGGCCGTCGTCAGCCCCACCTCGACGAGGATTCGCGCCGCGACTCCCAGGTAGTCGGTGGGCGCCGACTCCGTGCGGCGTGCGACCAGGATGAGATTTCGGGTCCCGTAGTACGCATACCACGCGGGCTTGTCCGCGATGACGACGGGGCGGCCCAAGGTCCGCGCGGCAAACTCGTAGTTGTCGTCGAAGTGCGTCCCCGGGACGAGCACCTGCTTCCATCCTTTGCGCTCGAGCAGCCACCCGTAGCCGAGGTCCTCCCAGCCCATCCATAGGTCGCCCCAGGGCAAGAGCCCCTCCCGCACCGGCTCCAAGCCATAGAGCGCCCCGTTGCTGCTCGCCCAGTAGACGTCGACGGGGCTCTCGGACTTCTCCAGACCGTTCCCCACGTGGATGGGCATGGGCAGCCTCATGATGCCCGTGAAGTCGTACCGATTGCGACCGCGCATGAAGCGCATCGGATAGGCGGCGCCCACCCGGTCGTGCGTCGCGACGAACGCGACGAGCTTGGTCACGGTGTCTCGATCCACGGTGCCGTCGTGGTTGACCGCGTAGACGTAGTCGAGCCCCTCCTCCGCCGCGATCTTCAGGCGGAGCGAGAGGTTTCCCGCCGAGCCCAGGTTCCTGTCGGAGTCCCGCAGAATGACGTTCGTGTAGCCGCGCTCCTTGATGTGCGCCGCGATCGCCCCGCTCCCCTGAGAGTCGACGATGATGATGGTACGGAAGAGATCGGCACACTCCTCTTGGACGCAGTCAAGCAGCGCGCAGACCACCGCGTCCTGCCTGAAGGTCGAGATCGCCAACCCAACCTGTGGCTCCTTCATGGAGTCCCTTGGAAGTAGGCGACGGTGCGCGCCAGGCCTTCGCGCAGGGCGACCCCCGGTGCGAACCCGGTCTCCTCCGTGAGGCGGGTGATGTTCGCCCGAATCGCCATGATGTCGTTGGGCCACGGATCGCACTGTTCGACAGGGAGTGGCGACGTCGCGAGCCGCTGGACCTCGTCGAGCAGCTGTCGGATGGACGCGTCTTTGCCTGTGCCGACGTTGTAGAGCGTGTCCTTGGACGTCTCCGACACGGCCAGCATCGACTCCACGACGTCGTCGACGTATACGAAGTCGCGGCTCTGCTTCCCGTCCCCGTAGAGCTTGACCCCCTGATTGTGCGCCGCCGCGTGGCTGAACTTGCACGTCACGTTGGCGTACGGGTGGCTCGGGCTCTGGCGCGGCCCGTAGACGTTGAAGAACCGCAGACAGACGTGGGTGTAGTCGAACAGGTCCTTGTACATCGCCAGCATGTACTCGCCGGTGAGCTTCGAGAGCGCGTACATCGTCTGAGGATTCGGCCGGGTCTGCTCGGTCATCTCGGGCACGGGCTGGTTCCCGTACACCGTGGAGCTCGACGCGAAGACGATGCGCGGCTTCTCGAGGTCTTTCGCCACCTCGAGCACCCGGGTGAGGCCGTCGATGTTGACCTTCACGTAGGCGTCGGGATCGTACAGCGAGTCGTACCCGCTGATGAGCGCTGCCAAGTGATAGATCCGCGTGGTGCCGGCGAGCTCACTCTTGATCGTCGACAGCTTCTCGATGGGCAGATCGATGATCTTCAGGTCCTTGGCGATGCCCGCCAAGTTGGCCCGGGATCCGGACGAAAAGTTGTCAACGACGGTGACATCGTGCCCCTGGGCTACCAGGCGATCGCAGAGGTGCGAACCGATGAAACCAGCGCCGCCGGTGACTAGAATGCGTGTCATGGCCTGTCCTTACTCAAATTCTTGATCGCTTGCGCCAGCATGGCCCGCCAGTCGGGGAGCTGGACCTGATAGTCATTCGCCAGAGCATCCCCACATAGTCCGGAGTAGGCAGGCCGTGAGGCCGGCGTGGGGTATTCGCTCGCGGGAATCGCCACGACCTCCGCCACCTTCAGGGGGTGGCCGTTCGACCTGGCCCCCTCGAAGATTCGCTCCGCGAAGTGGTGCCAGCTGCAGATACCACGTCCCGACAGGTGGTAGATGGCGGAGACGAAGCGCCCGTCGAGGCGCCGGGCGGTCGCCTTGGCGAGGATCTGCGCGGTGACGTCCGCGATGCTCGGCGCCCAGTTCGGCGTGCCGAGCTGGTCTGCCACGACCCGCAGGTGCTCCCTGTCCCGGCCGAGCCTCAGCATCGTCAGGAAGAAGTTGCTCCCGCGGTTCGCGTACACCCAAGAGGTTCGCAGGCAGAGGAACTCCGACCCTACCTGCGCGAGCGCCCGCTCGCCCGCGAGCTTGCTGCGGCCATAGGCGTTGATCGGGTGGGTCTCGGCGGACTCGACATAAGGGGCGACGCCGGTGCCGTCGAAGACGTAGTCGGTCGAGTAGTGCACCACGAGCGCCTTGTTCCGCCGCGCCCACCCGGCGAGCTCCCCGACGGCGTGGCCGTTCACCGTGGTCGCGAGCGCCTCGTCCGTCTCGGCCTTGTCGACGGCGGTGTACGCCGCCGCGTTGACGATGACGTCGGGCCGGAGCGTGTCGAGGGTCGGCTGAATGGACTCGGGCCGGCTCAGGTCGAGCTCCGGCTGGTCGACCGCGATGACCTCCCCGAGGGGCAGCAGCGACCGCGATAGCTCCCAGCCCACCTGCCCGCTCGCGCCCGTGACGAGGAACTTCATGGCGAGACCTCGCCTTTAGCTCGGGCACGCCATCGACCTTGGTTCGCCCCTTCGGGGCTCACTCTCACGTTCATGGATAGGTCTCGCAGTCCGCGAGCGCGACGCCTCGCCGGTCCTTGTCGGAGATGACGAGGTCTCCCTGGACGCCGCCGAGCGGCCAGTCGATGCCTAGCTGTGGGTCGCTCCACATGAGGGTCCGCTCCGACTGCGGATGGTAGTAGTCGGTGGTCTTGTAGAGAAAGTCTGCGCTGTCGGAGAGGACGAGGAAGCCGTGCGCGAAGCCCGCTGGCACCCACAGCTGAAGCCGGTTGTCGGCGCTGAGCTCGACGCCGAACGACTTCCCGAACGTCGGCGACGACGCGCGCATGTCGACCACCGCGTCGAAGACGCGGCCGCTCGTCACGCGGACGAGCTTTCCCTGCGCCTGTTGGAGTTGATAGTGGAGCCCGCGTAGCGTGCCGTGCGTGGAACGAGAGTGGTTGTCTTGGACGAACTCGAAGTCGCCGCCCGTCGCGTCGCGAAAAGCCTTCTGGTTGAAGCTCTCGAAGAAGAAGCCGCGGGCGTCGCCGAAGACGCGCGGCTCGAAGACCCGCACGTCGGGGATGGTGGTCGGTATCACTCGCATGGGTAGGGGCTCTCGACGAGTTGGCGAAGGTAGGTGCCGTAGCTGGTTTTTCCGAGCTCATGGGCGATGGAGAGCAGTTGCTCCGCGCTGAGCCACTTGTTGCGATACCCGATCTCCTCGAGGCACGCGATCTTCATGCCTTGACGCTTCTCGATGGTCTGCACGAAGGAAGAGGCCTCCATCAGCGAGTCGTGAGTTCCGGTGTCGAGCCAGGCGAAGCCTCGGCCGAGGAGCTCGACACGCAGCGTGCCTCGCCGCAGGTAGGCGTTGTTGACCTCGGTGATCTCGAGCTCACCCCGCGCCGAGGGCTTGATGCTGCGGGCGATGCCGACCACGTCGTTGTCGTAGAAGTAGAGGCCCGTGACGGCGACGTTCGACCGAGGCGCCGCGGGCTTCTCCTCGATGGACGTCACCTTTCCCTCGGCGTCGAAGTCGACCACGCCGAAGCGATGCGGGTCGGAGACGCGGTACCCGAAGACGGTGGCCCCCGACTCGCGCGCCGCGACGGCCCGCAGCTGCGAACCGAAGGACTGCCCGTAGAAGACGTTGTCGCCGAGCGCGAGGCAGACCGGGCTCTCGCCGATGAAAGAGCCGCCGATCAGGAACGCCTGAGCCAGGCCCTCCGGTCGAGGCTGCTCGGCATACGAGAGGGTAATACCAAAGGAGCCGCCGTCGCCGAGCAGGCGCCGGTACGCCGGCAGGTCCTCCGGCGTCGAGATCACCAAGATCTCGCGAATCCCGGAGAGCATCAGCACCGAGATTGGGTGGTAGATCATCGGCTTGTCGTAGACGGGCAAGAGTTGCTTCGAGACACCCTTGGTGATCGGGTGCAGGCGCGTCCCCGAGCCGCCGGCCAGCACGATGCCCTTGAACCGTGAATCGCTACTCATGCCGTGTCTCCTCGTGATGGGCGATCCCCATGCGTCCGAGCCGGTACTCGCCGTTCAGGACTCGCTGCCACCAGGGCTCGTTCTCGAGATACCACTGAACCGTCTTCCGCATCCCGGTCGCGAAGGTCTCCTCGGGGCGCCACCCGAGGTCGCGCTCGATCTTGCCGGCGTCGATGGCGTAGCGCTTGTCGTGACCCGGCCGGTCCGTCACGAAAGTGATGAGGTCTCGGTACGCGGCGACCGTGGCGAGCTTTCGCGCCGGCGCGAGCTCCTCCAGGAGATCGCAGATGGCGTGCACGACCTCCAGGTTGCGCAGCTCGTTGTGGCCACCAATGTTGTACGTGCTGCCGACGGCGCCGCGCTCCACGACCCGCGTGAGGGCGCGCGCGTGGTCGTCGACGTAGAGCCAGTCCCGCACCTGCTGGCCGTTGCCGTACACGGGCAGCGGCTTCCCCTTCAAGGCGTTCAGGATCATGTGCGGCACGAGCTTCTCGGGGAAGTGAAACGGGCCGTAGTTGTTCGAGCAATTGGAGACGACGGTAGGCAGCGCGAAGGTGCGGTGCCACGCGCGCACGAGGTGATCGCTCGCCGCCTTGGTCGCCGAGTACGGCGAGCTTGGCGCGTAGGGAGTGGCCTCGGTGAAGGGAGGGGCGCCTTCGTCCAGGTCGCCGTAGACCTCGTCGGTAGACACGTGGTGGAACCGAAACGAGGCCTTGGCGGCCGCGTCGAGGCCCTGCCAGTAGGCGCGTGCGGTCTCCAAGAGCGTGTAGGTGCCGACGACGTTGGTCTGGATGAACGCGCTGGGCCCCTCGATGGAGCGGTCCACGTGAGACTCGGCCGCGAGGTGCATGACCGCGTCGGGCCGGTGCTCGTGAAAGACCCGCTCGAGCTCCCGGCGATCCGTGATGTCGACCTTCTCGAAGCGATACCGAGCCGCGTCGGCGACGGACGCCAGCGAGTCGCGGTTGCCCGCGTACGTCAGACAGTCGACGTTCACGACGTCGTGGAGGGTGTTCGCGATGAGGTTGCGGACGACGGCACCGCCGATGAAGCCTGCGCCGCCAGTGACCAAGATCTTCATGTCCGTGATACTCGAAAGAGGGGAGCGAATGGATGGAGGGGCAGCGAGCCGCGTGTTGACTTCGGACCGGCGCGGGACGAGCCGTGGGGGGCTGGGCCCGCACGCTGGCGCGGCCGAGACGCTACAGGGAGCCTTCCTGGCCTCGTGGAGGTGGCGCCACCGGGCCCACGCCGTGGCTTGCGCGGAGGCTCAGGACGCCCGCGCGGGGGCGGCGCGCTGCGGCCCCGGAGACGCCGTGGCGCCGGGCGGCCGCGGTCCGCTCATCCGTCGGCCGCTCGCCGCGTGAGGCCCTCGGCCCGACGCCGCGGGCGTTCACCGCGAGATGCATCTCGTTGACCTCCTGCGTCGTGTCGTCTGTCGCTGCACGTTCCGGGCATAGTCGCACGATCGGGCCGCCCGAGCGGACGAAATTCTGGCCGAACGGCCCCTCCTGGCTCCGTCCGGCGAGCGCGCGGTGCTATCCGGCGACGCGCAGCACTTCCCGCAGCGAGGTGCTCCCCTGCCGCGCTAGCTGCAGCCCCGCGTGGACGAGCGGCACCATGCCCCCCGCGATCGCGGCGGCGTGGATATGTGCGGTGGGCACCTTGGTGTTCATGAGCTCCCGCACCTCGTCGGTCACCTCGAGCATCTCGAAGAAGGCGAGGCGGCCCGCGTAGCCGGTGTGGTCGCAGTGCTCGCAGCCCGGGGCGGTGAAGAACCCCTCCGCGGGTTCCCCGAGGCGGTCGAGCTGGTTGGTCTCGTCCGCCGTGCAGGGCGTGGGCCTTCGGCAATGCTCGCACAGGGCGCGAACGAGCCGCTGGGACACGCTCGCCAACGACGCCGACGCGAGCAGGAAGGGCTCCACGCCCATCTCGATGAGGCGGTTGAACGCGCCGGCGGCGGACTCCGCGTGCACCGTGGTGACGATCTGGTGGCCCGTCAGGCCCGCCTGCACGGCGATGTGCGCGGTCTCGGCGTCGCGGATCTCGCCCACCATGATCACGTTCGGATCCTGGCGAAGGATGGAGCGCAGCCCCGCGGCGAACGTAAGCCCCACCTGGTTGTTCACCTGGGTCTGGGTGAGGAAAGGCACGTCGTACTCCACCGGATCCTCGATGGTGACGATCTGGGTGGTCTGCCGGCGGGACTCCTTGATGTGAGCGAGCGCGGCGTAGATGGTGGTCGTCTTGCCGCTGCCGGTCGGCCCCGTGAGAAAGATGATGCCTTGGGGCCGATCGCAGAGGGCGCGGAGCCGCCCGAGGAGCGGCTCCGGCATCCCGATATTGCCGAGGTCGGGGAGGGCGACCCCCACGTTGCCCAGGCGGAGCACCACGCGCTCGCCGTGGTTGGTGGGCAGCACCGAGACCCGGATGTCGGCGGTGCCCGCGCTGAGGTCGAGCACGAAGTGGCCGTCCTGGGGCCGATCGGTGTGAAAGATCGTGATGCGCGACAGCACCTTGAGGCGCGAGACGAGCTGCTTGTGCTGCTCGCGGGGGAAGCGCATCACCTCGGTGAGCACGCCGTGCACGCGGTAGGAAATGTCCGTGCCGCCCTCGAGGGGGTGGAGGTGCACGTCGGAGGCCCGGACGCGCACCGCGCCGCGGAGGAGCGCGTCGACGAAGGCGATCATGTCGGGCTGCGGGGCCTGCATGATGCTGGCGAGCTCTCGGCGGAGCAGCTCGAGCTCTTGCGGCGCGTCGGCGCTGGGCATGTCCGCGGTCTGCGGGCGCCTCGGCGCCGGGGCCGCGGCCGCCTTCGGGCCCCAGAGGTGCTGGAAGACCCCGAACGAGAGCAGGCAGAGACCGCCCACCTTGAGCACGGGCCCCACCACGTCGGCGATCGCGGTCGCGGCGAAAGCGAGGCCGAGCGGGCCGGCGAGGAGGCCAGCGCCGAGTGAGGTGAGCCCCGAGACGACCCATGGGATGACTCGCGGACCGGAGGGGGCTTCGCTTCGTGACGTCACGAACGCGAGGCTACGCGCATCCACGCTCCGCGTCTCGCGGTGACTCACTCGCGCGGCGCTTCCCCTCGCGCGGCGATCGCGGCACACTCGCGCCCATGTCCTCGATCGTCCTCCACGGCTACTGGCGCTCGTCCTGCTCCTACCGTGTCCGCATCGCCCTCGGGGCCAAGGGCCTCGACTACGCGACGCACCCGGTGAACCTGCTGACCGGCGCGCAGTTGCATGCAGACTACACAAGCGTCTCGCCCACTGGCTACGTCCCCACGCTGGAGCTCGGCGGCGAGGCGTTCATCGAATCGATGGCCATCCTCGAGCTGCTCGAGGAGCTGCACGCCGAGCCGGCGCTCTTGCCGAAGACCCCCACGGAGCGTGCGCGCGTCCGGGCGCTCTGCGAGATCATCAACGCGGGCGTTCAACCGCTGCAGAACCTGAACGTTCTCCGTCGCGTCTCCGAGGACGCCGCGGCGCAGAAGGAGTGGATGGTCCACTTCATCGGCAAGGGGCTCCGCGCCTTCGAGCACCGACTCGAGCAGCTCGAGACCCACGGCGTTCGCGGGCCGTTCGTATACGGCGAGCGGTTCGGGATGGCCGACTGTCTCCTCGTGCCTCAGGTGTACGCCGCGCGTCGGCAGGGCGTTGATCTTGGCCCCATGGCGCGCGTCGTGCGCGCCGCGGAGGCCGCGGGGGAGCTCGCGTTCGTGAAGGCGGCCCATCCGGACAAGCAGCCCGACGCGGTGCTCTGACCGACGGGGCTGAGAGCGCGCGGAGCCACGGGGGCCGCGCCCTGGAGTCTCACACGGAACCCAGGCCACTCCCACGATGCACCACCCTCGACTGGACAGCGGGCTGCGTCGCGCTCGACGACGACGAGATCGTCGCGCTCGCCGCGCGGGTGCCGGACGGGACGCCGGTCGACATCGAGGACTGAGCCCCCGGTCCAGCGCGAGGTCGGGCGCGCGGTGAGCTTCGATCGGTCCGAGAAGTCCCGGTTCCTTCCGCGCGGTCCACGGACTAGCCTTGGCGTGTGCTGCCGCGTCAGGTCGAGGACAAGCTCGCGGCCCTGCCGACGACGCCCGGGGTCTACCTGTTCAAGGACGAGGGCGGCGTCGTCGTCTACGTGGGCAAGGCGAAGAGCCTCCGCGCCCGCGTGCGGTCTTACTTCCATGCGAGCACCTCGGACACGCGCTACTTCGTGCCCCTGTTGCACGGCGTGGTGGCCGACCTCGAGACCCTGGTCACGCAGTCCGAGAAGGAGGCGGCGATCCTCGAGAACCTCCTCATCAAGCAGCATCGGCCGCGCTTCAACATCAAGCTGCGCGACGACAAGGAGTACCCCTCGCTCCGGCTCGAGCCGCGCGCCGAGTGGCCCCGGCTCACCGTCGTGCGCACCCCCGCCGCCGACGGCGCGCGCTACTTCGGGCCGTACCATTCGGCCACCGCCGCGAGGCGCACGCTCCACCTCGTCAACAAACACTTCCAGCTCCGCACGTGCACCGACGCCGACCTCGGCTCGCGGCGCCGGCCGTGCCTCCAGCACCAGATCAAGCGCTGCCCGGCGCCGTGCGTGTTCGAGGTGGACCGCGCGTTCTACGCGGAGCAGGTGCGCGCCGTGGCGCTCTTCCTGGAGGGGCGCCACGACGAGCTCTCGAGCGAGCTCCAGCAGCGCATGGGCGAGGCGGCCGCCGCGATGAGCTTCGAGCTCGCCGCCGTGTACCGCGACCAGCTCCACGCGATCTCCAAGGTGCGTGAGGAGCAGCGGGTGGTCACGGTCGAGCGCGGCGCGCGCGACGTGCTCGGGCTCTACCGCGAGGGCGACCTCGTCGAGCTCGCGCTGCTCCACGTCCGCGACGGCAAGCTCGCGGGGGTGGCGACCTTCAGCGTACGCGGCGCGGAGGTGCCGGACGAAGAGGTCGTCGCGGCGTTCCTCTCGCAGCACTACTCGCGCCACGACCGGCGAGACGCCGAGGCGCCGAAGGTGCGTCGCCCGGAGGGCGCGCGCGAGCCTGAGATTGCGGAGGCCAGCGCGGTGCCGGAGGAGATCCTGGTGGGCGCCCTCCCAGACGCCGCCGAGGGCATCGCCGACTGGCTCGGCGAGCGCGCTGGCAAAGCGGTGCGGCTCCATCACCCGCAGCGCGGACCGAAGGCGGCTTTGCTCGCTCTCGCCGACGAAAACGCGCGCCACGCCTTCGCCGAGAAGCGCCGCGCCTCCGACGACGTGAGCGAGCGCCTCGCCCAGCTCCAGAAGCGCCTGCGCTTGCCGCAGCTCCCGCGGCGCATCGAGTGCTGCGACATCTCCCACCTCGGTGGCGGCGACACGGTCGGCGCCGTGGTCGCGATGGCGGACGGTGAGCCGGACAAGGCCCGGTACCGCACCTACCACGTGCGCACGGTGGGCGCGGCCTCGGGCGGCGCGGGCGCTCTGGGGGACGACTACGGCGCCATGTACGAGGTGCTGGCGCGTCGCTTCCGCCGCGGGCTCGCCGCGAGGGGGAGATCTGCGGAACCCGTGGAGCCCTCCGAGGCGACGGAGCCCGCGGAGCCTGGCGAGGTGCACGAGGGCGCGGGCGCGTGGGACCTGCCCGACCTCTTCGTGGTCGACGGTGGGCGCGGACAGCTGGCCGTGGCGCTCTCGGCCGCGCGCGACCTGGGTCTCCACGATCTCCCGATCGTCGCGCTCGCGAAGGAGAAGGAGAACGTTCTCGGGGATACCCTCGTCGATCGCGTGTACCTCCCGGGTCAGAAGAACCCGATCGCCCTGCGGAGCCACTCGGGCTCCCTCTTTTTCCTCGCCCGCCTGCGCGACGAAGCGCACCGCTTCTCCAACCGAGGTCGCGAGAAGCTCGGCACGTCGCGCCGCATGCGCGGGGCCCTCGACGGCGTCCGCGGTCTTGGCAAGACCACGAGCGCCGCGCTGCTCCGAGGGCTCGGCACCCTCAGCGCGGTGCGAGCGGCCTCCGACGAAGAGCTGCTCGCCGTCCCGGGCGTCAACCGGCGCCACGTGGCGGCGCTCCGCGCGCACTTCCGGGGCGAGCCCTCGCCTGAGCCAACGGAGTTGAAAAAATAGCCAACTTGGTTGGCGTTCCGCGGTTGAGCCCTCATCGCGAGAGCCCCTTCAGCCCTCACCTGTCCCAAATTGCGTCGCGGGCGCGGTGGCCCGGTTCGTGCTTCAGTATTCGAGAGGGAGGGCGCCGGTGCCACCACTGAACGGCTCGCGTGGCGAGCGTTGACACGGCGGGCCGGCCTCCGATAAGGTTCTCGCGATTTTCTGCGTTTTTCTCGGTGAAAGCGCCAAGGAGCGTCCCGATGGGTTTGATCAAGCTCGGTAAGTTCGTGTTGGTGGGCGGTGCGGTGACGGCGCTGGGCGCGGGCTGCCTCTCGCGCCCCGTGTCGCAGCAGGAGCCCACCACGAAGGTGAGCTTCACGACGACGGTCAAGCAGGCGGCCGTCGACAAGATCGACCTCCTCTTGGTCATCGACAACTCGCGCTCCATGGGCGACAAGCAGGCCATCCTGAGCGAGGCCGTCCCCGACCTCATCAACAGCCTCGTGACCCCGAACTGCGTCGACGACGACGGCAAGCCCACGGGCGACCGCGCCGATCCCGCCGCCGAAGAGGGCAAGGAGTGCAAGACGGGCAAGGCGGAGTTCAAGCCCATCGTCGACATCCACGTCGGCGTGGTCTCGTCGGCCATGGGCGGCTTCGGCTCCGACTCCTGCGCCGACTCGCAGAACCCGACCGACGCCACGCTGAACTCGCACAACGACGACAAGGGGCAGCTCCTGAACCGCTCCGGCGCGAAGGAGACCGCGATCGCCAACGCGTCGCCCTCGAACTTCCTCTCCTGGTTCCCGGGAGTGAAGCGCAACGAGGCCAAGCAGCCGTCGGCTGGCTCGACGCCGTACACGACCCTGGCCGACTTCAACAGCGCCTTTGCCGGTCTCATCGGCGGCGTGAAGGAGTACGGCTGCGGCTTCGAGGCCAGCCTCGAGAGCTGGTACCACTTCCTGGTCCAGCCCGACCCCTACGCGAAGATCGTGCGTGAGGCGAACGCGGCCCGCTACGACGGCGTCGACGAGACCATCCTCCGGCAGCGCGCCGATTTCCTCCGCTCCGACTCGCTCGTCGCGATCGTCATGCTCACCGACGAGGACGACTCGGCGGTCGACCCGCTCGCCCTGGGCGGCCAGGGCTGGGCGTTCATGAACACGGCGTTCCCGGCCTCGGTCGGCGTCGCCGGCGCGCAGCGCGAGCCCAACCGTGGCGGCTCCACCGCGCCGAAGGGCACCTCGGCGTGCGACGCCGATCCCGGCAGCGCCGACTGCACCTCCTGCGGCTTCAAGAACGACCCCAAGGTCCAGGCCGACGCGAAGTGCAAGGACAACGACGGCTTCTATGGCAAGGGCGACGACGACATGAACGTGCGCTTCCACAAGATGAAGCAGCGCTTCGGTGTCGACCCGCAGTACCCCATCAAGCGTTACGTCGACGGCCTCACCAAGACCCAGATCCCCGACCGGGTGACCGAGCACGACGCGAACGGCAACTACATCGGGCAGGGCAAGTGCCGTAACCCGCTGTTCTCCAAGAACCTGCCGAAGGCCGGCGGCGACGCCGACGCCCTCTGCAACCTCGAGAAGGGGCCGCGCGCCCGACCTCGTGTTCTTCGCGGTCGTCGGGGGTGTCCCGCAGGACCTCATCCACTTCGACGCGAGCAACGTCGAGAAGAGCAAGGTCACCGAGGAAGACTGGGTCAAGATCATCGGTCGCGATCCCGACAAGTACAACCTCGAGGGCATGGACGCGCGCATGGACCAGTCGGTCAAGCCGCGCAACGGCCGGCCCGCGCCGAGCGCGACGCCGGGCACGAACTTCGACGGCAAGGAGCTGCGCGACTGGGACACGAAGGGCCAAGACCTCCAGTACGCCTGCACCTTCCCCCTCGCGGCCCCCGTGCAGTGCGGCGCCACGAACAAGGAGACCTGCGACTGCGACGGCACGAAGAACCCGCCGCTCTGCTCCGCCGCGACCACGCAGAGCCGCGCGAAGGCGTACCCCACGCAGCGTCAGTTCCGTGTCGTCCACGCGCTGAAGGACCAGGGCATCATCAGCTCGCTCTGCCCGCTCACCACGGGCGAGGGCGCGGCCGAGAAGCAGGAGGCCAAGGACGTCGACGGCAAGCCCAACCCGCGCTACGGCTACCGGCCCGCGGTCAAGTCGATCGTCGACCGCCTGAAGAACGCGCTCGCCAACCAGTGCCTCCCGCAGAAGCTCACGCGTGACGACAAGGGGCAGGTCTCCTGCCTCATCCTCGAGACGCTCCCCAACAAGGGCGACAAGTGCGCGGCGTACGGCTTGACGGATCCGGCTCCCGAAATCCTCGAGAAGTTCCGCGAGAAGCAGAAGGAGCAGAAGGCGGACACGACTCTCACTGTGTGCCAGGCCAACCAGATCGTGAAGAAGCCGGGCGAGACCTGCTCGCGCGACACGGCGGCGGGGTGGTGCTACGTCGAGAACACCGACACCGTGAAGGTCATCGGCGCCTGCTCTCAGGCGATCGTGTTCTCGCCGACGGGTAACCCGCCGGTGGGTGCGCTCACCGACCTGCAGTGCATCCAGCAGTTCGGCGGCGCGAGCGCCGCTCCCGACGGCGGCAAGTAGCCCGAAGGGGTGGGAGAGAGGAGGGCGCGTGGGCTCCGGCTCGCGCGCCCTCTCTCGTGTCCAACTCCTGCCCGGCCGTGCCCCGCTGGGCGGCCGAACGAGGCCTTTCGGGCTCGCAATTTGGCGAGCTCTGGCGGAGAATCTAGCGGCGTGAGCCAAGCGCTGCCAAGCAACGCCAAGAAGACCATCCTCATCATCGAGGACGAGCCTCACATCGTGATGGGGCTCCGCGACGCGCTCGAGTTCGAGGGGTTTCGCGTGCTTGCCTCGGGGACGGGCCGCGAGGGGGTGCACCTCGCGCGGTCCGGCGCGCCAGACGCGATCATCCTCGACCTGATGCTGCCCGACATGAACGGCTACGCGGTCTGCGAGGAGATCCGCCGCGCGTCGCCGGTGGTGCCCATCGTGATGCTCACGGCGCGCTCGCAGGAGACCGACAAGATCCGCGGCCTCGACTCCGGCGCCGACGACTACGTCACGAAGCCGTTCAGCGTGAATGAGCTCATCGCGCGCATCCGGGCCATCTTTCGTCGCGCGGCGCGCCCGGGGGCGGCGCCCGATCTCCTCGAGATCGGCGAGGCGAAGGTCAACCTCGGCGCCCACACGCTGCGGGCCTTCGGGGACGACCACCAGCTCTCGTTCTACGAGGTCGAGCTCCTCAGGCTCCTGGCGGAGCGCGTGGGACAGGCGGTGAGCCGCGACGAGATCCTCCAGCGCATCTGGGGGCTCGACGCCCACCCGACCAACCGCACGGTCGACAACTTCATCGTGAAGCTACGAAAGAAGATTGAGCGCACGCCCGACAAGCCCGCCCACATCCTCACGGTCTACGGCTTCGGCTACAAGCTGGTGTTGGGCGCCATCTCGCCGTAGAGGCTAGTCTCCTGGAAGCGTGATCCCTTCCAGAAGTCGCGCGGCTCGGCCCTTCGCCACAAGGGAGCGAGGGGGTGTCCCGTTTTCGGCGGCGGTGGGAGGATACTCATGTTCGAGGGTCGGCGTTCTCGCGCGGTCACACCCGAAACCACTGTCCCCTGAGCGCAAAGCGCCGCCTCCACCGCGCGGAACGACGTCCGAGTTGAGGACGGGCCCGCCGCCGCCGAAAACGGGGCACCCCCTCGCTCCTCGGAATGACACCGAAGACCGGACTTCTGATACGAACCACGACTCCAGGGGACTAGCCAAGGCTTGGCGGCTTCAACGCCCTACGAAGACAAGCTCCAATCGCGCGTTGCGGGCCCGGCGCGCCGCATCGGTGGGCGCGACGACCGGGAGGCTCGCCCCCGGCGCGTCTCCACGGATGCGCTCCTTCGCGACGCCGCTCGACTCGAGGAGCCGAAGCGCGGCCTCCAAGCGCTTCCCGCTCGTCGCGGCGCTCGCGGGGTCGGCCTCGTGCACGACGACCTGAAGGGCTACGCCGGGGTGCGCGCGCGCGACGAGCGCAGCGGCCATGACGGCCTGCTTGCCGGCCTCGGTGAGCTCGGTGGCTTGGAAGGCGCCGCGGAGCGTGAGCATCGTGCCACGCTCGTCGCGGACGGGGCCGGGCGCGCCCCGCTGCGCCGCGGCAGCGGAGAGCTCGGAGAAGAGCAGATCGGGGTCGGGTGTCCCCGCGGTCTGGCCCGCCGCGCTCCCCGTGCGTCGCGCCTGCGTGAGCGCGGCGAGGCACGCGACGCGGGCCCTGGCGGCGGCGTCGATGGGCTCGCGGGGCGCCGCGGACGCGGAGACAGGGGCGGGCGGCTTGATGGTCTTCGGCGGCGGTCCCTTGGCGATGGCGGAGCCCGCCTCAGCCACGCGAGCCTCGGCCTCCGTGAGGGCGGCGGCGGGGTGCAGGGGGGACGGATCGAGCAGGTGCGCCGCGCCGCACAGCAGGCGCGCCTCGGCCAGCAGGGAGCTGGCGGCCCGGAGCCGAGCGGCGGCGCGGGCGGCGTCCGCCCCGGCGCTCTCCGCCGGGAGCGCGGCCTCACGCGCGATGAAGAGCTTCTTCTCGAGGTCGTCGACGTCGGCGTCCACCCGCGCGCGCTCCGCGCGCAGAGCCTTCAGCGCGCCATCGGCGGCGCCGGCGTCGGCCGAGGCCGTGGCCTCCTCCTGCTTCGCCCGGGCGAGCCGCGCCACCACGAACGCTCGCTGCATGGCGGCGACCGAGCGCAGGGCGTGGATCGCGGCGGTGGGCTCGTCGCCCTCGGTGACTGCGCGTCGTGCCGCCTCGAGCTCGAGCTGGGCCTCGGCGACGAATGTTGGCGCGAGCGGCCGGGCGCCCTCGGCGCGGCTCGCATAGAGCCCCTCGGCCGCGGTCACGTCGGCGACCCGTTGCGTCGACGTGCCACCGCAGGCGACGAGGTGCAGCGCGACCACGGCGGCCGCGAAGTGCGGGGAAATGCGGGCGAGGGTCACTTCTTGGCCCCCGTCGGCTTCGCGGGCGCTTTCGTCGGTGGGCGCTTCGGGGCGCCTGCATCGGCCTCGCGGGCGTCCTTCGCGACGGAGCTCGTGCGGTCGGGGCGCTTCGACTCGCCTTCGAGCGCCGCGAGCTGGGCTTTGAGCCGGCCTGTCTGACCTAGCCCCTCCTCCAGCGACGCGCGCTCGCGCTCCACCTGCGCGGAGGCGTCGAGGGCGTTGAGCCGTGCCGCGCGCGCCCGCTCCTCGGCCTTCGCCGCGCTGACCACGTCTCGCGCGGTCTCGGCCCACCGCCGCGCGAGGCCGTCGCACAGGCGCGCGCGGGTCTCGTCGCGCACCTCGCGGAGCCGCTCGGCTCGCGCGAGGGCCTCGTGGGCCCGGGCGAGGGGCTCGCGTGCCAACTCGGCGGAGGCGGGGGAGGCCTCGACCTCTCGCAGCGCGCTGAGCGCCAGCGCCCGATCGTCGTCCATCGCGAGCGCGTGCGCGCCCGCCGCGGCGACGAGGGCGACGCCCGCGACGAGGGTCGCCAGTCGCCGAAGGGCCCAGAACGAGCGACGCACCATGCCACTCCGTACTTCTCAGCGCAGGTGTCCGTCAAGCGCGGCGCGAAGGGGCGGCGACTTGACCCCCCGGGCGATGCCGTCGATACTCAATTTCGTAGTGAATTGCCCACCAGAAACGGCGCGACACGAAGAGAGCGGCGGCGGGCGCCGTCGCCGCGTCGCGTCGCCATGTGCGGCGCGCGTCGTTCGCGCGGCGGTGAGGGCCGAGCCGTGAGCGAACCCGCGCAGAGGAGCGACCTGCCGGAGGCGTCGCCTTCCATCTCGTTTGGCAAATACCAGCTCTTCGCGAGCCTGGGGCGGGGCGGCATGGCCGACGTGTTCCTGTCCGTCGCGCGCGGCCCGATGGGCTTCAACAAGCTCGCGGTCGTCAAGCGTCTGCGCGGCGCGCTGGCCGAGGAGCGCGCCTTCCTCGACATGTTCCTCGACGAGGCGAGGCTGGCGGCGCGCCTGAACCACCCCAACATCGTCCACACCTACGAGGTAGGCGAGCACAACCGCGCCTACTTCATCGCGATGGAGTACCTCGAAGGCCAGAGCCTGAACAAGGTGATCCGCGAGTCTCTCAAGCGCAAGGACCCCCTGCCGGAGGGCTTCTGCGCGCGCGTGGTGGCGGACGCCCTCAATGGCCTCGATCATGCCCACAAGCTGAAGGACTACGACGGCTCGCCCCTGTCGATCATCCACCGCGACGTCAGCCCCCACAACATTTTCGTCACCTACGACGGGCACACCAAGGTGGTCGATTTCGGCATCGCCAAGGCGGCGCTGTCGTCGACCCAGACCGAGGTCGGCGTCCTCAAGGGCAAGGTCGCCTACATGGCGCCCGAGCACGCGATGGGGGGCGCGATCGATCAGCGCGCGGACGTCTTCGCGATGGGGATCGTCCTCTGGGAGATGCTCGCGGGCGAGCGCCTCATGAGCGGCGACAGCGCCGCCAACACCCTTCACAAGCTCCTGAACGTCCCCATCCCTCGGGTCTCCGAGCGCCGCAGCGTCGACGTGGAGCTCGACGAGATCGTGGCGCGTGCGCTCCAGAAGAAGCCCGACGACCGCTGGGCGAGCGCCGGTGACATGCGGGACGCGCTCGAGGCGTTCCTCGCGCGCGCGCCCCACCGCCACGAGGACGTCGGGCGTCGGGTCGCCGGGATGTTCCAGCGGGTCCGCGAGGAGGCGCAGCGCCAGGTGCAGAAGCACATGGCCGTGCTTACCGCCGCGAGCAGCACCCAGGAGGTCCAGGCCCTCACCCTCGAGTCGCTCCGGCGCATGGAGCGCTCGGGCGCCAACGTGAGCGGCCACCTCCTCCGGCTCAACGAGAGCGGCAGCGGCATGGTGTCGAGCGCGCTCGCCTTCTCGGGCGGAGGCGGCACCTTCCCGAGCGGGCCTGCGCCCACCTACGCCCCTCCGCCCATCGCGCCCCCCCCGCCCCGCACGAGCCCTCTTCCGTGGGCGCTCGCGCTCGCGCTGCTCGGCGTGGTCGCGGTCGTCGCCGTCGTCGTCGCGTTTCGCGCCGGGACCCAGCGCCAGACCGTCCGCCCGGCGGAGCCCAGCGCCCTCCCCGAGCCCGGCGCGGTGGTCGCCGCCCCTGGCCCTTCGACGCCGCAGGCGACCAGTCCTTCGATCAACCCCACGGCGGTCCTCGTGGCCGGCGGGGCGACCCCCACACCGCCCCCGCCGGTTGCGCCGGCGATCGCGTCGTCCGCGCCTCCGGCGCCCACGCCACACGTCCCGACCGCGGGCTCCACGCGAGCCCCCGCGACCGCGAAGCCGGCTCCGGCGCCGAAGCCCACGGCGGTGGAGCCGGCCGTCGAGCCGGGGTACCTGAGCTTCGACACCTACCCGTGGACTCGGGTCTCCGACGGGGGCCGCGCGCTCGGCACCACGCCGCTCAATCGCGTCGCGCTCTCGCCGGGCACTCACACGCTCACACTCGAGAACCCCGAGCAGGGCATCTCGAAGACCCACGTCGTCGTCATCAAGAGTGGCGAGACGACGCGCGGGCGTCTTGGCTTGAAGTGACACGCCGGGCGACGTCACGCGCGCTCTCGCGCTATACTGCCGCGGTGATGGAAGGGCAGGGGGACGTGAACGGCCCGGGGATGGACCAAACGAGGCGTGAGAGCCAACGGACGCTCGCCGAGCGTTGCGCCGCGGGCGTGCTCGCGGGCGCGGTCGTGGCGCTCGCCGCGTGCGGGGACTCGGCGCCGTCGAAGGGTACGTATTCACTCGTCTTTCCGTCAGTGGCGGCCGCGGTCGCCGCCGAGTCGGTGCAGGTCTTCGTGTTCGACGCACCCGCCGCCAACCGCGCGACCCTGTGCAGCGAGCTCGTCTCGCTCCGACGCTCCGGCCGTCCGCTGAACCCCCTCGCGCGGGGGCCTGTGCTGCGAGTCTGCGACGCCCAGTCACCCCAGGGCGGGCAGGGCGAGCTCACGGTGGGCTACGGAGACCGCGCGTTCCTCGCGGTTGCGCTGCGCCAGGGCGAGGACTTCCTCATGGGCTGCGCCGTCCAGAACGTGGGCACGGGCGACGCCCCCGCGAAGGTCTATCTCGCGCCCGCGAGCCCCAAAGTGACCGTCCCAGCCACTACGTGCAGCAGCCTCTCCGACGCCTGCGGTGGACGATGCAAGTAGCGCTCACCGGGCCTCGGCCCGCCACCCACGGCACCCACCGCTCGGAGCAGCCATGAGCGTTCGTCCAATCACGCGCTGGGTGAGCCTCTGCGGTGCCCTCGCGTCGCTCGTATGGGCCGCCGCCGGCTTCCTGGGAGGGGCCTCGACTGGCGGCTGCACTCCGGAGGGCCCCGCCGCGACCCCGACCGAGCCCATCGTCATCGGTGTGTCGCTCGGCCTGTCCGAGTCGCTCGCCTCGTTCACGGCCGCGCTCCAGCAGGCCGTGCGCGCCGCCGAAGGGCAGATCAACGCCTCCGGTGGGCTGCTCGGGCGGCCTGTGCGCTTCGACGTCGTCGACGATCGCAGCAACAACAAGGAGTACATCGACGGCGTAGCCCAGGGCTTCATCACCTCGAACGTGGTGGCGGTCATCGGCCCCGTGGGAAGCTCCCAGGTCGACCGCATCCAGGCGGCCCTGCGTGGGCGCCAGATCCTGCTCATCTCTCCGTCGGCGACGTCCACGACCCTCACCGGCATTCAGCCCGCGAAGGATCGCTACCTCTTCCGCACGGTCCCGTCGGACGAGTTCCAGGTGAAGGCGCTCGTGCGGCTCGCGCGGCTCGGTCCCGGCGGATTCGGCGCGCAGAGCACCAGCGACGCGGGCGCGGGCGGCGACGCGGGGGCCCCGGCTGGGGAGGCGTGTCCGCGCATGTTCGTCATCCACGCCGACAACAAGTACGGCGGCCCGATGGCCGACGCCCTCGAGGCTTCCTATCCGGGCCCGGGTCGTCAGGTCGTAGGACGCGTGAAGGTCGCCGAGGAGGTGGTGGCGAGCTACGACGGCGTCGTCGCGCAGGTGCTCGCCGCCAAGCCCGACTGCCTCGCGCTGATTCAGTACGACGACGTCGGCGGCGCGCTCACTCGGGCGATCGACAAGGCCCGCAGGGACAACCCCGCGGCGCTGCCCGCCAGGTTCTTCCTCATGGGCACCGACGGCGTCTACACGAGCGGCTATCTGGAGAACAGCCGCGACGACAAGGGCAACCCCGCGTCGCGCAACGCCGCAGAGGGGGTGTATGGCACGAACCCCGACACCAACCCGCCGACACCCGAATACAACGAGATGAAGAACATCTTTACCGCGTATTTCCCGCTGAAGTCGGGCGAGGAGGTCCCCGCGTTCGTGGCGAACACCTACGACGCGGCCGTGCTCGTCGCCTTGGCCATCCAGCAGGCCGGTTCCGCCACCGACCGCGTGAAGATCCGCGACGCGCTCTTTCAGGTCTCCCGGGGCGGGAAAGCGTACTCGCCCGCGCAGCTCAACGAGGCGCTGCTCGCGATCCGCCAAGGTGGCGACGTCGACTACAACGGCGCCTCGGGCACCGTCGACCTCGACGACAACGGCAACGTCGAGGCGGGCTTCATCGTGTGGAAGGTGGAGAAGGGCCAGTTCGTGACCGCCGGCCGTATCCCCCAGAAGGACCTCGGGAACTAGAAGATCGACAGAGCGCACGGTCAGGCGGTGCTCCGCCGGAGCCCGACTGGGGTTCCTGGGGCGTCGGGATCGCGAGCCTGTCATGGCCGCCATCGCCAACCCTCGACCGAGCGCGCCGAGGTGAACGGGGTCGCAGCCGCCCTCCCAGCCATGTCGTCAGAGTGGCGTCGGGCCGCGCCCCTCACGCCGGAGGGCCAGGGCGACGCTCACTCCTTCCAGAGGAACTTCCAGGGGTTGTGCTTCAGGTCGCGCACCATCTCCTGGACGTCGTCGTAGATCGCCTCGTCCATCACGAGGGAGCCCACGGTGCCCTCGCCCTTCTTGATGTGCGTGACGATCGCCTGCGCGTCGGCCGCGGTGGCGTTGGCGCGGGCGGCGAGCTGCGCGACCTCGTCGAGGGTCTTCTTCAGCTTGGCCTGCTCTTCCGGGCTGCCGACGGTCGCCGAGACCCGGTTGATGTTGGCCATCGCCTCCTTCGCGTCCTTGAGGAGCGGGCCCGAGTCGCGCTGCAGGTCCTGCGAAATGCGGTCGATGTTGTCGATCGTGCGCGCGATCTTGGGGTTGTCGACGTACCGGATCTTGGCGTCGTGCGTGAGCTGGTTCGCCTCGGCCGAGAGCGCCTCGAGGTTCGCGACCGTGCGGTTGATTCGCTCGCGGTTGTCGGTGAGCACGCCGTTCAGGTTCTTCAGCAGGCCGGCGGTGTTCGTCGCGATGTCGGAGATGAGCTCGCGGTTGTTCCGGATCCCGTTCATCGTCGTGTCGAGCAGCTCGTAGGCCTTCGCGAGGAAGAGGTCGAGGCGCGGCGGATCGATGCCCTTGACGATCGCGTTCTCCTTCAGCGCCGGCTTGCTCACCGAGCCCGGCTCCACGGCCATGAACTGCTCGCCGAGCACGCCTTGGGTGGTGACGTAGAAGTCCGCATCCTCGTGGATGGCGTCCTGCACGCGCTTCTCGAGCGCGATCTTCGCGCGGATGAGGGTGCGTCGGTTGGTCTTTGGATCGACGACGCCGCCCATGAACTTGAGGTCCTCGACCTTGCCGACTTTCACGCCGGCGACGCGCACGGGCGCGCCGGTCTGCAGGCCGCCCGGGTTGTCGAAATCGACGTACAGCGTGTAGGTCTTCTCGAACGAGAGGCCGCCCATGATGAGGAGGAAGCCGCCAAGGATCGTCATCGACACGAGGATGAGGATGCCGACCTTGACCTCGATGGAACGCTCTTTTGCCATTCTTCGCGGAGCTCCCGGGCGGCAAGAGACGAAAGAACGCGCTCGCCCGCAGCCAAGTTATAGAGCAACGGGCCGCGCCGCGGGGAAGAAGGGTTCGCGCGGCGTGGCGTTTTCCCGCTCGCGCCGGCGCCTCGACGAGGCCGACCCGCCTACATCTCCATGGGGCCGGTGGCGTGGCCGCGGATGAACTGGTGGACCACGCCGTCCTCGCAGCGCTGGAAGTCGTCCTGCGTGCCGAGCATTTTGACGTGGCCCTTGTAGAGCATGACGATCCGCTGAGCGATCGAGAAGATGCTCGTGAGGTCGTGACTCACCACGATGGACGTCACTCCGGTGGAGTCCGAGAGCTCGTGAATCAGGCGGTCCACGCGCCTGGCGCTGACGGGATCGAGCGAGGTCGTGGGCTCGTCGAAGAGCACGTAGCGGGGGTCGAGCGAGAGCGCCCTCGCGATCGCCACGCGCTTGCGCATGCCGTCGCCCAGCTCGGTGGGGTACTTGTCGGCGAAGTCCTGCATGTGGACCCGCACGAGGAACCGCTTGCCCTCCTCGAGGGCCTCCTTCTGGGTCATGTTCTTGTGCTTGCGGAGCGGGAGCGCGATGTTCTCGACGCAGGTGAGGCTGTCGAACAGCGTCGAGTGCTGGAACACCATCGCGCACTTCTTCCGCACCGGGCCCATGCGGACCTCGTCGAACTTCGAGACCTCCTCGCCGTCGAGCCAGATCTCCCCCGAGTCGGGATACAGCAGGCCGACGAGGTGCTTGATGAGCACGCTCTTGCCCACGCCGGAGGCGCCGATGATGAAGAAGACCTCGCCCTCCTTCACCTCGAACGAGACGCCGTGGAGCACGGCCTTGGGGCCGAACGACTTCTTGATGTCGATGAACTGAATGCCGCGTTTCCCCGGCGTGACCACGGGCGCGACGAAGTTGGGGGGCTTGGGGTTCTGCGCGCTCACGGGCTACCTGCGGGGCTAGGCACGGCCACCCTGGCCTAGCCAGGGAAGATGATGAAGCCGGCCGCCGAGATGAAGAAGTTCAAGATGATGATCGCCAGCGAGGTGTTGACGACCGCGCGGGTCGTCGCCCAGCCCACACCCTCGGAGCCGCCGAAGGTGGAGAGCCCGCAGTACCCGCTGACGATGGGGATCGCGGCACCGTACGCGATGCACTTGGTGAGCCCGATGGACACGTCGCCGACGTCGACGAGCTTGGCGTTGAAGAAGGTCGCGAAGGGCACGTCGAAGGCGACGTACGCGGTGACCGCGCCCGAGCAGAAGGCGACGGCGCCCGCCCACACGATGAGCATGAGCGTCATGACGACGCTCGCCTTGAATCGAGGCACGAGCAAAAAGTCGATGGGATCCGCCGCGCACATGCGCAGCGCGTCGACCTGCTCGGTCACGACCATGCTGCCGATCTCGGCGGCGATGCCCGCGCCCACGCGGGTGGCGAGCATGAGCGCCCCGAGCGAGGCCGCGAGATCGCGCACGAGCAGTTCGAGGTAAGTGGCCCCGAGGAGCGTGAAGTCGGGCACGACGCGCTTCGCCTGCAGGCCCGACTGGTACACGAGGATCATGCCGATGAAGCCCATCGTGCACGTGAGAAAGAAGAGCGACTTGTTGCCGATCTCGTACATCTGCAGGGCCATCGCGCGGGGCTCGCGCTTGCCTCGCAGGCTGTAATAGAGCGTGCGCACGAAGACCGAGTAGAGGTCGCGGGCCCCGATCCCTAGATCGATCGCCGCGGCCCCGAGCGTGCCGAGCACTCCACCCTCGTCGTCGGGGGCGGCTTCTGTGGCCGGGGTGGTGTCGGTCTGCTCGGCTGCCATGTCGGTTCAGCCGAGCACGAGGCTGACGAGGTAGTCGAGGAGCAGGATGCCCGCCGCGCTCGCGACGACCGTGGCGTTCACGGAGCGGCCCACGCCCGGAGCGCCGCCGGTGGTGCTGATGCCGAAGTGGCAGCTCGCGAGCCCGATGACGAAGCCGAACACGACGCTCTTCACGAGGCCGTTCGCGACGTCGGAGAAGTTCAGGAGGCCTCCCGTGAGGCCGTTGTAGAAGGTGCGAGGCTCGACCGAGAGCAGCCCCTTGCCGGTGTACGCAGCGCCGAAGAGCGCCAGCGAGTCGGCGAAGAGCGTCATGAGGAAGAGTGTGACGACGATGCCGACGAAGCGCGGCGCGATGAGGAAGGCGATGGGATCGATCGCGAGAACGCGGAGCGCGTCGAACTGCTCGGTGACGACCATCGTGCCAAGCTCGGCGGTGTTGTTCGCCCCCACTCGCCCGGAGATCATCAGCGCGCAGAGCAGCGGCGCGACCTCGCGGAGCGTGCTGAAGCCCGCGCCCCAGCCGAGCAGCCCCTCGGCGCCGTAGCGTTTCACGATGGGCGCGGCCTGAACCACCATGATGGCGCCCGTGAAGAGGGCCGTGACCACCACGATGGGCAGCGACTTCACCGCCATCTTGTAGAGGTTCTTCCATAGCTCGGAGCGGTCGATGCGCCCGGAGAAGAGCCCGACCGTGATCTTCCCGAGGAGGATCGCCATGCCGCCCGCGGTGAAGGCGATCGAGAAGAACGCCGCGCCCATGCTCTTCAAGAGCGGGTGTTCGTCGGCTGTGTCGGTCCCGGGCTGCGCCATGGCAACCCCGCACGCTACCACGACGATCGCGGGCCGCGACACCATATCCCGCGGGCCGTCTGGGACGGCTCTCTCGCTAGTCCCCTGGAGTCGTGGTTCGTATCAGAAGTCCGGTCTTCGGTGTCATGCCGAGGAGCGAGGGGGTGCCCCGTTTTCGGCGGCGGCGGGCCCGTCCTCAACTCGGACGTCGTTCCGCGCGGTGGAGGCCGCGCTTTGCGCTCAGGGGACAGTGGTTTCGGGTGTGACCGCGCGAGAACGCCGACCCTCGAACATGAGTATCCTCCCACCGCCGCCGAAAACGGGACACCCCCTCGCTCCCTTGTGGCGAAAGGCCGAGCCGCGCGACTTCTGGAAGGGATCACGCTTCCAGGGGACTAGTCGGGGTTCAGGAACCACTCGATCGTGCCGAGGACCAGCGCGTTCACCGCCGTCACCCCGAGCGCGAGCAAGACCCCTAGCGCGAAGCCCAAGACCGACCGGCGGGTGCGTGCAAAATGCACGGGAAGCGCGAGCACGCCGAACACGACGAGCGCCGCGTTTCGGCTGGGTTCGGGCCACGCGCGCGCGCGCGCCTCGGGCGAGAGGCGGCGCTCGTCGCGCAGCACGACGGCGAAGAGCGCCCCGGTCGTGACGGCGAACGACACCAAGATCTCCACGAGCTCGAGCACGGGAGTGAGTCTCGCAGCCAGCGCCGCCCTCGTCGAGCGTGCGGTCGCGAGGAGCCGCGAGGAGCCGCGAGGAGCCGCCCGTGCGGTCGGCGCAGGCCGTGATAGCTTATTCCAATGCTTAGGGTCTTCGCGGTGCGTCTCGGGTGGGCGGCGGTCGTGGGCGCGCTCTTCCTCGGCCGCGACATGTGCCTCGGCGGCGGCAAGCGACCGACGCCGCCGGTCGACCCGACGGACAGCCGCGACTCGTCGCTCGACCTCGGCGCCTCCGCCCCGGGGCGAGCGGCGCTCGTTCAATCAAGGAGCGTGGTGCATGGCTGACGTAAATGCCTGGGCGCTGAGGTTCGGCTGGCTCACGGTCGTCGGTGGCCTCTTGGTCCACCGCGACATGTGCTTGGGCGGCGGCAAGCGGTTCCCGGATCCCGAGCCCGCCCCCGACACGGGCCCGGCCGACTCGTCGACCGACACCGGGAAGGACGCCCACCTTCGACGCACCGGTGTTCCGTGCTCGGGAGCGACCACCCGCCGCGCGCCCCGCCCAACGGAGCGAGTCGTCGCGCACGCCGCGCCCGTCGTTCGCGAAAAGGTCTGATAAGAGTGCCTTCGCGCGCGCGGATGAGCGTGACGCTCGCTCCGCTCGGGGCGCTCGACACTGCGCGTCGGGCGCTTTTCCGCGCGTCGGGCCCGCTCGCGCGCTGGCTGCTGGTCGACCGAGAGTCGCGGGTAGCCACCTTCGGCTGCGTGGGGCTCGTCGTCGCCTTCGCGCTGGCGCTCGCCTGCCCGGGGTGGGCCATCGGCGTAGGCACGGTGGTGCTCGGGGTGCCGCATGTGGTCTCCGACGTGCGCTACCTCGTCGTGCGGCGCGG
Source organism: Myxococcales bacterium (assembly GCA_016720545.1). Taxonomy (NCBI): domain Bacteria; kingdom Pseudomonadati; phylum Myxococcota; class Myxococcia; order Myxococcales; species Myxococcales bacterium. The sequence goes on from JADKKK010000004.1 coordinate 114,653, forward strand.
GCTCGCGCGCCGCGCCTCGCTCTACGCGGGCGTGCTCGTCGCGGTCGTGGGCACGCCGCTTGGCTTTGGGCTCCGCGCGGCGGTCGTCGGCGCGGCGGTCGCGGTGGCGTTCGCGCGGGCGAGCGTCGCGCGCCGCGCCGGAGTGCTCTTCGGGCTGTCGCTCGCCTTCGCCCTCGCGTGGGTGTACCGCGGCCTCGCCGAGCTCGCGTACCTGCACGCGCACAACCTCATCGCGCTCGGATTCTTCGCCCTCTTCGCGCGGCGCATGCGCGGGGCGGTGTGGCTGCCGCTCGCCTTCTTCGTCGTGCTGGCGGCCTTCCTGCTCGGCCCGTACGCGCTGCCCGCGCTCACCTGGACCGGCGCTCTCACGCGCGCCCCCGTGGGGCTCGACCTCACCACCCTGGTGTCGCAGCTCGCGCCCACGGTCGACAGCTCATGGGCGGTGCGCGGGGTCGCGTTCTTCGCGTTCGCGCAGGCCGCGCACTACGTGGTGTGGCTCCGGCTGGTGCCCGAGCTCGAGCGGCCGTCGCCGCGGCCGCGCTCGTTCCGGCAGTCGTGGCGCGCGATCGTCCGCGAGCTGTCGCCGTACGCTGTCGCCTTCTTCGTCCTCGGGACGGTCGTGTTCGTGGGTTGGGGGCTGCGCGACCTCGCGGGCGCGCGGATCGCGTACCTCCAGAGCGCGTTCTTCCATGGGTACCTGGAGCTCGCGGTGCTCGCGCTGTTCGCCGCCGAGGGGTCGCCACAGCCCCCGATCGACGCGCCCGCGCGTGTCGCGGCGTGAGCCTGAAGTGAGCGCCGAGGTCTCGCCTTGAGCGATCTCGCGGCGCGCTATCTGTTCGCGTTCGTGGCGACGCAGATCGTCGAGTGCCCGATCTACGCGCGCGGCCCGCTTCGCGGAGCGCGCCATCCGTGGGTGACCGCGTTCGGCGCGTCGCTCCTCACGCACCCGTTCGCGGCGCTCGCGCTCCCTGCGCTGCTAGGGCGCGTGGTCGAGCGCCCGGTGTGGGTGCCCGGCGTCACGGCGCTCACCGCGGACTTCGCGCTGCGCGTCGCGGCGTTCGGCCTCGTCTCCGAGGGCTTCGCGGTGCTCGTGGAGGCGGCGTACCTGCGCGCGCTCGGCGTCCCCCGCGCGGTCGGCTGGTCTCTGCTCGCCAACGGCGCGAGCGCCGGGCTGGGCGCGGCGCTCACGCTGACCTTCGGCTTCCCCTGACCCCAACGGCTCTTCGAGGTCTCTTCGGGCAGCGGGTCGCCTGGGCCTCAGCCGTCCTTCGCGGCGTCGCCGTCGGGCAGCGGCCCGCGCGCGAGCCACTCCCGGGCCGCGCGCCGGCCGGCCTCGTACATGTCGAGGAGCACCGAGCGCTCGAAGTGCAGGTACGAGCCAGGGCCGAAGAGCGCCGTGTCACCCGGGCGGATCGCCTGGAACAGCTCGACCCGGCCCCACGGCGCCGACGGCAGCCGGTCGACCAGATCGTTGCGGGTGAGCAGGAGCTTGCGGTCCACGTTGTAGGCGTTCTCGAGGAGCGTATCGACGAGGCGCTCGACCGACTCGCCGAACGACCCCATGCTCGCGCCCGAGCGCCCGTCCAGCTTGGTGACGAGCACGGGTAAGAGGCGCCGAGCCCCGAGCGCGACCGCCGGGGCCATGGGCGAGTTGACGAGCAGGCCACCGTCCCACAGGAGCCGCCCGTCGAACGGCACGGGGTTGAAGAGCAGCGGGATCGACGCGCTCGCGAGCACGAGATCGAGAGGAATATCTGGCACATAGCGATAGTGTGTGGACGCCGCCGCGGTCTTGCCCGGCGGGTGGTTCACGATGCGCACGACGCCGCCGCTGCGCACGTCGATCGCGTTCAGCGCGAGCCGGACGCGGCCCCGTGGCACGGTGGGGCCGCCGATCGCCTCCGCGAGCCGCGCGCGGAGCGGGCTCGTGTCGAAGAGGTACGGGGCGTCGAGCTCCTCGAGCAGCACGCTCACCGCGTCGAACCGGGCCGTCATCAAGATCTCGAGCGCCGCCGCCAGGATGCCGCTCGCCCGCGTGAGGTGGTGCTTCTTGGCGATGGACGCGAGCAGCACGAGCTCGCGCTTTCGCTCTTGAAACGTTCGCTGCGTGTCGCGGCTGGCCACCCGAGAGAGCGCGCGACGCAGCGAATCGAAGAAGGCCTCGTTCGCCACGATCGGCGGGCGCGCCGCGAGGTCGAGCCAGAACTGCAGCATGCGCTCGGGCGAGAGGCCCGCAGCGATCAGCGCGCCGTTGATGGCGCCGGCCGAGGTACCGCTCACCACGTCGGGCTCGCGACCGAGCCCCCGGGGATCGTCGCGCAGCACCTTCCACACGCCCACCTGGAACACGCCGCGGGCGCCGCCGCCCGAGAGCACGAGGCCAACCGGGCGGGCAGGATCGGCGGCGAGCGCGCTCATGCGCCCACCCTACACGAGCCGCCTGACCCGCGCACGACCGCGCAGCCGCTTGCTTCCCGCGCGAGTTTTGGCGACCGTGGTCGGATGCGGCGCAAGGCCTCCTCGCCTGACCAGCTCGGCCTCTTCGGCGGGCCCGCGGCCGAGGCGCCGGCGGCCTCCCGCGGCGCCCCCGCGCGCGCCCGCGTGACGCCGGAGGACCTCGAGCTCGCGGCGCGGGTGCCGCCGAGCGTGCGCTTCGGGACGAGCAGCTGGACCTTCCCGGGGTGGGGCGGGGTGCTCTACGAGGGCGCGCCGACGCAGGCCGCGCTCCTCGCGGGCGGGCTGCAAGCCTACGCGACCCACCCCCTGTTTCGCGTGGTCGGGATCGATCGCAGCCACTACGCGCCGCTCGACGCCGCGACCCTCGCGCAGTACGCGGCGGGGCTCCCCGCGGGCTTCTGCGCCGTGTCGAAGGTGTGGGACGAGCTCACGACGTGTGTGTTCCCCGCGCACCCTCGCTTCGGCGAGCGCGCCTCGCACGACAACCCGAGCTTCCTCTCCGCCGAGCGTTTCCTGACCGAGGTGCTCCCGCCGTACACGGCCGCGTTCGCGCCGTTCGCGGGCCCCTTCGTCTTCGAGATCCCGCCCATGCCGCCGGCGCGCGTGCCCGCCGCCGAGGTGTTCGCCGCGCGGGTCGACGCGCTCCTCTCGCGGCTGCCTCGCGCGTTCAGGTACGCGTTCGAGCTCCGCAACGAGGCGCTGCTGACGGGCGCGTACCTCGAGGTGCTGCGCGCCCACGGCGCCTCTCACGTGCTCAATCTGTGGACCGGCATGCCCACGTTGAGGCGTCAGCTCGCCGTGGCTGGGGTCGCCGCCGCGCCGTTCTTCGTGGTGCGCCTCATGCTCCCTCCGTTCACGCGCTACGACGTCCGCCGCGCCGATCTCGCGCCGTTCGACCGGCTCGTCGACCCGCAGCACGACGCGCGCGACGACGTGCTCGCGATCGTGCGCGCGGCCGGCGGGCGCGACGTGTTCGTGCTCGTGAACAACAAGTTCGAGGGGTGCTCGCCGGAGAGCGTGCGCGAGCTCGCGCGCCGCGTCGTGGGGGAGCTCCGGCCAGAGATCAGTCCGTGAGCGCGCTCACTTCGCCTCGGGCTTCCCGGGCGCGCCCGTGGGCGGCGTCACCGGACCGCTCGGCGGCGCCGCGTGCGGGCGCTGGTCGGTCTCCTTGATGCTGTAGCGGACCAGCGCGCGGAGCACCTGGTTGCGCTCCACGTTGCCCACGATAGCCTTCAGGTCCTCGTAGATGCTGGGGTCGACCAAGAGCCCGCCGATGGTGCCTTTGCCCGCGCGGACGCCCGCCATCACGGCGCGAAGATCGTCGCTCATGGCGCCCACGTTGGTGAGCACCTTCTGCGTGTTCGGGTCGCCGTAGACCACCGCGTGGGCGATGCCGGGTTGGGTGCGCACCGCCTCGAGGGTGTTGCGGACCTCGACGAGTGTGCCGGTGGCGCCCTGGGCCATCTTCTCGTCGTAGAGCAGCGTGTGGGCGAGGCCGGGGCCCGAGTTCACCCGGGTGGTCATCGTGTGGACGTCGGCCGTGGCGCCCGCGGCCTCGTGGCTGATGACGAGGAGGTTGTTGAGGAGCACGTCGACCTTCTTCGCCTCTTCCGGGTCGAAGAGCAGGCGGTGCGCGGCGCCGTCTTTGCGCGCGAACGCGGCGAGGATGACGTTGACCGAGGCGATCGAGCCCTTGATGTCGTCGGCGACCTTCTCGTTCGCGAGCGCGCCGGTGATGCGCTCGATGTTGCCGAGGGCGCGGTCGGCCTTCTCGCTCAGCGAGTCGAACTTCGCCAAGTACTTCGTGAGGTCGACGGGGTCTTCGGTGCGGAGCTGGGTGCCCTCGGGCGCCTTCGGGAGGCGCATGTCGCCCACCGTGAGCTCGATCATCTTGTCGCCCAGGAGGCCCTTGTTGACCACGCGCGCGATGGTGCCGCGCGGGCGATCGGGGTGCTTCTTGGCCTCTTCCTCCGACACGTCGGGGTCGAGGCGGATGCGATCGACCTCGTCGCGCACGAGGTTCAACGTGACGTGAATGCGCGTGTCGGAGGCGGTGCCCGAGTGCCCCACGTCGCCGACCGCGCCGATCTCCACGCCGCCCATGCGCACGGGCGCGCCCGGCCGGAGCCCCGCGACGTCGTTGAACGTGGCGTTGAAGCGGGCCTTCGACTCCCAGAGCCGGCGGTTGTCCCCGATCATGAAGACGAAAATGCCGCTAACGAGCAGCGCGAGGGACACGAAGATGCCGACTCGGACGTTCTTGGACATGGATCGAAGAAAGTAGGGAGAAGAGGGGAGAGAGGGGGGGGCGACGCCGGTGCGTGTGTCGGTGCGCGGGCCGGTGCGAAGGCGCGAACGCAGCTTAGCGAGATTCCGGGCGGGCGCGACGGATTCTCGCGGAGCGCCATGAAGCGACGCGCGCCCCTACCGCCGCTCGGGCCTCACAGCTCGCCCCGCGGCCAAGAGCGCCCCGCTCGTGAGGAACACCGCGACGGCCGCGAACATGAGCACGTGGGGGGCGCGCAGCATCGACGCGACGCCCTGATCGAGCGCGGCGCCGAGCGACACGCCGTCGGCCGAGCCGAAGCCCACGAACGACAGCGAGGCCTCGCTCAGCACCACGGCCGACGCGGACGAGCCAAGCTGCACGGCCACGGTGCCGAGGAGGTTCGGCACGACGTGTCGAAACACGATGGCCGTCTCGCCGAGGCCGAGCGCCCGCGCGGCCTCCACGAAGCCCGCTCCGCGCAGCACGCGGCCCTCGGCGAGAGCGAGCCGCGCGAACGGCGCCCAGCTCGTGAGGGCGAAGACGCACGCGAGGTGAAGACGCGTGGGGTGGCGCACCGCGGAGAGCACCGAGAGCGCGAGCAGGAAGCTCGGGAACGCCTGGAGGCCGTCACAGAGCTGCGCGACCGCACCCTCGAGGCGCCCGCGTCGCATGGCGGCCAGCGCGCCGAGGGGCGTGCCCACGAGGAAGCCCACGGTCGCCACGGTGACCGCGAGCAGCAGCGCGCGGAGGCACGCGCTCGCGAGGAGCGCCCCGAGATCGACGCCGCCCTCGCCGCACCCCAAGAGGTGGCCCGGCCCCGGCGGGAGGTAGGCCTCTTCGGGCGCCAGGCGGGTGGGCGAGGCGCCGGTGACGACGAGCGAGACCCCCGCGAAACAGACGAGCGCCGCGAGCGGTGCCAGCGCGAGGAGGCGCGCGCGCGCCGTAGAGCTCCCCTCCGATTTTGCGCCTCGGCTCACCGCAGCACCCGGGGGTCGACCGCGCCATGCACCGCCTGCGCGCCCGCCTGGGCCACCACGAAGAGCGCGCCGGTGAGCACGACCGCGGCCTCCAGCACGGGCAGGTCGCGCGTGGCGTAGGCCTCGAGGATGAGCGAGCCGAGGCCCGGGCGCTCGAACAGGCGCTCGAGGACGACCGCGCCGCCGAGCAGCGCGCCGAGCTGCGTGCCCACCACCGTGGCGATCGGCCCCACGCAGGCTGGCACCGCGTGGAGGAGCCACACACGCGCCCCGCTCGCGCCCTTCGCGCGGGCGACCGTGAGAAACTGCGCGCGCTCGAGGTCCTTCAGCGAAGCTCGCGTGATGCGGCCAACGTGCGCGAAGAGCGGAACGGAGAGCAGCGACGAGGCGAAGAGGAGCCCCGCGGCGCCGGCCTCGGGATCGCCCGGGAGGGGCACCAGGCGGAGCTTCGCCGAGAGCACGAACGTGAGCAGCGGCGCGAACGCGAGCAGCGGCGTGGAGGCGCACACGACGAGGAGCCGCTCCACGTGCCGCCGCCCGCGCCCGAGCCACGGGCCCGACGCGAGCACCGCGAGGCCGACGCCGAGCGCGGCGCCGAGCAGGACCGCCACGAGCGCGAGCGACGCGGTGGGCCCGAGGGCGGCGGCGAGGGCGGAGCGGACCGACGTGCCGGGCCGGCGGAGCGAGTCGCCGAGATCGAGCGTGACGAGGCGCCGGAGAAAGAGCGCATATTGCACGTAAAGCGGCTGGTCGAGCGAGAGCCTCGCGCGGAGCACGGCGCGCTCGTCGGGCCCGGCCAGATCGCCCAGCACGAGGGCGGCTGGATCCCCGGGCAAGAGGCGCAGCGACAGGAACACCGCGGTCGCCAGCGCGAGCACCACGACGAGCGAGCCCGAGACGCGCCGAGCGAAGGCCAGCGCCGCGCCGAGCGACCGGCGCCCGAGAGAGAGGCGCTTCGCCGCGCCCTCAGCCACCGCCGTCGGGGGCGTCGGTCGCGCTGTCGGTTGGGGAGGCGTCGCGCGGGCCCGCGTCGAGCGGCGCGGCGTCGATCGGGGGGGCCGCGTCGCCCGCGTCGGCCGGGGTCGGGCCGGGCAGGGGCGGCGCGGCGGCGGAGCAGACGGGGGCTACGGCGCTCAGCGCCGGGCTCGTGAGCGCGTCGGCCTCGCGCGGTACACACACGCGGCGCGACTGATCGGAGTCGAGCACGATGCCTTGGAGGTTGGGGCTGCGCGGATCGCGGCACACGTACCCGTCGCGGCAGTCCTTGTCGACCTCGCACGCCCGCATGCAGAAGCTCCGCGCCGTGCGCGCGATGGAGCGGTCGGAGTAGAGGCAGCCGGGCACGCGCCCGCCGAAGACCACGCACGAGGCCTCCTCGGGGCAGCCGTCGCCGACGCAGTTGAACACCGTGCAATAGCCGCCGGACTGGGAGGTGTCGCAGAGGCGATCGCCGCGCTGCGAGCAGTCGGTCGAGAGGACGCACGAGTCGCCGATGCTAGGCTGGCAGGCCAGGCCGAACAGGCCGAGCCCAAGCGTCAGCGCGGCCGCGAGGCGGCCTGGCATGGGCCAGGCTCGAGCCGCCCGCCGCGCGGCGTCCGCGGTGTGCGCGCGCGTGAGGGGCGCGGGGCCCCGCGCGGTGGCGCGGGCGACGTGGCGAGCGAGATTCGGTCGATGTGGGTCCACCATGCCTCCGGCGCGCGCGACCCTAGCGAAAAAGCGGCGTGAGCGGGAGTCTTCCGCGCGCCCAGGGCCCCGATCGGCTCGCACCTTCACTGGCATTGCCGAACGGCGCGTCGTGCTCTACGTTCCGCGCCCGTGGGCCCCTGAGCCCGACCCGAACCTCGGCCGTGGCGACGCTCCTCTGGGGCCCCCCTGGCCACCGCCGCCCCGGCGGCCCCGCGAAGGAACACGTATGGCGACCTACATCACCTCCGACTGCATCAACTGCGGCGCGTGCGAGCCGGAGTGCCCCAACGAGGCCATCAGCGAGGGCGACGAGATCTACGTCATCGACCCCGAGCTCTGCACCGAGTGCGTCGGCTTCTACGACCACGAGGCGTGCCAGGCCGTCTGTCCGGTCGAGTGCTGCCTCCCCGATCCGAAGCACCCCGAGGACGAGGCGGCGCTGATCGAGCGCGCCCTCCGGCTCCACCCCGACGACGCCGAGCTCCAGAAGCGCGCCGAAGCGAACGACTACCTCTCGCGGTTCCGCAAGTAGAGCTCGCGTGGGCCGCGAGGGTTCGGAGCGCTTCCACACGCGCGGCGCGACCCTCGGCGCGTGGGCGTCGCTCGCGTCGCTCGCGTCGCTCGCGTCTACAGGGTGCGGCGGTGGTGCGCCTCTGCTGCATCCTGCACGCACCTTGCCTCGCGGTGAGGTGCGCGTCGCCGGCGGGCTCTCGGGGCACTTCGCGCCGGGCGCGCTCGCGGGGCACCTGCGCGACGCGCGGGGCGCGGCCGCGGCCGATCCCCAACGAGCGCCCGGGGCGCCCGGGTCGAACCCCGAGTATGCGCGAGGCGCCCTCGTCGCCGCGGCCATCGCGCCCGGCATGGCGCCGTACGTGGGGGCGCGCGTGGGGCTCTCGAACGCCTTCGAGGGCGGCCTCACGTACACGGGCCGCGCGGTGCGCGTCGACGTGCGCCGCTCGTTCGACGACAAGGCGCTCTCGCTGTCGGTGGGAGTCGGCGGCACGGCGGCCCTCTACGGGCGCGATCCCGGCACGAACGCCCTGCCCGGGGTCGACCTTTCGGCGCTGAAGGGCTACGGCGCCGACGTGCCCGTGCTCGTGGGGTGGCAGAGCGCTGGCGGCATCTACCGAGTGTGGGGTGGCGCGCGCGGGGGCTTCGAACGCGACAGCCTCGCGCGGCTCTCCACCGAGCCGAAGGACGCGCCGACCACGCCCAGCGCGGCCCCGATCACCCTCGACGCGACCCGCTTTTACGCAGGCGGCGTGCTCGGCGTCGCGACGGGTGTGCGGCACGTGCACGTGGCCGTCGAGCTGCAGGTCGCCTACCAGGGGGCGAGCGGCACCTACAACGGCACCGACGTCTCGATCACCGGCGTGACGATCACGCCCGCGACCGCGCTCCTCTGGAGCTTCTGAGCCGCGCCGCGCGCGACGGCGTTCCCCGCACGGTCACCGCGCCATTCACGCCCGCGCCGGCGCCTCCCTGCGCTAACGTGCGCGCCGGAGGTTCGGCATGTTCGATCTGAAGATCACGGGTGGCGTCGTCGTCGATGGAACCGGGGCGCCGCGGCGCCAAGTCGACGTGGCGGTGAAGGACGGCGTCATCGTCGAGGTCGGCGCGTGCGAGGGGCCCGCGACGCAGACCTTCGACGCCAAGGGCTTGCTCGTCGTGCCGGGCTTCACCGACTTGCACACGCACTACGACGGCCAGGTGTCGTGGGACGCCGACATGGCGCCGTCGAGCCTCCACGGCGTCACCACCGCGGTGATGGGCAACTGCGGCGTGGGCTTCGCCCCCGTGCGCGCGGCCGATCGCGAGCGTCTCATCGCGCTCATGGAAGGTGTGGAAGACATTCCCGGCTCGGCGCTCGCCGAGGGGCTCAAGTGGGACTGGGAGACCTTCGGCGAGTACATGGACGCCATCGATCGGGTGCCGCGCTCGATCGACGTGGTCGCTCAGGTAACCCACGACGCGCTGCGCGTGTACGTGATGGGCGATCGCGCGTTCTCCGGCAGCGAGGCCACGCAGGCCGACGTCGACGCGATGCGCGCGCTCGTGCGCGAGGCGGTGGTCGCCGGGGCCGCGGGCTTCTCTACGGGGCGCACCGACAACCACAGGTCGCGCGACGGGTCGGACACGCCCGCGTCGGAGGCCTCCGCCGAGGAGCTCGTCGGCATCGCGGGCGCCTTCGAGGGCCTCTCCCACGGCGTGCTCCAGGCCGTCTCCGACTTCGACATGGAGCGCGGTCGCGAGCGCTTCGAGGCCGAGTTCGAGGTGCTCGCCCGCATGGCGCGCGCCGCGGGCGGGAAATCGATCTCGATCTCGCTCATGCAGCGCGATCTCGACACCACCCAGTGGCAGCGCATCCTCGAGAAGGTCGAGGGCTGCACCGCCGACGGCGTGCCGATGCGCGTGCAGGTCGGCGCCCGTGGCATCGGCGTGCTCCTTGGGCTCGAGGCCACGTTCCACCCGTTCATCGGCTTCCCCAGCTACAAGGCCATCTCGCAGCTCCCGCTCGCCGAGCGCGTCGCGAAGATGCGAGAGCCCGCCTTCAAGGCGCGCATCCTCACCGAGACCAGCGAGAAGATCGCCGGCGACGGCAGCAACGTGCCCCCCATGGCCGATCGCTTCCTCGCGAACCTCGACTTCATCTCGATGCGCATGTTCCGCCTCGGTGAGCGCCCGAACTACGAGCCCGCGAAGGAAGAGTCGCTCTTCGCCGAGGCGATGCGCTTGGGCAAGCCCGCGCTCGAGGTCATCTACGACGCGATCGTGGCGAACGACGGCCGCGAGCTCCTGTATTTCCCCGTGTACAACTACTCGGAGTTCAACCTCGACGCTGTGGGCGAGATGCTGGCACACCCGCTCGCGCTGCCCGGCCTGTCCGACGGCGGCGCGCACGTCGGCACCGTGTGCGACGCGAGCTTCCCCACGTTCATGCTCACGCACTGGGCGCGTGATCGTCAGCGCGGCAAGCTCACGGTGGAGCGCGTCGTCAAGATGCTCACCCACGACACGAGCCGGTATATCGGCCTCACCGACCGCGGCACGATCGAGGTCGGTCAGCGCGCCGACCTCAACGTGATCGACTTCGACCACCTGACCCTCACGCGGCCCAAGCTCGTGCAGGACCTCCCGGCCGGCGGCAAGCGCCTGCTCCAGGAGTCGCTGGGGTACAAGGCCACGTTCGTCCGCGGCGTGCAGACCGTCGCCGACGGCGTGCTCACGGGCGCCAAGCCCGGCAGGCTCGCGCGCATCGGCGCCTGACCGGCGAGCCGTCGAAGCGGTGCGAAAGAGTGAAGGCCCGCCTCCCACGGAGGTCGGGCCTTGACTCGTCGCGCGGCGCGGGTGCGCCGGACGCGCGACTACATCGAGCCTTCGAAGAGCCCAATCGTGGCGCCCGTGGGGTCTTGGATGACGCTGAAGGCGCCCATGCCGGGCACGGGCACCTTGGCCATCATCACCTTGCCGCCAAGCTCGGTGACCTTCGCGTTCGAGGCCTCGAGGTTCGCGACGACGACGAAGGTCATCCAGTGCGAGGGCACGCCGGGGGGCGGCGCCATGAGCGAGGCGACGTCGTGCTCGCCCGCGGTGAACACCTCGCTCTCGCCGCCACCGGCGAACGGCTTGTTCGTCCACCCGAAGACCTTGTTGTAGAAGGTCTTCGCGCCCGCGACGTCGCTCGTGCCGAGGGTCTCCCAGCAGAACTCGCCCACCTCGGGCCTGCCGGGGCCGTCGCCGGGGGTCTTGCTCTTCCACGCCGTGACGTGCGCGCCCGTGGGGTCTTGAGCGCGCTGAAGCGGCCCACGTCGGGGATGTCGTGCGGTGGAACCATCAGCGTACCGCCGGCCTCGGTGCAGCGCACCGCCGCGGCGTCGACGTCGTCGACCGCGCAGTAGCTCATCCAGAAGGAGGGCGCGCCCTTCATGTTGGGTGGGTGGCCCATGATGCCGCCGAGCTGCTTCTCGCCCAGATGGATGAGCGTGTAGATCATGCCGCCCATGTCCACCGGCTTGAGCGTCCAGCCGAAGAGCGCCTTGTAGAAGGTGCAGGTCGCGTTCACGTCGGTGGTGAGCGCCTCGCGCCAGACGAATCGTCCCGTGCTTGCCGTGCTTGCCATGTGTTCTCCCTCTGCTCCCGCGGTCCGCGGGGGAAGGCGACGGTAGCCAGGGAATGCATGCATGTACATGGTCACGCGGACGTTTGTGAGAGCCCTCCCACGAGCCCCACCTCGGTTCGCGCGCCCGCGCCCGATTTGTGTCGCGATGTCCGCTACTTGCCAGCGATCTCGGTGGCGATCTCTTCGGCCGTCCCGAGCACGGGGCTCGTGCCGTGCGCGAGGAGGACCTTGCTCCCTTCTACCCGCATCGTCGCGCCGCCGCGGCGCCGCGCCGCGTCGCTGAAGTCGAGCACCGAGACCGTGGCCTCGGCGCCCCCCTTCCTGGCGCGCACCGAGTAGCGGCGAAACCCGTTGTCCCGCTGCTCCTCCACGACGGGACTCGAGGGCGCGAACCCGAGCGAGCGCAGTCGCGTCAGCAGAGCGTTCGAGCTTGGGATGGGCGTCGCGAGCAGTCGCGACGCCATCACGTCGCCGTTGGCGCCAGAGACGATGATGGCCTGCTCGGCGCCGACGACGCCGCCCGTGCGCGCGAGATCGAACACGCTGAGGCGGACGCCGTCGGTGTTCCAGCTCGACCAGGTCCCGAACGGCTGCGAGAGGTACGTTCGGAACGCCACGGCGCCGCGGTCTTCGAGGACCGCCGTCACCTTGAGGGCGGGGTACTCGCCGAGCCCAGCCGGGAGCGCCCGGGGCCTCGACTCCGCGCTCGTGTAGCTGATCCAGATCCCGAGGTTCCGCGCGAGCGAGTCGGGGAGGTGGTTCCTCGCGTTGAACGCGCCGCTGGAGCCGCTCGACGCGCCCTGCACGACGTCGCGCTCGGCGACGACCTTGCCAGTGCGCTTGACCGAAATGACCTCTTTGCCCACGACCGAGCCCGCGCTCCCGTAGCCGCGCTCGCCGCCTTCGAAACCAAATGCGCAGACGATGGCCGCCGGGGACCGCGACACCACGAACATGTCAGCGGAGACGTGGTCTTCGGAGGAGTCTTGGTGCTCGCGGATCACGAGCAGGTACTTGAGGTCGCGAACGGCGTCGATTCTGCGCTCGTCCGGCGCGAAGACCTTGGCGCCGCTCCAGCGGCTCTTGCCAGCGTTCTGCGCGCGCAGGTCCAAGGTGCCTTGCAGGGGCGAGGGGTAACCCGCGAGGAGCTTCGCCCCGACGATGTCCGTGTCGTGCGCGCCGCCCGTGACGCTGAACGCGTAGCCGGAGGTGGGCTTGCACCGCGGCAAGGCGCGTAGGCCGCGCTCTGGCACCTTCGAGACGAGCGCGTTCGCGCGCGCGATGTCCGCGTCGATCGCCGCGAGGTCGGCCGCGCGCTCCTTCAGCAGGGTAGGCGCGCGCTTCGCGCACCCCGCGAGCCCGGCCAGCGCCCCGAGGAGCGCGAGCCCCCACCCGGTCTCCCGAGGTCCGTGCGCCCTCCTTGCGTGTCGCCCGAACGTTCCGCGCACGCCTCCTCCGGCCCTGATGCTCTCGCGCAGCGAACTGCGTAGCGAGAGGGAACCTCTCCCAGTAGCGTTAGGGGCCCCACCACCTGGTTTTGGGTCCCGGCCCAAAACAGCCAGGGTGCTTGTTTGCGGAATCACGATCGCCCAGTTAGACCGCCTTGCCCATGATCGAGTAGCCCTTGTCGACGTAGACGGTCGACCCGGTGATGCCCGCGCCGAGCGGGCTCGCCAGGAACGCGGCTGTCGCGCCGACCTCGAGCGCGGTGATCGCCTCGGGCAGCGGCGAGTTGGCCTTGGTGTAGTCGATCATGTCCTTGATGAAGCCGATCGCCGAGGCGGCGCGCGAGGCGAGCGGACCCGCGGAGATGCAGTTGACCCGGTGGCCCCACCTGCGGCCCGCCTCGAACGCGAGCAGGCGGGTGTCGCTCTCGAGGGCGGCCTTGGCCGAGCTCATGCCGCCGCCGTAGCCGGGCACGACCCGCTCGGCCGCGAGGTACGACAACGAGAGGAACGAGCCGCCGGGCTTCATCGTCGGACCGAAGCGCTGCACGAGCGAGACGTTCGAGTACGCGCTCGTGCCGATGGCCGAGAGGTAGCCGGCGCGGCTCGTCTCGAGGAGGGGGCGCTTCACCTCGGGCCCGTTCGCGAGGGAGTGGACCACGATGTCGACCGGGTGCTCACCGAGCTCTTCGCACATGCGCGCGACCACGCCGCCGATGGATACGTCGCCGTGCTCCCGGTACCGCTTGCTCTCGCGGGTCTCGGCGGGAATGGCATCGAGCGTGTCGAAGTCGGCGTCGAGCGCGTAAATTCGCTCGAATTCCAGCTTCGCGCCCGAAGAGAGGACCAGCGACTCGTCGAGCTTTCCGCGGCGCAGGAGGGTCGTGAAGATGCCGTACGCGGGCGGCCAGGTGCCCACGCACACGGAGGCGCCGGCCTCCACGAGGCACTTGGCGATGGCGAACCCGAAGCCCGCGTCGTCGGCCACTCCGGCGACGAACGCGCGCTTGCCCGTGAGATCGATGGGGAGCATGGGCGCGACTCTTGGTTTTCCGTGGGCGCGCCGTCAACGGGAAAGTAACTACGCGGCGCGCCCCGCGAGGCGCCGCCGTTCGGGAGAGCCGAGCGCTAGAGGTCGTCCGTGCGGCTCCGGACGCCTCCGCGGCCGCGGAAGTCGAAGCGCTCCTCGTCGTCGTTGGCGAGGCCGGCGAGCTTGCGGAGGGCGGCGAGCTGCGCGCGGGAGGTCGCGTCGCTCGAGAGTGTGTCGAGCGTGTTCGCGTGCCGCGCGAGCGCGTCCGCCGCGACCGTCTCCGCGACCGGGCTCGTGAAGAGCCCGCCCGAGACGTTCGCCGTGACCGCGCGGCGTCGCTCGCGGAGGAGGGCCGCCACGCCCTCGCGCACGACCGGATCGCGGTGCGCGAGCAGGGGCGTGAGCGCCGGCACGGAGGCGGCGCCGTTCGTCTTCTCGAGCACGTGGAGGAGAGGCGCGTACTGCCCCTCCGAGATTCGCGAGACGTTGAAGGACGTGGCGATGAGATCGGTCGGCGCCGCGACGAAGACCGCGAGGAACACGCCGAAGGCGTCGAGCTGGCGGTGGACGAGCCAGCCTAGCGTGAGCCTCGAGCGCACCATGTGCACGACGAGGCCGAGGCCGACGACCACGAGCGTGGTCCCGAAGATCCCGAGGATGCGGGCGGACGTGAGGCCGCTCACCTCGACATAGAGCTGGATGCGCCGAAGCGTCCCGAGCGCGAGCACGGCGTTCTGCGCGGCCCACACATAGGCGAGCCCGCGCGCGAGCTTGGCCCGCGGGTCGAAGTGGAACGCGCCCCGGAAAATGGCGCCGAGCACGACGGTCGAGAGCAGCAGCGCGAGGGTGAGCCACACGGTGCCGCGGTGAGCGTACTCCGTGTACCCGAGGCCGGCCGGGGGTCGCCCGGCCCAGAGCGACACCGCGTCGAGGGCGTTCACGGCGAGGAAGAGGCCGTTCAACACGAAGAGCGTGTTGCGCGCTGTCGAGAGGCTCTGCGGCGCGCACGCGTCGCCGAGGTCGATGGCCTCGTGGCCGCCGAGCCTCGCGACGAACGCCTGGCGGAAGGCGGGGCGCAGCAGCGCGGCGCCCGCGGTGAGGGACGCGAGCCAGAAGAGCGGCCGGACCGGCGAAGGCAGGGTGACGGAGCGGAGGAGCCTCGCGCCCCAGGCCTCGAGCACCGGGTTGGCGAGCACGAACACGCCACCGAACACGAGGAGTGCGCCGAGCGGCACGAGCACTGTGCCGAGCGCGAAGGAGGGGCGCTCGCTGGCGCCGCGGCCGCGGGCGAGGTTCCGGGCGCCGCGGGCGACCCCCACGAGGGCGTGGAACGAGCCGAGCACCGTCGCGCCCGCAGAGGCGAGCAGATCGGGGAGATACGTGCGCTTTGCACGGAGTGAGATCGCCGTCGCCACGAGGAGGAAGGTCGCCGTGAGGATGCCACCGAACGAGCCCTCCCAGCCCACGCCGAGCGCGACCGCGCCGAGGAGCCCGGCCGTGGTCGCGAAGCGGAGGGAGAGCCTCCGCCGTCGCGCGACCGCCACGAGCAGCCCGCCCGCGACGAGGAAGAAGAGCGTGAGCGAGAGCCCGCCGCCGAGGTGATAGATGAGCACGTCCGCGAGGGCGACGAAGAGCCCCAGGGCGACGAGCTCGGTCGGGCGCGCCGGGGTCGCCCGTCGCGCCACGGCAGGCCTCGGGGGGACCGCGCCCCGGTAGGGACCGAAGCCGGGGGGCGGCGCGCCATGCCATCCGGCCGATGGACCGTAGGGAGCAGGCGCCGCTTGGCCGGGCGTGAGCCGCGTGGGCCCGGCGATGGCGGCGGCCGATGGCGCGGCGTCGCCCGAAGGGAGGACGGACGAGGGAGGGAGGGGGAGCTGCATCCCCGTTAGACGCTCGGTGGACCCGCTCCCTGCGACCGCTCACGCAGGGCAAGGGACCGCTCACGAGCGGAACGCGACGCGGGTAGTCCGCGCGGGACGACCCCGCTGGTGTACAAGCTGGGCGCATGGGCGAGAACGGTTCGAACGGGCGCTGCCGCATCGTGCTGACGGGGGGGCCGGGCGGCGGAAAGACCACCGCGGCGGATCTCTTCCGTCGCGAGATTGGCGAGCGGGTGGTGGTGGTGCCGGAGGCCGCCACGCTGCTCTTCTCCGGCGGCTTCCCGCGCGTGAGCGGCGAGCTGGCTGGCGGGGCGGCGCAGCGCGCGATCTACCACGTGCAGCGCAACCTAGAGGACGTGCAGTCGATGCGCTTCCCCGACCGCATCTTGCTCTGCGACCGCGGGACCGCCGACGGCGCCGCGTACTGGCCTACGGCCAGCCCCACCTTCTTCGAGGCGATGGGCACCACCGAGCAGGCGGAGCTGGCGCGCTACGACGCGGTGATCTTCCTCGAGAGCGCGGCGGTAGGGGGGAGCTCGATCGAGGGAGGCAACCCCGAGCGCATCGAGACCAACGACGAGGCTGTGGCGCTCGATCGCAAGCTCTACGCACTCTGGAGCAAACACGAGCGCTTCGTCGTCGTGCCCCACAACCCGTCGTTCTTCAAGAAGATCACCCACGGCCTCGCGGCGATCGAGGCGCTGGTGGCCGAGCTCCACGCCGAGCTCGTCGAGGCTGGTTCCGTCGCGCGCTCACCCTGAGAATCGCGACGCAGGCCACGCCTCGACGTCGCTCACCCACGCGACGATGTTCGTCGTGGGGAGGTGCTCGGCCTCGAGCCGCTGGAGCAGCCGGGTGGCGCGGTCGGCGCCCATCACCGCGCGGATCTCGATGTTGCCCCCGTGCCACGGGTCGGGACGCACCCCGTGCTTGCCCTTGCCACGCACCTCGAGGAGCGACACGCCGACGCCCATACGACGGATTTCCGCCACGATCTCCTCTTCGGCCGACTCGGGCACGACGAGGGTCACGAGCTTCTGCGGGACCATGGCGGGCAGGTTCATGCCTTCCTCCCTTCGGTTGGGCGGCATAGGCACGCCGCTCGCCGGCGGCTCGCTTGCATGTTCATGCCCCGTTCGTAAGGCGCCGCTGGACCGAGCGCAAGCGCAAGCAGCCCGTTGATAACTCCCGTCGCCCGCGCGCCGCCGCATCGGCACGGGCTTCGTTGCGATCCTCCGGTGCCTGCTCACCGGCACGAGCAGGCTCCGCGAGCTCCTCGGATCGCGCCTTGCCCGATGCCGCGCGGACGGCGCGCGGGCTCGGTCGGTCTCAACAGGCTGCTAGCGGGCTCAACGGAGGCCGAGGCGGCGACGCAGCTTCCTGGCCGACTGGCGAGAAATGTCGACACGGAGCCCCGTGCGCAGATGCGCGACGTATCCGCCGGTCGCGAGCGACTCGAGCCTCTCCACGTGATCGAGGTTCAAGAGGGCGCGCCGGTGGACCCGCTCGAACGACGACGCAGGGAGCCGCTCCTCGAGCTCTTGAAGCGAATGATCGGTGAGCAGCTTCTTGTCGCGTGTGTGCACGGTCACGAGGCTCCCGTCGAACAGCGCGTGGCTGATGTCGTCGGGCGCCAGCAGCGTCACCCCGCCTTTCGTCGGGATCGCGAGCCTTCGCCACGTCGCCTCGGGCGCGGGCTCGGCCTTGGGCGGCCCGTCGAGGAAGCTCCGCGCGCGCGCGAGCGCCTTCTCGATGCGGGCCTCGTCGGCCGGCTTCACCACGTAGTCGACGGCACCCACGTCGAAAGCGGCGACCGCGTGCTCGGGGAAGGCCGTGAGGAACACTACGTAGGGGCGCTCCTCGGGCATGCGCGCCGTGGTCTCGAGACCCGAGAGGCCGGGCATCTGGATGTCCAGGATCGCCACGTCGACGTCCTCCACGCCGAGCGTCTTCAGCACCTCCTCGCCGCTCGAGCACTCGAGGACCACCTCGACCCCGGGCAGCTCGGACACGATCCTCGCGACGCGCTTGCGCGCCATGAGCTCGTCGTCGCACACGAGCACCCGGAGGGGCGCGCTCGCGCCGCTCACGACGCGCGCCTGCGGCGTGGAGGGAGCGAACGATCGACGGCAGGCGACGGGGCTCGAGAGCTCATGTGCGGCTGGACCTTTCGGGAGAGAGCGGGAGCTTCAGGGTGGCCACGGTGCGATCGCCGTCGGCGCGGATCGAGAACGCGCCACGCTCGGGGTAGGCGAGGGCCAGTCGCTTGTGGACGATGCCGAGGCCGGTGGAGCCCTCGCGCGGGCCTGCGAAACGGCCGGGATTTTCGACGCGGAGCTCGATCTCGTCGTGCTCGTCGCCCAGCACGCGAACGACGAGGCGCACCTCGCCGCGGTGCCCCCTCGACGGGCCGTGCTTCATCGCGTTCTCGGCGAGCGGCAGCAGCAGCATCGGAGGCACGGAGACCGCGGGGAGATCCGCGGGCACCTCGCGAACGTACGTGAACATCTCCGGGTCCCGCACGAGGTACATAGAGAAGAGGGCGTCGCAGAGCTCGAGCTCCTTCGCGATCGGCCACTCGTCCTCTTCGATGCCCGACATCACGGTGCGCAGCATGCCGGAGAGCTGGAGGATGGCGCGCTCGGCGACGCGGCCGTCGGCCCTGCACCACTCGGCGATCGCGTTCAGCGTGTTGAAGAGGAAGTGGGGATCGAGGTGGCTCTTCAGCGCGATGAGCTCGGCGTGGTCGCGGGCCCGCTCGAGCTCCTCGGCGCGCGCTCGCTCCCGGCGGAGGTTCTCCTCGAAGTCGATGTCGCGCGCGAGGCCCCAGCCGCCCACCCAGAAGAGCGCGACCTCGACGAGGAGGCTCGGGCGCGTCGTGAGGAACGTGGTGCCCATCCCCACGAGGTCGGAGAGCCCTCTCCCGATGCCTACGATGAGCGCCACGCCGACGCCGCCGTAGATGAGCGCGGAGCGCGCGGGGTTCGCGCTCTCGCGGCCCATCGGGAAGAGGTGGCGCCACAGGGTGGGAGCCACGACGAGGAACGTGCCGCACATCAGCGCACCGAGCAGCAGCGCGCCGGTCGCGCGGCTGTACACGTGCTGGATGAAGAGCAGCGGGACCATCACCACCACGATGGGCACCGCGCGCCTCGGTGCGAGGATGGCCGCCATGGTGCTCTGCAGCACGTTGGTCTCGGGCGGCAGGCGCAGCGCCGCGCGTCGCCTGCGTGGCGACGCGCTCGGTGCGTTGGCTGCGTTGGCTGCGTTGGCTGGGTAAGCCGCGTCGTCCACGTGCTTCAGCGTAGGGCGCGAGGCGGCGGCGTGGGCAGAAAACGGGGCGAGCGGTCGGCGACCGCCGGCGAGGGGCCCGCGCGGGCGCGCGGGAGCTCATCAACGGGCTGCTAAGGGCCGCGGCGCCCGTGCTCCTGGAAGAACGCCCACATCGTGGCGGTCGCGTCGACGTCGCGGTTCACGCGGCCCACCACGCGGGCCGGGAGGTACTGTTTGCCGCCAGGCCACGTGTGCCCCCCGCCCTCGAGCGTGTAGAGCTGCACGGACGTGTCTTCGGCGCACGCGGCGGCCTCCACGCGCGCCGTGGAGCCGTCGCCGGGATCCACGTCGGGCACGGCAGGGAGCGCCCGAGGTTCGCCGCAACGGCTCTGAGTGTAGAATACATGCATGGCGTCGCGCGCGGAGGCCGTGAGACCACGCTCGAACGGGCCGAGGTGGACCACACCGCCTTCGTACGGCACCAGCGGATCGGCGGTCCCGAGGAAGGCGATGACCGCGACCGGCCGCGCGAGCCGGCAAGTCGCCGCGAGCTCGGGGCCGAGCGACCCTGCGACGAGCCCAATTCCGGCGACGCGCGCCGAGCGCTCGCACGCGTAGCGCGAGGCCATGAAGGCGCCGTTCGAGATGCCCGTCACGTACACGCGGCGCAGATCGACGTCGGGATCGCGTCCAAGGGCGTCGAGGACGGCGTCGAGGAAGCCCACGTCGTCGACGTTCTCCTTCGCCGCGGTGGAGGGCACGCCCGCGCGGCCGTCGTTCCAGCCCCGGTCGACGCCGTCGGGGTAAGCCACCACGAAGCCCTCGCGATCCGCGAGCGCGGAGAACCCGGTTTGCGCGGAGACTCCCTCGGCGCGGCCGCCCCCGCCATGGAGCGAGAGCACCAGCGGCCGCCGCGCGGGCGACGGGCTCCTCGCGGGCGGGCGATGCACTCGAAAGTGACGCGCCCGCCCCCCCCAGGTGAGCGCGCGGGTCTCGTCGGCGCCCGGGCTCGCGGACGCGACCTCGCGCCGCGGAGCCTCGCCGCGCCCCCGACCGCACGCGAGGAGGGCGAAGGCGAGCGCGCCGGCGCAGAGCGCGGGCACGCGGACCTGTGGCTCGTTCATGGCGACACCCTGCCTTCGGCTCGGGCTCGCGATAGACCTCCGTTCGCCCCTTCGGGGCTCACTTCCACGGGAGCAGGAGTGCGCGCATGGGCAGACCTTACCACGGCGCGCGGAGTGCCGCCCGGCGGCCCTTTTTGGGCTATGCTCCCGCCCCGTGGCCGACCTTGACGCTCTCCGCACCCGTGTCGCGAACCAGGCTCACTCGGTCGCAAAGACGATCAACGAGGGGTTCGACGAGTTCCAGATCGGGGCCGGCGCCTGGCAGGTCGATCTGAACACCCCCGAGGGCCCGTCTACGGGCGGCGGCAAGCAGGCGCTCCAGCACCTGCGGCTCGTGCCCCAGCGACCCGGCTACCCGGCGCTCGTGGTCGGCGTGGTGAACGGCGTGCTCTCGACGGCCGAGCTCCGCACCTACGAGCACGTCGCCTTGCAGCACGAGGTGCGGTTCAAGAAGCCCCTCGAGATAACTCCTGAAGAGTACGACGATTTCCTGAAGAAGGCCGACGTCGTCCTGAACCTCGCGCGCATCCAGCGCACGCGCGTCGACGCCCCGCCGGAGCTCGTGGCCGAGGCCCGGGCGGCGCACGCGGCGGCCAGGAACGCGCTCGGCGTGCGCGCCCTCGTCGGGCTTGTGGTGGTCCTGCTCCTCGCGATGCTCGGGTATCGGCTCTTCGGCTGAGGTAGCTCAGCTGAACTGGCCCCAGTCGCGGGGGTGGCTCCATGCGTTCGGCTTGAAGTCCCAGCGAATGATCGCCGCCGGGTCGAAGGTGGTCTCGAGCTGCGCGATGGAGCGCAGATCGCCTGGGAGGATGGTGACGTTGAACGGGGGGCGCTTCGCGCCGACGTCCCATAGCTGATAGCGCGGTCGCGCGTCGTGCGCGCCCCGCAGCGGCCCGAAGTCGAGCGGGGCGCAGGTGACGACGCGCTCGCCGCCCGCCTTCGCGTGGAAGAAGGTGACGGTGACGTGGTGCTTGGTCTCGAGCGCCGCGAGGAAGGTGGCGTGGTCGGCGTGCATGGTGGGCGCTCACTTACCACCGAGCCCGGTCGGCTGCGCGAGGACTCGCGTGGCGGCCTCCTCAGCGATCGTCCCGCCCTCGCGGACCCCGCTGCTCTACGATCTCGACGATGCCCCCCTTGGCTGCCGGCGGGCTCGCGGCTGGGAACGCGCGCGGCGAGTGCTTCGGCCTGGAGGGAGCCGGCGGCACGATGATCTCCTTCTGGGGCATGGGCGTCGACGCGTCGGCGAACGCCCGGAGCTCCTGCGCGACGGCGTTGATCGCGATCCGCACCTCGCGCACCTCCCTCAGCACCTCTGTCGCGCTCGCGGGGCGATTGTCGGGCTCGACGTCGAGGCACCGCATGATGACGTCCGAGAGGCGCCGCGGCACGTTGGGCACGCGGTCGCGGACGGACGGGTAACCCATCGCCAGGTTCGCGGGGCGCTGCGGCAGCCCGGGCAGGACGCCGGTGAGCAGCTCGTAGAACGTCGCGCCCAGCGCAAACAGGTCGGACCTAAAGTCGGTGCGCCCAGTGAGCTGCTCCGGCGGCATGTAGGCGGGCGTGCCAGCGATCATCGTCTGCTGGCCCGTCATCTTCGCGCCGACGATCTTGGCGAGGCCGAAGTCCATGACCTTGATGCCGGTCTTGGTGCGCATCAGGTTGGACGGCTTCAGATCGCGGTGGATGATGTTCTTCCCGTGTGCGTACTCCACGGCCTCGAGCACCCGCTCGAACACGTCGAGCGCCTTCAACGGCGGCAGCGGCCCCTCGGCGGCGAGCGCCTCGTCGAGCGTGGTGCCCTCGACGAGCTCCATCGCGATGAACTCGCGGCCGTCGAGCGTGCCGATGTCGTAGATGGTGACGATGCCCGGGTGGCTGTGCGCCGCGGCCGCGCGCGCCTCGCGCTGGAACATACGGAACAGAGGGGACCCTGGGTCGAGATCCGGCGGGAGGAACTTGAGCGCGACCAGGCGATCGAGCCGACGATCGCGCGCCTTGTGCACGACGCCCATGCCGCCGCGCCCAAGCTCGGAGAGCAGCTCGAAGCGCTCCTCGGGGCCCGTTGGTGGCGGTTCGGCGGCAGCGGCCGGTCCGGCGACGCCGGCGCCAGGTGCGAGTGGCGAGGGTCCGGCCAGGGCGGTGGCCCCGACGATCTCCTCGGGGCTGAGCTTCCGCGTGGCGGCGTCGAGCTCCGTCTTCAGGGAGAGGGCGAGGGCGCCATCCCCGCGGGCCCGCGCACGCTCGGCGCGCCTGGCCAGCACCCGCTCGCTCCCCCCCGCCGCGAGCGTGAGGCGCTCGACCGAAGCCGCGTCGTCGAGCTCGGCGTGGAGCGCGGCCGCCATGTCGAACTGTTTGAGCGCGTTCTCGTAGACCCCGGCCGCCCGCGCGAGCTCGCCCGCCTCGTCGAAGGCCTTCGCGGCCTTCTCGTGCTGCCCGAGCTTCTGGGCGACCTCGCCCGCGCGCCGCCAGAGCTCCTTTCGCCTGCCGCCCTCGGGAGGCACCGCGAGCGCGGCGTTCTCCAGCATCGTGAGCGAGTACCCAAACGCCTCCAGCTTGTCGACCGCCGCGAAGGCGTCGGCGGCCTTCTCGTACTCCTCGGCGTCCTGCAAGAGCCTCGCGGCTCGGAGGTGCTCGCCCGCTTCGCGGAAGCACTCGGCGGCCAGGAGCTTGTCGGCACGCGCGGCGGAGCGCTCCAGCTGTTCGGCCGCCCGCATCGGCTCGCCGAGCTTGCGGAACAGCGCGGCCGCTTGGGCGTGCTCCCCGGCTCTCTCGAAAGCGTCGGCCGCGGCCTTCTCCTCGCCGAGCTTCAGCAGGGCCCTGCCGGCGCGCGCGTGCTCGCCGCCGCGCTCGTAGATGCGCGAGGCCTCGCGCAGCAGGCCGCGGCGCACTTGAAGGTCGCCCGCGGCGCGGTGGTCGCCCGCTGCCAGTGCCTCCCGGAGCTGCTCCTCGAGAGCGCGCTCGTCGCGCGTGGAAAGCCACCGGTAGCCCCACCGCGCGATCAACCCGACGAGCACGAAGAACAGGACCTTCGGGCCGTGGAGTGTAAGGGCGTCGATTAGGGAGTCCATCGCGTCAGCTTGGTTGGCGGTGGCCCCGCCCGCGTTCATTGGAGCGGTCGGTGCCCACTTCGGCAAACAAATTCGGTGCACGAGCGCGAGTCTTCGCCTCGCATTTTTGCTTCGCGTCGACCCGAAAAGCGGTAACCCGAGCGCATGGAATCAAGCCAGAGTGCCGCGCAGGAGGGCTCCAGCCTCGAAGTCGACATCGAGGGCCGCGCGGCCTTCTATTTAGGCCGCACCGAGGAGGGGGCACCCTATCTCTACCCGCACAAGCACCTCCTCACGCACAGCGTCGTGATCGGCATGACGGGCAGCGGGAAGACCGGCCTGTCGGTCGCGCTGCTCGAGGAGGCCGCGCTCGACGGCGTCCCGGCCATCGTGATCGATCCCAAAGGAGACATTGGCAATCTGCTGCTGACGTTCCCCGCGCTCGATGCGGCGTCGTTCGCGCCGTTCGTCCCCGAGGGCGAGGAGCCGGAGGCGGTCGCTTCGCGTTGGCGCGCGGGCCTCGCGGCGGGGCACCAAGACGGCGCGCGCGTCGCGCGGCTGAAGGAGGCCGCCGACTTCGCCATCTACACACCGGGGAGCCGCATGGGCATCCCGGTGTCGATCGTCGGCTCGCTCGCCGCGCCTTCGGCCGATCTCGCGGAGGATGGCGAGCTCTTCCGTGAGCGCGTGGCGACGGTCGCGACCAGCTTGCTCGGCTTGGTCGGCGTCGACGCCGATCCGGTCAAGTCGCGCGAGCACATCCTGCTCTCGACGCTGCTCGCCCAGGCGTGGCAGCGCGGCCAAGACCTGGATCTCTCCTCCCTCGTGCTGCGCATTCGGGAGCCGGGGCTGAAGCAGGTGGGCGTGCTCGACCTCGAGAGCTTCTACCCGGAGCGTGACCGGTTCACGCTCGCCGTGGCGTTCAATAACCTGCTCGCCGCGCCGGGCTTCGAGGCGTGGCTCGAGGGGGCTCCCCTCGACGTCGGCGCCTTCCTCCGCACGAGGGAGGGCAAGCCGCGCGTCGCGATCTTCTCGATCGCGCACCTCGGGGACGCCGAGCGCATGTTCTTCGTCTCGGTGCTGCTCGCGCAGGTCGTGGCGTGGATGCGCGCGCAGTCGGGGACGAGCAGCCTCCGCGCGCTCCTCTTCATGGACGAGATCGTGGGGTATTTCCCGCCGGTGAAGACCCCGCCGTCCAAGGCGCCGCTCCTCCTGCTCTTGAAGCAGGCGCGGGCCTTCGGTCTCGGCGTGGTGCTCGCGACGCAGAACCCGGTCGACATCGACTACAAGGGGCTCGCGAACTGTGGCACCTGGTTTCTCGGGCGCCTCCAGACCGAGCGCGACAAGGCGCGCGTACTCGAGGGCCTCGAGGGCAGCGCGCAGCTCGCCCCGGCGCGCCCCTTCGACAAGGTCGCCGTCGAGCGTACGCTCGCCGGGCTGCCCCCGCGCACGTTCGTCGTGCACGACGTGCGCGAGGACGGGCCGTTCCTCATGGAGAGCCGCTTCTGCCTCTCCTACTTGAAGGGACCGCTCCGGCGCGACGAGGTGCGCGCGCTCATGGCGACGCACCCCGCTCGGGTCGAGGCGCTCGCGCCGCCGGAGGCCGCCGCGCCGGGCGTCCCCGAGGGCGCGCCGACCGGGGTGGCCTCGGCGTCGGCGGCGACCACGCGCGACAAACCGGCGGTCTCCGACGAGGTGACCGAGGTGTTTCTCCCCGCGCAGGGCGGCGCGAGCGGCGCGGTCACTTACGCACCTGCCCTGGTCGCCCGCGTGTGCGTCCGCTTCGTCGACCCGAAGACCAAGCTCGACTACGCTCGCGAGGCCACGTTCGCGACCGCGCTCGAGGTAGACGGCCTCGGGCCCGACTGGACCCGCGCGCGTTGGTCGCCCCTGCGCGCGCAGGACCTCACCCGCGAACCCGTGCAAGATGCACGATTCTGCCCGCTCCCGAAGGAGGCGACGAAGCCCAAGAGCTACGCCGGCTGGCAGCGCGCCCTCGTGTCGTGGCTCGCCGAGTCACAGGGGGTCGCTCGCCCGTTTGCGCCGAAGTGGAAGCTGTACGGCGAACCGGGCGAGTCGGAGGGGGCCTTCCGCGGCAGGCTCGAGCTCCGCGCGCGCGAGGAGCGCGAGGCCGCGCTCGAGGCGCTGAACGCGAAGTACAGCGCCAAGTTCGAGGCGCTCCGCGAGAAGCTGCAGCGCGCGCACGCGGCGGTCGTCCGCGACGAGGCGGAGGCCCGCGTGCAAGGCGTGGGCTCGGCGTTCTCGGTGGGCGCGCAGGTCATGTCGCTCTTCGGCGCGCGCTCGCCGGGGCGGCGCATCCTCGGGGGTGCCGCGCAGGTCACCCGGCAGGCGGGAAAGCTCTCGCGCGCGCGCGATGCGCTCGAGCAGAAGCGCCAGGCGCTGGCCGAGCTCCAGGGCAAGGGGCAGGCGCTCGACGCGGAGTACCGCGCCGAGGCGGCGCGCGTGGCGGCCGCGACCTCGGCGGTCGAGGTCGAGTCCGTCCTCGTGCGCCCAAAGAAGACCCACATCGAGGTGCGCCTGTTCGCGCTCGGGTGGTGCCCGTTCGAGTGAGCCGCTGAGCGGGCGCGCAGGCGCGGCGCCATGTCGGGGAAGGGCCATTGCATGCGGAATGCACGCAATATCAGCGAGGCGATGGCCGCGGCCGGCGTAGGGCGCGAGGCGTCGCCGGCCGCGGGCAGGGTCGCTCGAACGCGTCGGTCAGCCCCTCGTCGGGGTGCGCCTTGCGTCGCTTCGCGATCGCCTTGCCGATCTCCGCGCGAGCCGCGTCGTCACCGTCGGCGCAGAGGCCCTCGCGGAGGTCCGAGAGGGTCGTGTCGGGGCCTCGCTCGGCGCGCCGCTCGGCGGCGCGATCGAGGTAGGCGTCGAGCTTCGTGAGGAACACGCGGGCGCGTGGCGCACCCCTCGCGCCCGACGCGAACGCGGGCACGGTGGCGACCGCCGACTGGACGGCGGACTCTCCGTACGCCATGAACCGCCCGAAGTCTCCCAGCTCGAGCGGGGCCCCGAAGAGCTCGCCGAAGCGCGCGAACACCGGGGTGGACACCCGCAGCGTGAGGGCGCGCGCCACGAGGTACGCGACGTCGCCGCGCGCCGCCGGGAGGTCCCGCGCGAGGACGCGGGCGTCGGACACGAGCCCATCGTCGCCTTCGCCGTCCAACGCCGAGGCCAGAGCGTCGATGGCGACCGGGAACAGTCGCGTACCGAAGAGGGCCTTCGCGGTGTGGAGCGGCGCTGAGAGCCGCCCTCCGCCTCGCGCGACCCGTGAGAACAAGAGCCGCGTGAAGGCGACGTCGTCCGCACGCAGGGCGTCCCGAGCGAGCGCGTCGAGGGCGACGGGCTCCGCCCGCGCGAGGCGATAGAGCTCGCCACCGCAGTACGAGCTCTGCGACACGGTGACGCGGTCGCCGTAGCGCACGCGCGCCTCGGGGCACACCACGAAGTGGAGCGCGGGGGGTGGGTCGACGCGACGGGTCCGCCAATCGGCGAGCAGCGTGAGCGCGACCTGGAGCCTGTCGAAGGAGGGGAGCACGTACTGCGCCGAGGGGGCGCGCGCGTCGGCTCGCGGGACGCGCGCGAAGCCCGCCCGCACCGCCGCGAGGGCCTCCCCCTCGTCGAGGTCGTGCAGCCCGGCGACGAGGAACGCGGAGTACGCGCGCTCGGCGCGCCGCAGGGGCGAGGTGGCCGATGCGCCGTCGAGAACCTCGGGCCGACGGTGCGCGAGGTCGCGAAACAGGTCGCCGCCCGCAGAGACCAGCGCGTGGCGGGCGTCGCGCGTGAGCGCGTCGTCGCCGTCGGCGCGTGCGACCTCATGGAGCCCGAGCAGTCGAAAGACGCGGTCCGCGCCGGCCGTGCCGTCGGGATCGTCGGGGCCTCCCCCGGGCGGAACGCGGAGCAGAGTGTCGAGGTAGGCCGGGCGCTCCGCACGAGGGACCTCGGCCGGCTCGCGCTTCGCGTAGCGTGCGCGGGCGAGCGCCTCCGCGCGTTCGCGGAGGAGGTGCGTGTAGTCTACACTTTGAAGCAGCGCCTGATCCGGGCGGCTGGAGCGTGCCTCGACCGCCTCGCCGTCGTCGGAGATCTTGGCGCGGTTGCGTCGCGCCTGCGGGTCGAGCCGGAACGTGATGCGGCGCAGGCGTCCCGCCGCGGCGGCGTACGTCGCGGGTGACGTGCGGCCGACCTCGTCGAGCGCGCGCGCCAGCGAGTCCATCGCGTCGGCGAGGCAGCCCTCTCGGCCCTCGCGGTCGCCGGGGAGGAGCGCGAGGTCGACCTGGATCTCGACTGGCCCGCCCGCGCGGGACAGCGTGACGGCCTCGAGCGTCTCGAGGGCGCGGCGCGCGCGCACGGCCTCCGGGTCGAACGGCACCCGCGCACCCCGCGCGTCGATGAACAGGATCGTGACGCGCGCGCCCACGCGCGGAGTCCTCGGCGTGCCGCAACTCGCCAGCGCGAGCGTCACCGCCGCGACGAGGGCGCGTGCCCCACGCGAGGCCTCATGCGCGCGGGTGGTGTGAGGGAGAGGGACTCCGCGTGGACGTGACCTCGGCATGGTGCGGCCCCACTTCAACCTCGCCAGGCCCACGGCTGTCCAGGCGGAAGCGCCGAGCCGCGCGGGAGTGGTTGGCGTCCGATCCGGTGGTTGCCCGCGCCGGTGAAGCATTTCGAGGGTGGCCCGTCCAAGCGACGCGCCCCCGCGGCCGGTCCACGGGGCCCGGGCTGGGCGGGGGGGTGGACGCGGGACCTTGATTGAGACTACCCTGCGCGCCGGTACATCACAGTTTCACTCAGAGGTGTCTGATGGCTTCATTCGGCTTTAAATCGAGGCTCTTGTCCGTGGCGCTGGTCGTTGCGGCCACGGGCTGCGGCGGTGTGACCGCGTTCCAGGGCAACGTGGGTGTTGCGGCGACCCCGCCCCGCCGCCGCCGCCGCCGCCTCCTCCGCCTCCTCCGCCTCCTCCCCCGCCGCTCGCTGAGAAGGCGCACCGCGTCGAGGTCGCCGCGAACCACATCACGATCGCGGACAAGGTGCAGTTCGAGCTGAACAGCGCCGTCATCAAGCCCGAGAGCTTCCCCCTCTTGAACGAGGTGGCCGAGGTCATCAAGAAGAACCCGCAGATCAAGAAGCTGGCCGTCGAAGGCCACGCGAGCGCGGACGGCGACGCGAAGCTGAACGAGAAGCTCTCGGACGATCGCGCGAAGTCGGTTCGCCAGTACCTGATCGACAAGGGCGGCATCAAGGGAGAGATGCTCACCGCGAAGGGTTACGGCGAGCTCAAGCCGATCGCCGACAACAAGACCCCCGAGGGCAAAGAGAAGAACCGCCGCGTCGAGTTCACCATCCTCGATGGGGGCAACATCGCCGCCGCGGCCGCCGCTCCTCCTCCTCCCGCCACCCCCGCCACTCCGGCCGTCGCCAAGCCCACGCTGAAGAAGAAGGTGACCAAGTGAAGACGCCGCGCATCGCTCGTACCGCAGCCGCCTCCCTCGCCTCGGTCGCCATGCTCGCCGCCCTCGGCGGGTGCTCCTTCGCCGTGCGCAGCCCGGACATGTACCGGGACGACACCGCGAAGGTGCTCGCCACGAAGAGCCCGGAGATCCAGGCCTGTTACGACGGCATCCTCAAGGGCAAGCCCGGGACCGCCGGCAAGGCCACCGTGAAGTTCAACGTCGAGGTCAAGACCGGCGCGTTCACCGACGTGGCCATCGACAAGGCGAACACCACCGTCCCCGACGACGTCGCCGCCTGCGTGACGCACGCGATGGCCGGTCTCGCGCTCGCGCCGGCGGACTCGAACAAGGGCGAAGCGACCTTCGTCTACGAGTTCACGGCGCCCGCCGCCGCTGCCCCCGCCGCTGCGGCCCCGGCGACCCCGGCCGCCGCCCCGGCTGCCGCCGCCCCGGCTGCCGCCGCCCCGGCTGCCGCCGCCCCCGCCGCGGTGAAGCCGCCGTCGACGGGCCTCAAGCTCAAGTAGCCGCCCAGAACACGGAGCGGACGCGACGATCTCTCTCGAGGTCGTCGCGTCTGTTTGTTTGTGCACGGTCGCCGTTGGGGAACGCTGGTAGAGTCGCCTCGTGAGCGAACGCGGAAGCGACCAGGGCGGCTTGGCCGAGCGCCAGGACCCCAGTGAACCTGCCGACGCGAGCGCGCCGTCGGCCGAGGAGCACGCCGTCGAGCCCGCGCCGCCGTCGGCGACGGCGTCCACGAAGGAGGCGAAGCGCAACCTGCGCGACAAGGCCGTCCGCGCCGCCGGCTGGACCATCGCCGCCGGTCTCCTCGCCCGCGTGCTCGGCATCGTCGGCTCCCTCGGAATTACCTATTTCCTCGACCCCGCGGCCATCGGCGAGGTCCAGCTCGCCGTCATTCTCTGCTTCACGGCAAACCAGTTCACCCTGCTCGGCTATGGGCAATATTTGGTGGCGAAGCCCGACGAGGGACCGGACACGGTGTTCCACGTCACCGTGCTCCACCTCGGGCTCGGCGCGGTCGCCTTCGCGGTCATTCTCGCGCTCGGGGTCCCGCTGGGGCACTGGTTTCATTCGCCCCTGCTCATGCGCTACCTGCCGTGGATGGTGGTCGCGGTCGCGTTCGAGCGGCTCTATTTCGTGCCCGAGCGCGTGCTGATTCGCGAGCTGGATTTTCCACGCGTGGCCGTCGCCCGCTCGCTCTCCGAGCTCACCTATTCGATCTCGAGCGTTGGGCTCGCGGTGCTCGGCTTCGGCGGCATGGCGATCCTCTATGGCAACATCGCGCGCGGCATCGTGCGGCTCTTCATCACATGGCGCTTCGTGCCGCGCGAGGCGTGGCTCACGCCCACGAAGCTCCGCATGGATGTCTACAAGCGCATCCTGCGTTTCGGCTTGCCCCTCGGCGTGAGCCAGGCCTTCGCCTTCGCCAACACGCGGTTCGACAACCTCGTGATGAAGCGCCTGTTTGGCGCCGACATCATGGGTCGCTACACGCTCGCGTACAACCTTGCCGACGTCCCCGCCGAACAGATCGGCGAGCAGATCGCCGAGGTGCTCCTGCCCTCTTTCGCCCGCATGACGCCGGAGGATCGCAAGAACGCCATCGTGCGCGTCACGGGCATCATCGCGCTTGTCATCTTCCCGGTCGCGGTGGGCTTCGGCGCCGTGGCGCTCACCGCGGAGCGCCTCATGCGCTCCAACTGGTTCGGCATCGGGAACATGCTCATGGTGCTCTGCGTGATGAGCATCACGCGGCCGCTGTGCTCGAAGGCGCACTCGTACTTGCAGGCCACGGACCGCACGCTCCGCATCACGCAGCTCGAGGCGTTCAAGCTCGTGGCCGTCATCTCCTGCATCTACGCGTTCTCGCGCTTCGGGCCGCTGTGGTCCTGTTTTGGCGTCGGCCTGGCCTTCCTCATGGAGCTGTCGCTCGCGTGGTACATCATGTCGCGGGGCGACAACATCCCGTACTCGGCCTTCTTCAAGCGGCTCCTGCCGCCGCTCCTCGCGTGCGTGCCGATGGTCGCGGCGGTCGAGGCGACGCGCCGGGGGCTCTTGCTCGTTCTGCCCGACCGGAAGCCCTTCGTCGTGCTCAGCCTCGCCATTCAGATGCTGGTCGGCGCGGTCGCGTATGGGGCGGGGGCGATGCTCCTCGCGCGCACGCAGGCCAACGAGTTTCTGGCGCTCACGCGCAGCGCGCTGCAGCGTCGTCGTGGCAAGGCCGAGCCCGCGCCCGCGAGCGGCTGAGGCTCCGGAGGGCGCCATGAAGATCGCGAGCTACAACGTGAACAGTCTCCGCGCTCGCGAGGCCCGTGTGCTCGCGTGGCTCGCGAAGGAGGCGCCCGACGTGCTCTGCCTCCAGGAGCTCAAGCTCGAGGAGGAGAAGTTCCCACACCTCGAGATCGCGGCGCTCGGCTACAAGGCGGCGGTCTACGGTCAGAAGACGTACAACGGCGTGGCGATTCTCTCGCGGCACGAGCTCACCGACGTGGAGCGGGGCTTCGGTGACGGGGCCGACGATCCTCAGGCGCGCTTCATCGCGGCCACCACCGGCGGAGTCCGCGTCATGTGCGCGTACATGCCGAACGGCGAGTCTCCGTCGTCCGACAAGTACGCCTACAAGCTCGCGTGGTTCGACCGCCTCACGCGGTGGCTCGCGCCGCGGCTAGCGGGAGGGAGCGGGGCAGGTCGCGCGCTCTTGCTCGGCGACTACAACGTCGCGCCGACCGATCTCGACGTGCACGATCCGGCCGCATGGGCTGGCTCCGCGCTGTGCTCGGCCCCCGAACGCGCGGCGTTCCAGGGGCTGCTCGACCTCGGCCTGGTCGACACCTTCCGCGCACTCCACCCGGAGGAGAAGGCCTTCTCGTGGTGGGACTACCGCATGCTCGGCTTCCCCAAGAACCGCGGGCTACGCATCGACCACGTGCTCGTCACGCGCGATCTGATGCCACGTCTCACCGCGGCGTGGATCGACCGCGCCGAGCGCAAGGGCAAGCAGCCGAGCGACCACGCGCCGGTGCTCGTCGAGCTCTCCGACACGTAGCCCTCGCGCTGCACGAAGCTCGGCGACGGCGAGACGTCGCCCCCAAGACGCGACGCGCGATCGGGCGCGCTCGGGCGCTCAGCGCGCGAGCCGCGATCGCGCCCATCGTCGGCCGCGCTCGGATTCCGGGAACCTCCGACGTTCCCCGGTGTCTCGGGCCCCATGCGCGCGGCGCTGCTCCTGCTCGGCCTCGCCTCCTGCGGCGCCCCACTCTCCTCCTCGAAGGCGGCGGTGGTCCCCGCCCCGCCACTGACTCCGGCGGCCGCCGCGAGCGCTCCGCCCGCGGTCGCCGCGATCGAGCCGCTCGAGGACCTCGCCTGCGAGAGGGTCACATTCCCCGCGGCGGGCGCTTCGGTGCTGATCGTCCCGGGGCCGACGATGACCCGCGCGCTCCTGCCCGTCGTACGCGCCGCCTGCTCGTGCACGCGCCCGGGCCAGCGCTTGCACCTGACGGCGGTCATCCTTCCCGAGGCGGGGGTCGTGCGCGCGAGCGCCCATGACGACGAAGCGCTCGACCGGTGTCTCCAGGCCACGCTCGAGGGGCGCTTCGCGCCGCCGTTCGAGATCGGGAGCGATTGCATCGGCTGCGGTCCGAAGCGCTTCCCCGGCCTCCGCGGCTCTGCGCCGCCCGCGCCCCTGGAGCCTTCGAGGATCACGTTTCCGTTCACGCTCGTTCATCTCTGAGTGGCCGAGCCGCGCGCGTCCTTCGTCGAGGGTGGACTTCCCCGCGCGATCCCGGCTGCCACCCGCGGATGAGGGGATGTCGACCGTGGCTCCCTGTTTCGCGCGGACCCGTGGCTGCCCGCATGGAGAAGGCGGTGGACGCCGGTGCCCGCATGCGGGACCATCGAGCTCATGGCTCTCCGACTCTGCGCCTCTTGTTCCCGCCATGTCCGCAGCAGCGATGAGGAGTGCCCTTTCTGCGGAGCGCGCTCCTCGGCGGCGGTTCCCGTGCCGGTGTCCCGCGCCACGCGCGCCGCGCTCATCTTCGGCAGCGCTACGCTCGTGGTGGCTGGGGTCGCCTGCGGCGGCACGACCGAGTCGCCGGACGCCTCCTCCGACGCGTCCCCCGTCCCCGTCCAGCCGCCGTATGGCGCGCCGCCTCCCCAAGACGCCGGACTCGACGTCGCCCGGCCTCCCGTCGACGCAGGAGCCGACGCCGACGGCGCCGTGCCGGTGCAGCCGCCCTATGGCGCCCCGCCGCCGGTCGACGCCGGCCGCGACTGACTCCATCGACGGGGCCGCATGTTCCGTCGCGTAATCGCGCGGCGCCCGTGTCGCGAGCCGGCGCGGGGCGTGGGCTCGCGCCAGTCAGGGCTTGACGATGTCGGCCGCGCCTCGAGGGTAGATCTTCCGGTTCGAGAACGAGAAGCCGCCGACGCCGACGACCTTGGTGAGCACCTGGCCCTTCAGGAATCCAGGGATGGGCTGGGGCGGCGGCGCGGCCGAGGTGCCCACGCCGTAGCGCGAGTAGATCTCGTCGTCGATGCGCAAGTTGCCTGTCACGACGAGCTCGTAGAACGGCCCCGTGTCGGGGTTGTCGTTCAAGATGGTGACGTTGTCGAGCTGGAGCAGCATGTTCTCCAGCCCCTCGGCGGAGGTGGCCGTGTTGCCGTACTCGGCGGCGGTCACCACGACCGGGCTGAACGGGAGCGTGGTCTGGTTGCCCGTGGTCTGCAGGGACGCGACCGTGATGGTGCTGATGCCGAAGACCTCGGTGTACACGCCCGTGACGGTGATCTCGTTGCCCACCGAGACCCCCGTCGCGAACGAGTCGGTGAGGAGCGTGATGCCCGAGAACGGCACGGGCGTGGCGTTCGCTTCCTGTAGCCAGAGGCGATCGCTCGTCTTCTTGCCGATGACCCTGCCCCCCGCGAGCGAGACGATCGTGCCCACCTTGGGGTGCTTCACGAGCGCCGGGTTGCGCACGTCGACGATGGTGCTCGCGCACGGGACGGCGCCCGGGTTCGCCTCGGAGCACCCGTCGCACGCGTCGCCGCGGCCGTCTTTGTCGGCGTCTTCTTGCCCCGCGTTCGCGAGGCGAGGGCAGTTGTCGAGCGCGTTGGGCACGCCGTCGCCGTCGACGTCGCCGGCCACGAGCTGCTCGCACTTCTGGGTGGGGTCGTTTGGGCAGACATCGCACGCGTCGCCGACGCCGTCCTTGTCGGAGTCGGCCTGCACCGCGTCGGGGTCGAGCGGCCGCACCGGGTTGAACACGTCGACGCAGTTGTCCGAGATGTCGGGGACGCCGTCGCCGTCCTTGTCTTCCGGGGTGATGCCCTTCGGGTACGCGCTCCGGAAGGGCACGCAGCTCGGCTCGTTCTTCGGGGGAGCGTCTTTGCAGGAGAACAGCGGATAGATGGCCTCGCCCGCGGTGCGGAGGGTCTCGAGGGTGTAGGGCGTCGTGGAGGTGCCCGCGTCGATGCACGCGCGCTTCTGCTTGCCACACACGCCGCCCGCCATCGCGGCGCAGCGATCGCCGCCGCTGGGCAGGAAGGGGCCCTGGGTGAAGAGCCCTTCGTCTCCGTACATCGCCTTGCCGCCGCGGAGCACGAGCGCCACGTCTTCCACGCCGCCTTCGAGCACGGCGCGGTGGTCTTTCGCCTTCGAGCCGTCGTAGACCGCGAGATCGGCGAGGTAACCCACCTTCAGCGCGCCAATGACCGTGCCCGCTCCCACGGCCGCCGCCGCGTTCTCGGTGACCATTCGCCACATGTCGGCGTCGGTGAAGTGTTTGCCGTAGTACTTCTGGTTGAGCTCGTCGGCGCAACGCAGCTCGCGCGACATGTTCATGGACCCCGACACGACCCAGTCGGTGCCGAGCGCGATGGGCACCCCCGCCATGTCGAGCATCACGATGGGCGCGGTGTCGCCGTAGAGGTCCACGTTGGAGCGCGGAGACCAGACGACGCTGGACTGCGATCCGCGCAACAGGGCTCCCTCCTTCGGGGTGGCCGCCACGGCATGGATGACCGCCGTCTGCGGCTTCAGCAGATCGTAGCGTCCCTCTTCTCCGGCGCACACGAGCTCGTTCTTCGCCTCGAGGTCGATGCCCTCGCCGATGTGCGGAAGGTAGCCGCCCAGCTGATCGACCGAAGCCGACGTGGTGCGGCCCGTGTCGTACTCGCAACCGGTCGGGCGGAGCTTGCCCGGCAGGGGGAACACGTCGGAGTCGGCGATCTGGATGGGCATCCCCTCCAGGGTCTGCGCGTCGTCGTCGGCGTTCCGCGCGAGGCCGGTGACCCCGCCGCCGCCCGCGATCGTGGTCGTCCCGCTCATGAGGTAGCGGAGCTCGGCGTACGCCTGGAGCGTGTTGTTGGCGCCGCTGGCGTAGGCGAGGCGTGGCCCACCCCGCGAGCCCTGCCAATCGGCGCGGTGGTAGTAGCGCGTCTGGCCGTGCGACACCGGCGCGTTGTTCGCGTACGTGAGGTGCTCGTGGGGGTTCACGAGGCCTGGCGAGACCACCCCGTCGGGGCAGGTCACGATCGACGCGTCGGCGTACGCGGGGGTGCTCGCGCAGTCGCACCCGACGCAGGCGATCTTGCCGTCCGAGATCAGCACCTCGCCTCGGTGGAACGTCTCGCCCGGGCCGAGGACCGTGCCCTGCACGACCACGTGCCCCACGCCGGTGCCGGTCTTGGTGACGGCGCACACCGCGCCGCCGGCGCCGGGGAACGCGGGGCGGCCGCACTCGGTCACCTTCGGCTGCGGGTTCTTGCTCGCGTGGGGCTCGACCTTCGGCGGGGGCACGAACACGCCGCTGTCGCCGTCAGGATCGCCGGCGTCGCGCCGACTGGGATCGACGGGCGTGTCACGCGTGTCCTCGCGGCACGAGGCGCCGGCCACCGCGCACACGACCCCCACCGTGCCGAGCGAGAGCCGCGCGCCGAGCGCGAGGCGCGACAGGAGGCGAGGCGCGAGCGAGGCTCGCGCGAGGCGAGCGGAGAGCGGAGCGGGCATGGGTCCTCGGAGGCTCAAGGAAAAGGGTCGCGGCGCCCGGTCGGGCGTCGGTCGGCCCATCATTGTGACCGGTTCGCGACCCCACCGCACGGAATCTCACCCGACCTTCAACGAGACGGAGCAGGAACGTGGAGCCGACCCAGGATCGCGGCGAGGCCTTCCTTCAGCGGGGGGCGCCAGAGCTGGAGGAGGTGGCCGCCGCCGCATACGTCGAGGCGCGCGCCGAGGTGCCCGGCGATGCGCTCGGCGTGGTCCACGCCCGTGATGGCGTCGAAGTCGGCGCCGATGACGAACGCGCGGTCGGGCGCCACGAGCGACGGGCGCGTGTAGGGGCTGACGATCGCGTTCGCGCGCTCGAACGCCGCGTGCAGCGCGCTCGCGGCCGCCCCCTCGCCGAGCTCCCCGTGGTCACGCGCGAAGTCGGCCACGGAGGCGAGCGGCACGACGGGGACGGCGAAGGCCAGGTC
Source organism: Myxococcales bacterium (assembly GCA_016720545.1). Lineage (NCBI taxonomy): Bacteria > Pseudomonadati > Myxococcota > Myxococcia > Myxococcales > Myxococcales bacterium. The sequence continues at coordinate 150,914 of JADKKK010000004.1, forward strand.
GCGCTCGAGCGTGGCGAGCAGCGCCGTCGTGTAGCCGCCGAGGCTCGTGCCGACGACGCCGACCCACGGCGCGCCGCGCGCCCGCAGGTGCGTGATGAGTACACGCAAATCGCGAATGATCTGCCGAAAGCCCTCGTTCGTGAGGGCCGGATCGGCGCTCGGGAACGGAGGTGGCCCGCCACCCCGCGCGCCGCGCACCGCGTGGTGGGGCAGCACGGGGAGGGCTACGTCGAGCCCGCGAGAGAAGAACCAGTCGACCGGGAACTTGCGGCTCTCGATGGCGTAGTGTCCGCCGAGATAGCCGTGGATGCACACGACCACGGGCCTGCCCGCGCCGCCGCTGAGGAGTCGCGCGCGGGCGGTGAGGTTCTCGCGGCGGGCCCGCATCGGATCGCGCATGGACGGGAGCCAGGCCGGCTCGTCGCTCGGCCACGAGAGCTCGAAGGTGCCTGCGTTGCGGTCGGTCGTCCGCCCGCGCAACGCGGCCACGAGCACCTCGTTGACCGGCGCTGGGGCGGGCGGCGCGAAGAACCCACGGGCGTCGCCCTCGAGCGCGGGCGCGTAGGCCTCGGCCGCAGCCTCCAGAAGTCCGAGGCGCTGGTCGGCCGACACCCCGAGCCGCGCGGCTTGGGCGCGGGCGCCGCGCAAGTGCACCGCGCTCACGACCGCGCGGTCGAGGGCCTTCGCCGCGACCCCAACGAACCTGCGACCCAGGCTCATGACAGGAACCTCTTCTTCAACTCGGGAGTGGGGACCCGGCACGCCTCGGTCTTGCCGAACCAGCGGTACCGGTTCCTGGCGATCAAATAGTACACGATGTCGCGCACGAACCAGGGCACGACCAAGAGCGTGGCGAACAGCGGCCACGGGAACGCGAGCCTCGCCGCGATGCGAAGGGCGGCGCCCGAGCCGTCGTGGGCGCGCCCGTTCGCTACGAGCACGATCGAGTCGGGATCGCTCTCCGGCAAGGCGATGCCGTGCTCCGTCAGCAGCGCGCGCCCGGCCTCCGACTGGATGGACGCGAAGCGAAGGCGCTCGTTCGGATCGCGATCGATCATGAAGTGGACCGCGCCGTTGCAGAGGTTGCAGACGCCGTCGAACAGCACCACTGCGCCCTCGCTCATCCTGGAACTCTGGCACTCCCCGGGCCGCTTGTCACCGCCCACGCTCGCGTCCCGACCCGCGCCGGCTGTAGACTCGTTCGAGGCGCGAGGCAGGCGCCCGCCCACGTGAGGCGAGCGCGAAGGGGACCGGAGGTGGGAACGTGAAGAGCGCGTGCTTGATTGGCGCCGGGTCGTCCGGGATCGCGGTCGCGAAGGCGCTCCACGAGCGCGGCGTGCCCTTCGACGCCTTCGAGGCGAGCGATCGGGTTGGGGGCAACTGGGTGTTCGGCAACAAGAACGGGATGAGCTCGGCCTACAAGGGCCTGCACATCAACACTTCGCGCGCGCGTATGGAGTACTCCGATTTCCCCATGCCCCCGGGCACGCCCCATTTCCCGCACCACTCGACGATCGCGGCGTATTTCGAGGCCTACATCGACCGGTTCGGGCTCCGCGACAAGATCGCCTTCGAGACCCGGGTCGCGCGGGTCGAGAAGCGCGGCCCCTATGCCTACGAGGTCGCGCTCTCCACCGGCGAGACGCGGCGCTACGACGCGGTGATCGTCGCCAATGGCCACCACTGGGACCCGCTCTGGCCCGAGCCGGCGTTCCCCGGAACGCTCGCGGGGCAGGTGCTGCACTCACACGACTACAAGGAACCGGCGCCCTTCGCGGGCAAGCGCGTCGTCGTGCTCGGGATGGGCAACAGCGCCATGGACATCGCCGTCGAGCTCTCGCACGTCGCGGATCGGGTGTTCCTCGCGGCGCGGCGTGGCGCGCACGTCGTACCGAAGCTCTTGTTTGGCGTGCCGCTCGACCAGGTGTTCACCTCGACCCGGGTGCCGCGCCGCCTGCGCCTCTTGCTCGGGGGCGCGGCGCTTCGCGCGGCTGTGGGCGACGTGACGCGGTACGGGCTGCCGAAGCCCGATCACGCGCTCGGAGAGGCCCACCCCACGATCTCGAGCCGAATCCTCGACCGCCTCGCGCACGGCGCCGTGACGCCCAAGCCGAACCTCGAGCGCCTCGACGGCGGCGAGGTGGTGTTCGTCGACGGCTCGCGCGAGCGGGTCGACGCGGTCATCTACGCGACGGGCTACAAGGTCACGTTCCCGTTCTTCGACGAGTCGTTCGTGTCGGCCAAGGACAACGAGCTGCCGCTCTACAAGCGGGTGTTCCATCCCGAGCACGAGGGCCTCGCGTTCGCGGGCCTGCTGCAGCCGCTGGGCGCGATCATGCCGCTGGCCGAGGCTCAGGGGCTGTGGCTCGCGGAGGTGCTCGCGGGCGCCTGCGCGCTGCCCGATCGGCGCGCCATGGACGCCGCGATCGCGCGCGAGCGGGCCCAGCTGCGCGCGCGCTACGTGCGCTCGAAGCGGCACACGATGCAGGTCGACTTCGACGAGTATCTCGAGGACGTGCACACCGAGATCGCGCGCGGACGGCGCCGGGCCGGGGCCGCCGCGCGCGGCTGATCCCCTCGCCGGCCCTGCCGGCGCAATCACCGGTGCGCGCCCCGCGCGCCCATCACGTTGAGGTAATTCGCCCGCTCGAACGCCGAGGGATCGCGCACACGGCCGTGGCTCATCGCGCCGCGCACCTCGCAGAGGTCGGTCGCGCCCCGGCTCTCCATCCACCGGGAGAGCCCCTGCACGAGGCGGTGCGCGTGCTCGGGGCCGTGGCGAAGGAGCGACGAAGCCACCATGACGACGTCTGCGCCGGCGAGGATGTATTTGATCACCTCTTCGGGGCCGTCCACCCCGCGCGTCGCCGCGAGTGACGCGCGAACCCGCCCGTGGAGCAGGCCTATCCACAGGAGAGGGAGGCGGATCTCGTCGGGCGAGCCGAGGTGCCGCGTCGGGAGGAGCTCGAGCCGCTCGATGTCGACGTCGGGCTGGTAGAAGCGGTTGAACAGCACGAGCCCGTCGGCGCCGGCCTCATCGAGCCGCGTCGCCATGTGGCCCATCGCGCTGAAGAAGGGGCTCAGCTTGAGCGAGACGGGGATGGATACTGCGCCCTTCACCGCGGCGAGGATATCGAAATAACGCTGCTCGACCTCGGCCCCCGAGACCCGCAGGTCGGCCTCCACCGAGTAGATGTTGAGCTCCACGGCGGAGGCGCCGGCCTGTTCGACCTGCTTCGCGTAGTCGACCCACCCCTCGGGAGACACGCAGTTCAGGCTGGCGATAATCGGGATATGAAGCGCCGCCCGCGCCATGCGGAGGAGCTCGAGGTAGGCCGTCGGGCCTACGCTGGGTACGTCGAGCTCGGGCAAGTAGCTCGACGACTCGGCGAAGCTCGAGAGCCCCGCGGACGCCACCTGTGAACGGGCCCGCTCCTCCTCGCGGAGCTGCTCCTCGAAGATCGAGAACATGACCACGGCCGAGGCGCCGCCGTCCTCGAGGCGCCTCATGCCGTCGAGCGTGGTCGAGAGCGGGGATGCCGCGGCGATCACGGGGTGGCGCAGCGCGAGGCCCATATACGTCGTGTCGAGCTTCACGGTCGCCTCCGGGCGCCAGCGTGGTGAGGGTCGAATGGCTGCACAGGGTGGAAATGGCTGCCGGCGCGGCTCGCCATCTCCTCGTAGGTCTCCCACTTCTGGTTGACGATCTCCTGCGCCAGCGCCAGGAGGCGCGCGCTCTCCTCGGGGTGGGCGCGCGCGAGCATCGTGTAGCGGAGCTCTCGCCGGGCGTACTCCGCGAGCGGGACGCGCGGGCGCGGCGAGTCGAGCACGAAGGGGTTCCGGTCGGTGTCGCGCAGCGCCGGATTGTACCGGAGCAGCGGCCAGTGACCGCTGCTGACGGCGAGGTCTTGCTGCTCGAGGCCTCGCGACATGTCGATTCCGTGGGCGATGCAGTGGCTGTAGGCGAGCACGAGCGACGGCCCGGGGTAGGCCTCCGCCTCGCGGAGGGCGAGGAGGGTGTGCTGAGGGTTCCCTCCCATCGCTACGCGTGCAACATACACGTTTCCGTAGGAGATGGCCTGGAGCGCCAGGTCCTTCTTCACCGACTGCTTGCCACCGGCGGCGAACTTGGCGACCGCGCCGAGGGGCGTGGCCTTCGACATTTGCCCGCCGGTGTTCGAGTACACCTCGGTGTCGAGCACGAGCACGTTCACGTCGCGCCCGCTCGCGAGCACGTGGTCGACCCCGGACGAGCCGATGTCGTAGGCCCACCCATCGCCGCCCACGATCCACACGCTGCGCCGCACGAGGTGGCCTATCACCGAGAGCAGCTCGCGGGCCGGCTCCGAGTCCAACGCGAGCAGCTTGGCCTTCGCCGCGGCCACCCGCTCGCGCTGGAGGCGGAGCTCGGACTCGGTGCGTTGGGGCGCCGAGGCGAGGTCGTGGACGAGGTCGTCGCCGAGCGTCGCGGCGAGGGACCGCAAGAGCCGCAGGGCCGTGGCGAGGTGAGCGTCGCCGGCGAGCCGGAACCCGAGGCCGAACTCGGCGTTGTCCTCGAAGAGCGAGTTCGACCACGCCGGTCCGCGACCGTCTGCGTTCGTGGTCCACGGGGTCGTCGGCAGATTCCCACCGTAGATCGACGAGCATCCCGTGGCGTTGGCCACGAGCAGGCGGTCGCCGAAGAGCTGCGAGAGGAGCTTCAAGTAGGGTGTCTCGCCGCAGCCGGCGCACGCGCCCGAGAACTCGAAGAGCGGCTCCAGGAACTGCGCTCCCCGGACCGACGAGAAGTCGACGCGAGCGCGATCGTTGACGGGCAGCGATTCGAAGAAGGTGATGTTCTCGCGCGCCGCGTCGAGCAGCGGCGCCTTGTCGGTCATCCCGATCGCCCGCGCGCCGCTCACGAGGAGGCTCCGCGCCGGGCACGCCTCGACACACAACCCGCACCCCGTGCAGTCCTCCACGTACACCTCGAGCGTGTAGCGGGTCTCGGGGAAGCCGCGCGCGCTGATGGGCGCCGAGCGGAAGGTGGCCGGGGCGTCGGCGAGGGCCGCCGCAGGGTAGAACTTCGCGCGGATCACCGAGTGTGGGCACACGAACGCGCAGTTGCCGCACTGCACGCACAGGTCGGGCTCCCACTTGGCGACCGAGTCAGAGACGTTCCGCTTCTCCCAGCGCGTGGTGCCTGAGGGATAGGTGCCGTCGGCCGGCAGCGCGGAGACGGGGAGGGAGTCACCGCGCCCCGCCATCATCGTCGCGGTGACGCGCCGCACGAAGTCCGGCGCAGTGTCGGGCACGAGCGGCAGCCGCACGCGCGTGGGCTCGTCGGCGAGCGCCTCGGGCACGGCGACCCGCGAGAGCGCGGCGAGGGTGCGATCGATCGCCTCCACGTTGCGCCGCACTGCCTCGCGGCCCTTCTTCGCGTAGGTCTTCGCGGCCGCCTCCTTGATCTTGGCGATCGCCTCGTCGCGCGGGAGCACCCGCGAGAGCGCGAAGAAGCAGGTCTGCATGATGGTGTTGGTGAGGGCCCCCATCCCTGCCTCGCGCGCCGTGCGATTGGCGTCGATGACGTAGAGCGCGGCGCCCCGCTCCACGATCTGCGCGCGGAGCCGCCGAGGGAGGTGCGCCCACACCTCATCGGGCGGATGGGGCGAGTTCAGGAGGAGCGTCGCGCCGCGCTGCGCATTCTCGAGTAGGTCCGTTCGCTCGACGAAACCCCACGAGTGACAGGCGACGAAGCTCGGCGAGCGAATCAGGTAGGGCGCGCGGATGGGCCGAGGCCCGAAGCGCAGATGCGACACCGTACGAGAACCCGACTTCTTGGAGTCGTAGACGAAGTATCCCTGCGCGTGGAGGGCGGTATTCTCGCCGATGATCTTGATGCTGTTCTTGTTGGCGCCGACCGTGCCGTCGGCGCCAAGGCCGTAGAATACGGCGCGTACCACGTCGTCGTGCTCCAGCTCGAACGTCTCGTCGTACGCGAGGCTCGTGTGGCTGACGTCGTCGTCGATGCCTATCGTGAAGGGGTGCTTGGGCGTAGGAGCGCGCAGGGTGTCCAGCACGGCCTTGGCCATCGCAGGCGTGAGCTCCTTCGAGCCCAAGCCGTAGCGACCGCCCACGATGCGCGGCATCGCGAAGGGGAGCGCCCCGCGGGCCGAGGCCTCGGCGAGCGTCGTCACCACGTCGGCGTAGAGCGGCTCGCCCGTGGAGCCCGGGGCCTTCGTCCGGTCGAGCACGGCGATCGCGCGCACCGTCGGCGGCAGCGCGGCGAGGAAGTGGGGCGCGGAGAAGGGCAGGCAGAGGCGCACGTGCACGACGCCGCAGCGGTCGCCCCCGCTCGCGAGGTGGAGCGCGGTCTCTCGGAAGGTCTCGGCGGCGGATCCCATGAGCACCGCGACCCGCTCGGCCTCCGGGTGGCCCTGATACTCGAACAGCGAGTAGCGGCGTCCGGTGCGCTCGCCGAGCGCCGCCATCGTCTCGGCGACGATCGTGGGCAGTCGGTCGTAGTAGGGAGTGACCGTCTCGCGCCCCTGGAAATACACGTCCGGGTTCTGCGCCGTGCCCCTCACGAACGGCGTGTCGGGCGAGAGCGCGCGGGCGCGGTGGGCGCGCACGAGCGCGGGATCGACCACCGCGCGGAGATCGTCGTCGGAGAGGAGCGAGACCTTGGAAATCTCGTGCGAGGTGCGGAAACCGTCGAAGAAATGAACGAACGGGACGCGCGCGCGGAGGGTCGCGGCGTGCGCCACGGCGGCGAGATCGTGCGCCTCCTGGACGGAGCTCGACGCGAGCTGGGCGAAACCCGTAGCGCGCACGGCCGCCACGTCGGAGTGATCACCGAAGATCGAGAGCCCCTGCGCGGCGATGGCGCGCGCTGCCACGTGAAAGACGGCGGGCGTGAGCTCGCCGGCGATCTTGTACATGTTCGGGATCATGAGGAGCAGCCCTTGCGACGCGGTGAACGTCGTGGTGAGCGCGCCGCTCTGGAGGGCGCCGTGCACGGCGCCGGCCGCCCCCCCCTCGCTCTGCATCTCGACCACCGAGGGCACGCTGCCCCACACGTTGGGGCGCTCCTCGGCGGACCACTGGTCGGCCAGCTCGGCCATCGTCGACGAGGGCGTGATGGGGTAGATGGCGCATACCTCGCTCACTCGGTAGGCGACGTGCGCCACCGCCTCGTTGCCCTCTAGCGTCACCGTGTCGGCGGGCGTCTGTTCGGGGGTCGGCGACGTCATTTCACGCTCCCTCTTCGGCGATGAGCTCGATCGCGTGGCATGGGCACTGTTCGAAACACACGGCGCACCCCGTGCATCGCTCGAAATCGAAGCGGTAGCGGCGGCCCACCCCCAGCTTCACGATGGCCTGCTCGGGGCACGCGGCGTAGCACCCGTCGCACTCGAAGCAGTTGCCACAGGAGAAGCAGCGCGCGGCCTCGAAGCGCGCCTCTGGCTCGCCCAGGCCCGACACCACCTCCTCGAACGCGTAGGCCGCGCGGAGGCGCTCGTCAGCTGACAGCGCTCGCTCGCGCCGCGCGTCGGCGTCGGTCGAAAACCAGGTGTGCAGCTTGTCGGCCGTGACGCCGGGGTGCTTCGGCGGTGGGGAGTGAGTGGTCCCCCGTAGGAAGGCGTCGATATGCTTCGCGGCCCGCTTGCCGTGCCCCACGGCGACCGTGACGGTGCGCTCGCTCGGCACCATGTCGCCGCCGGCGAACACCCCGGGCTCGCCGGTCATCATCGCGCTGTCGACCTGCACCGTGCCGTCGGGCTTGCGGAGCACCGCGGGGAGCCCGGAGAGGCAGGCGCTCTCGGAGTCCTGGCCGAGCGCGAGGATCAGCGCGTCGGCCTCCAGTGTCTCGAGCTCGCCCGTGGGCTGGGGCACGCCCCGGGCGTCGAGCGCCATGCGCTCTACATGTATCTGCGCGCCCTCGATGGCGTGGATGGTTCGTAGCCAGTGGATCTTGACTCCCTCGGTCGTCGCCTCTGCCGCCTCGGAGGGGTGCGCGGGCATGTGCGCGAGGTCACGGCGATAGATGATGAGCGCCTCCTCGGCGCCGAGCCTCCGCGCGGTGCGGGCGGCGTCCATCGCGGTGTTGCCGCCCCCGTACACCGCGACGCGTCGACCCAGGGTGGGGGCGCGCCCCTCGGAAGCGTCGTGCAGGTAGGTCACCGCGTCGAGCACCTTGCCCGCGTCGCGCGACGGGAGGTCGACGCGCTTGCTGAGGTGCGCGCCCACGGCGACGAAGACCGCGTCGAAGCGCCCTCGCGCGCGGGCTGCGGCGACGTCGTCGACCCGCGCGCCGAGCACGAAGCGGACGCCGAGCTCCTCGATTCGCCGCACCTCGGCCGCGAGCTCCGCGCGGGGCAGTCGGTACGCGGGGATGCCGTATTGGAGCATGCCGCCGGCCACGGGGGCACCGTCGCGCACCTCGACCTCGTGGCCCATTCGCGCGAGGTGGTACGCCGCGGAGAGCCCGCTCGGGCCCGCGCCAACCACCAGCACGCGCCGCCGCGCCGACCCGGGCGGCGGCGGCGGCGGCGGGTCGAGCTTCCAGCCCTTGGCGATCGCGCGGTCCCCAAGGAAGCGCTCGACCGCGTGCACGCTCACCGCCGCGTCGACCTCCGCGCGATTGCAGGCGCTCTCGCAGGGGTGATAGCAGACGCGGCCGTGCACGGCGGGGAGGGGGTTGTCGCGGACGAGCACGCGCCACGCCGCCTCGAAGTGCCCCGCTTGCGCGAGCCCGAGCCAGCCCTGGATGTCCTCGCCGGCCGGGCAGGCCGCGTTGCAGGGCGGCAGCCGATCGACGTAGCGAGGCCGCTGGGTCCGCGTGGCGCCCGTCCCGCGGGCGTGGCCGGACAGATCGGCCGGGTGGGTGTGGTCCTTCCGAAGTGGCGAGGGAGGCATGGTCATCCCCCTGCAACAGTGGCGCCAGCGAGGGCCGCCGCTGCTACGCGCGGAGCCGCATCGAGATGGGACCCTCGGGCTCCCCGACCAGCTCGCGCTTGATGTCGCTCGGCAGCGGGAACCAGCGGAGCGGCTCGGCGTCAGCGGGCATGATCGGGTCTTCGATCTCGAGGCGGTCCGCCTCGCGCTCGACCTCGGCCACCACACGCTGGGCCTCCGCCAAGTAGGCTCGCAGGGCCCACTCGGGCTCGGTGGCGCGCTGGGCCCGGTACGTCAGGTGCCCCCCTTGGTATGCGAGGTCGCGCAGGCTGAGCACCGGCGCGGGGCGGCCCTTGCGGTGCACCCACTGCCCGGTCTTCGGGCAGAAGCGGTAGTGCGGCACGAGCTTCCAGCCGTGCTCGGCGACGAAGGCGATGGCGTCGAGCAGGAACTCGAACACGGGCTCGGAGATGAAGTAGTTGAAGTTTATCCGCACCCAGCCCGGCTTCACGCCCTCGAGTCCAGCGAGGATCGCGCACTGGAACCGGCGCGACGTGCCCGAGTCGATCCCGAGCAGGCGGTGCCCGTAGGGGCCGGCGCAGGAGCACCCGCCCCGCGCCTGCACGCCGAGGAGATCGTTCAGGAGCGCCACCACGAAATTGTGGTGGAGATACCCGTCCTTGTGACGAATCATGAAGCTCACGATCGAGAGCCGCCACGCGCTCAGGTTGCCGAGCACGCGTACGTTCGGGTGGGCTCGCCAGTGCGCGATGGCGCGCGCGACGAAGGTCTCCTCGCGGTGGCGAATGGCCTCCCAGCCGACCGCCTCCTTGAGCTGGAACACGAGCCCGGCCCGGATGGCCTCGACGATGGCCGGGGTCCCGCCCTCTTCGCGGTGCACCGGATCGGCGTGGTACTCGTGCTCATCGGAGGTGACGAACGCGACGGTGCCGCCGCCCGGTTGGGTGGGCACGCGGTTCTTGAACAGCCGCTTCTTCGCGATGAGCAGGCCGGGGGTCCCCGGGCCACCGATGAACTTGTGCGGCGACACGAAGATGGCGTCCTTGTAGATGAGGTGGCCGTCCGGTTGGTCGTCGGCCATGTTCATCTCGATGCGCACGTAGGGCGCCGCGGCCGCGAAGTCCCAGAACGACAGTGCGCCGTGCTTGTGGAGCAGCGAGGCGACCTCGCGGGTGTTGGTGCCGATGCCCGTCACGTTGGAGGCGGCCGAGAAGCTGCCGATCTTGAGCGGTCGGCTGGCGAAGCGAACCAGCTGAGCCTCGAGGGTCTTGAGGTCGACGTGGCCGTCGGCGTCCTCGTCGATCGTGACGACCTCCGCGATCGACTCGCGCCAGGGCAGCTCGTTGCTGTGGTGTTCGTAGGGGCCGATGAACACCACGGGCCGCTCGTCCGTGGGGATCTGCGCGCGGAAGGCGTAGCGCGCGTCGAGATCGGCGGGGAGCCGGAGATTGAGCACGTCGATCATCTTGTTGATCGCGGCCGTGGCCCCCGAGCCGCAGAAGATCACGCAGTCCTCGTCGGTGCAGCCGGTCGCCGCGGCGATGATCGCGCGCGCGTCCTCCCGGAAGCGGGTGGTCTGGCGCCCCGTGCCCGAGGTCTCGGTGTGCGTGTTCGCGTAGAGGGGCATCACCTCGTCGCGGATGAAGTCCTCGATGAAGCCGAGCGAGCGACCCGAGGCCGTGTAGTCCGCGTAGGTGAGCCGGCGGGGGCCGTAGGGGCCGTCGAGCACGCGGTCGTCGCCGATGATCGATCGGCGGATGGTCTCGATGAGGCGCGCGCTGCTATCGGACATGACCCCAGACTAGCAGAAATCCAGCGTTAACGGCTCTCGTCGGCGTTCGCACCGTCTTCGATCACCTCGCCTATCGCCCCGAGCTCGCGGCCGAGGAGCACCATCACGTCGTCGGCGGTGACAATGCCGGTGACGCGCCCTTCCTTGTCGACGATCGGCAGGCGCCTCACGCCGCGCTCGCGCATGCGGAGGACCGCGGTCTCGAGCTCGTCGGTCTCGGAGACCGTGGCGGGGCCGTAGGTGAGCACGTCGGACACGCGGGTCTTGGCTGGTTCGCGCCCCTCGGCGACGACGCGCAGCGCCACGTCGCGGTCGGTGAGGATGCCGACGGGTAGCCCCTCGCGGATCACCACCACGCAGCCGATCTTCTCGTCGCGCATGCGCCGCGCCACTCCGATGATGGAGTCGGTCTCCTCGGCGGTGACGACGGTGCGGCGGAAGCGGGCGATCGACGACATGGGGGCTCCTTCGGGGTCTCGGGGCAGAGCGCGTTGCAGCCGCGATGCCAGCCGGCGCATCGTACTCGATCCAGGCGACGGTGGCGCTCGTCCCCACGGCGGTGCCTCGCGCTCGCGCCCCCCCGTCGCGCAGGGCTTGCGCGTTGCGCGCGCGCCTTGCGTCCGCGGCAGCGCGTCGGGCGACGAACTAGCGCCCCCGTCGCCCTCCGCCCGCCCCGGGCCCGCCGCGGGTCGGCGATCGCCGGGGCGTCGTCGTGCTCGAGCCGCACGGTCGCGTCGCGGGTCGCGCCGGTCCCCGGGACGCCGTCGCGCCATAGTCGGGCGGGACGAGGCAGTGCGGCGCGCGCCCGATGAGATCGGCGCGATCGGCCTTCACGAGCGCCTCGCGCGCGAGCGGCCAGTGCTGCTCGTCCCAGTAGAAGATGAGCGCCTTCATCATGCGCTTCTCGCGCATGTCGGTGGCGGTATACACGGGCTCGCCCGAGAGCGGATCCGTGCCGGTGTAGAACATGGTAGTGGCGATCGCCATCGGCGTGGGGATGAAGTCTTGCACCTGGCGCGGTCGCATTCCGTGCTTCTTCAAATAGAGCGCGAGCTCGACCGTGTCCGCCAGCGTCGAGCCCGGGTGACCGGTGATGAAATAGGGCACGAGGTACTGCTCTCTTCCGGCGTCCTCGCTCGCCTTGCAGAAGGCCGTCGCGAAGCGCTCGTAGCTCGTGATGGAGGGCTTCTTCATCTTCGCGAGCACCTTGTCGCTCGAGTGCTCGGGCGCGACCGAGAGCTGCCCGCCGGTGTGGTGAAGGGCGAGCTCGCGGATGAACTCGGGGCTTCGCTCCGCGAGATCGTAGCGCACACCGCTCGCGATGAAGGCCTTCTTCACCGTGGGCTCGGCGCGCACCTTGCGGAGCAGCGACACGAGCGGCGCGTGGTCGGTGACGAGGTTCTCGCAGATGCCCGGGTAGACACACGAGAGCCGCCGACAGCTCGCCTCGGTCTTCTCGTCCTTGCAGCTCATCTTGTACATGTTGGCCGTAGGGCCCCCCACGTCGGAGAGCACGCCTCGGTAGCCGTCCATGCGCGAGAGGGCGCGCACCTCGCGCAGCACGCTCTCTTCGCTACGGCTCTGGATGACCCGCCCCTCGTGCTCCGTGATGCTGCAGAACGTGCAGCCGCCGAAGCACCCGCGCATGGTCACGATCGAGTGCTTCACGGTCTCGTACGCGGGGATGCGCTCGGTGTACGAGGGGTGGGGGAGCCGCGCGAAGGGCAGGTCGTAGAGGCCGTCCATCTCGGCCTCGGTCAGCGGCGCCGCCGGCGAGTTGAAGTACACGGCCTGGTCGCCGTGCGGCTGGAGCATCGGCCGCCCGTTGCGGGGGTTGGTCTCGTACTGGAGCAGCCGCGACATGCGCGCGAACGCGGCCTTGTCGTCGCGGGCTTCCTCGTAGGAGGGCAGCACGAGGAGCTTCCCGTCGGTCGTGTAGCGGCTCACGTCGGCGAGGAGCGGCTCCCACTCGCGTCTGTTCTTCTTCACGTGCGCAGTGCCCCGCACGTCGGTGAGCGCCGACACGGGCTCGCCCGCCTGGAGCCTCCGCGCGATCTCCCACGCTGGGCGCTCTCCCATGCCGAACACCAGCAGGTCGGCCTTCGCGTCGAGGAGCACGCTGCGGCGCACCTGGTCGGACCAATAGTCGTAATGGGCAATTCGTCGGAGCGAGGCCTCGATGCCGCCGAGCACGATGGGCAGTCCGGGGAAGGCCTGCCGGCACAGGTTCGAGTACACGAGGGTCGCGCGGTTGGGGCGGGCCTCGGTCTTGCCGCCTGGAGTGTATTGGTCCTCGCCCCGGGTCTTCTTCTGCGCCGTGAGACGGTTCAGCATCGAGTCGAGGTTGCCCGCCGCGACGCCCACGAAGAGCCGCGGGCGCCCCATGCGCGCGATGTCGTCGGGGGAGTCCCACCGCGGCTGCGCGACCACGCCCACGCGGAAGCCGCGGCCCTCCAGGAAGCGCGCGATGAGCACGGGGCCGAAGGCCGGGTGGTCCACGTACGCGTCGCCCGTGACGATGAGCACGTCGAGCGCGTCCCACCCGCGGGCGTCGAGATCGGCGCGGGTCGTGGGGAGAAACCGCGGCGCGGTGTCTTGGGGGCGCTTCTTGCCCAAGGTGACCAAGGTGGGGGACGTCATGCGCTTCGGGTCGTAGCACGGCGCGCGGGGATAGCCCGTGGCGCTCGCCGCGCGCGCCGCCACGGGCCGCCCTGGGCCGCCGAGCGAGCGATGCGCGCGGAAACCCTCGCGACCACGGCCGAGGTCGCATACCCTCGCGGGCATGGGGAAGCGCATCAGCGAAGTGTTCGTGAGCAGGGTGGAGAAGCTCGGCGCGCGCGCCGCGCTGAAGGTGAAGCGAGGAGGCCGGTGGGTCTCGACCACCTGGGCGGGCTACTACGAGGCCTCGCGAAAGGCGGCCCGAGCCCTCATGCACCTCGGCATGGCCCCCGGCGAGTCGGTCTGCATCCTCGGGTTCAACTCGCCCGAGTGGGTCATCGCGAACATGGGCGCCATCCTCGCGAGCGGCGTGCCCGCCGGCATCTACACGACGAACAGCCCCGCGCAGTGCCAGTACATCGCGGCCCACTCGGAGTCGCGGGTCGCGTTCGCCGAGAACGACGCGCAGGTCGCGAAGTTCCTCGAGATCCGGGCCGAGCTGCCGCGGCTGCTGGCGATCGTCCAAATGACGGGCAACCCGCGCGCTGGGGTCGACGGCGTCCTCTCGTGGGACGCGTTCTTGGCGCTCGCCGACAAGACGCCTGTGGCCGACCTCGACGCCCGCACCGCCGCGCAGAAGGACAGCGACGTGTGCACGCTCATTTACACGTCGGGCACCACGGGCGACCCGAAAGCGGTGATGATCACCCAGGAGAACGCCGTGTGGACCTCCGAGACGCTCGCCGCGCAGCTCGGCTTCAACGCTGACGACGTGAGCCTCAGCTATCTGCCGCTCAGCCACATCGCCGAGCAGATGTTGACCATCCACGGGCCCATGGCGATCGGCTCGACGGTGTATTTCGCGGAGGGCCTCGAGGCCCTCCCCGACAACCTGCGGGAGGTGCGCCCGACGTATTTCCTAGGAGTGCCGCGCGTTTGGGAGAAGATGATGGCGAAGATGATGGCGGCCGGCGCCGCCGCGCCGCCCCTGCGCAAGAAGCTCGTCGCGTGGGCGAAGAAGGTGGGCCTCGAGGGCGGCTACGCCGAACAGCGCGGGGACACGAAGCCATTCCTCTACCCGCTCGCGAACAAGCTCATCTTCTCGAAGGTGCGCGAGCGCCTGGGGCTCGACCGCGCGCGCGTGTGCGTGACGAGCGCGGCGCCCATCTCGCTCAGCACGCTCGAGTTCTTCCTCAGCCTCGGCGTCCCGCTGCTCGAGGTGTACGGCATGAGCGAGTGCACGGGCCCGGCCACGTTCTCCACGCCCGAGGCCTACAAGACCGGGAAGTGCGGCGTGAAGGTGCCCGGCACCGAGCTGAAGATCGCAGAGGACGGCGAGATTTGCTACCGCGGCAAGCACGTGTTCAAGGGCTACCTGAAGAACGAGCAGGCCACGCGCGAGGCCATCGACGAGGAGGGGTGGCTCCACTCCGGGGACATCGGCACCCTCGACAAGGAGGGCTACGTCCAGATCACCGACCGCAAAAAGGACCTGCTCATCACCGCGGGCGGTGAGAACGTAGCGCCGCAGGTGATCGAAGGGGCGCTCAAGGCCATCCCCGTCGTGGGCCAGGCCGTCGTGCTCGGCGACCGGCGCAAGTTCCTGACCGCCCTGCTCACCCTCGACGCGGAGCGGGTGGTCACAGACGCGCAGCAGTGCGGGAGCTCGGCCCGCGACGTCGAGTCGGCTTCCACCGACCCGGTGTTCCGAAAGCACCTCGAGGGCCTCGTCGAGGGCGTGAACGCCACGCTCGCGCGGGTACAGACCATCAAGAAATTCGCCATCCTCCCCGGCGAGCTCACGATCGAGGGGGGCGAGCTCACCCCGACGATGAAGGTGAAGCGCAAGGTGGTGAACGAGAAGTACAAGGCTGAAATCGAGGCCCTGTACGAGGGCGCCGGCGACTGACGTACGTCGCGTTGTGGGCGGCGGCGAGGGGCCGGGTGGACGCGCGCGAGTTCACCTGGACCCGCAGCGGGCCTGGAGAGTGAACGCCGACCGCGGAAATGAGCCGCAAATTGGGCTCGACGTGGCTGGCACGAGGGTCGCAGAGGGGTGGTCACAACCCGCGCAAGGAGCCTCCTATGATTCGTTCGACCCGCCTGTCCCACTCGCTCTCGTCTGCGTGCGTCCTCGCGCTGGCGTCGCTGGCGTCGCTCGGCGCCTCCGGCTGCGCGGCGAACACGGGTGCGCCGGAGGCCGACGAGGAGGAGGTCGCGTCGATCGAGTCGGCGCTCGCGCGGGAGAACGGCGGCTTCACGATGGCCGACGAGCGGCCCGACTTCGGCGATGAGGAGATCTCCTCGCTCCCGGCGTTCGACGCGCTCGCTGGAGACAAGCCGGCCCTCCCGGGGGCCGCGCTCACGTACAAGCTCGTGCTGCTCTGGGGCCACCTGCCGAGCCCGCACGACGCGGACGACACCCAGGTGGTGCCGCAGAAGATCGACTGGACCGGCTCGGTGTCGGTGGACGCCGGCGTGGTGGGCGTGTCGAGCACGCTCCGCTTCGACGAGAAGGACGCGGTCGCGCCGCGCACGGAGCCGCGCACCGTCTCGTTCACCTCGCGCACCTACCCGGCGGTGGACGGGCTCGTCCTGCGCGTGGCCGTGCCGCCGGGAGGCGCCAAGCTCCACTTCAACACCGCGGCGATGAACGCCGACATCGACCTCACGTCGCTCGCGCGCGACGTGGGCGGAGTCAAGCCGCTGGGTGACGGCCGCAACGGCCTCGCGTGGGTGGGGTTCCCCGACGCCCCGGGCTGCTCCAACGGGTTCGCGTTCGGCCACTGGTCGCGCGTGAAGCCGGGCCTCGGCAAGCTGAAGGCCTCGATCTACGACGACGCGGGCACGCGGATTGGCCGCGCGAAGGGCATCTGGGGCCACGCCAAGCAGGCAGACAAGAACCTCTTCTTCGGCAAGTACATCACGAACGAGGGCGCGCATAAGGGCCTGTTCGGTGGCACGTATGGCGACGGGTCGCTCGGCGGGCTGTGGGGCAACCGGGCCGCGGGCGAAGGCGGCCGGCTGCAGGGCTTCTACAGCGCCGGCTACGACAAGACCGACGCGAAGGGCGTCTGGCTCGGCCGCTGGTCCGAGCCCTGCGCGCGCTGAGCGCCGTCGTCGTAACGTCGACATCGGGCGCCCCGCTCCACGAGCCGGGCGCCCGTAGCGCTTTTGCTCCGCGCCTCGCCGGTCAGTCGACGCGCAGCACGCCGCGGCAGAGGAACGCGTACATCTCGGCGACGATGCGATCCTGGGGGTAGTCGAGGCCGCGCATGACGACCTGGTAGAACAGCTCCTTCATCGCGCCCAAGGTGAGGAGCGCGAAGATGCGCACGTCGCCCGGGGCCACGACGCCGAGCGCCTGACCGTCGCGGTAGGCCTCCTCGAGGACGTTGCCCACCTGCTCGTAGAAGTTGAGCAGGCGGCGATCGAGGTCGGGGTCGAGGCCAACCGCGTCGCTGAGGAGGATCTTCGTGGTGGCGCGGTCCTCGAGCAGCGTGGCGACGATGTTCTCGATGTTCTCCTGGATCTGGGCGGCCACCGTGCGTGAGGGATCGGCGGGGTCCACCTTCACGAACGCGAGGCCGAGCCGCACGAAGGCGTGGTCGACGAGCTCCTCGAACACCGCGCGCTTGTCGTCGAAGTACGAGTAGAACGTGCCCCGCGCGACCCCCGCGGCCGCGACGATCTCGTCGATCTTCGCGGCGTGATACCCTCGCCGCGCGAACACCTCGCGGGCGTGAGCGAGGATCTGCTGGCGTCGCTCGGTCTTGTCCATTCGCGTGAGCGGCCGTGTCTACTCGGTCCGGTGTTCCACGTCACGTCCTTGCGGATGGGCTCTGTGCGCCGCGCCCCGGGGGGGCCGGCGGCGTGGGTCGTTCGGGTGGTCCTCTCGCTGAGTCCGGGCGGCGCGTGCGGCCACTTCCTGAGCGATCGCGCGCGTATGACGCACGCGTGACAGCGCCGCAGAGTGCCCGGGCCCACAATCACGCCCCATGAACCGGCAAGTGAGCCCCGCAGGGGCGAACGAAGGTCGATGGCGGGCCCGAGCCTCGGGCGAGGTGTCGCCATGAAGCGACGGCGTGGCGTCGCGTATTGGTTGGGTCGTGCGTGGCTCGGGGCCTTCGGCTGGCGGGTCGAGGGCGAGGCGCCGGCCGTGCGCAAGGCCGTGGTGGTGGCGGCGCCCCACACGTCTGCCTGGGACTGGCCATTTACCCTGGCGACCGCCGCGGTGCTCGGCGTGGAGATGCGCTGGGTGGGCAAGCACACCCTCTTCGAGAACCCGCTCATGGGACGCTTCATGCGCTGGACCGGCGGTCTCCCGGTGGACCGCGCCAAGACCAAAGACATGGTCACGAAGGTGGCCGACCTGCTCCGCGCGCACGACGATCTCTTCCTCATCGTCGCGCCCGAGGGCACGCGCCGCCGCGCCGACCGCTGGAAGACCGGCTTCTACTACATGGCCCGCGCGGCCGACGTTCCGGTGGTGCTCGGGTACCTCGACTACGCCAAGAAGACCTCGGGTCTCGGCACGCTCTTCTACCCGACCGGCGACCTGCACAAGGACATGCGGCAGATTCGTGCATTTTACAAAGATGTCACGGGCAAGCACCCGGAGCGCACGAGCGAGGTCTCGGTCGGCATGGAGCCGGCGCTGCGCCCCGGTCTCTTCGGGCAGACGCCGCGGTGGGGCACGGCGTAGCGAGGGCGGGCTCCCGTCGGGTGGCAGCGGCCCGTCGTAGCAGCGCGCACGCCGTCAGGGGGGGCACGTGGCGAGCGATCGAATCCAATCGTCGACGAGCAGCGCGCCTTGGGCGTCCACCTGCCGGGTCGCGAGCGGCGGCATGCGGCATGCGGCGGGTGCGCGCATTCGCAGGGACAAGAGCGACGTCGCCGGTTTGCTCGGATCGAGGACCTTCGCGCCTGCGACGCCGAGATCGCCCGCGACCGGGGTGGCCCCACACATACGGCTGCCGGCCAGGGTGGAGGCGTAGAGGAAATCGAAGTTGCCGCGCGCGGTACCGCCCGGCCGGTGGCAGTTCGAGCAGTTCGAGTGAAGGTACGAGCGCGCGCGCGCCTCCAAGCTTCCAGCTGAAGCTTCGAAGGGTGGGGGATAGGCCACGAGCGTGGCCGGGTCGGGCAGCGGTGCCGTCAAGAAGCCCGCGCGGTCCAGCGTCCGGAGCTGGTTCGAGATGCGGTTGGTGGAGGGGTACACGCCGTCGCCGTTGAGCTGCCCGAGCTCGAGCCCCAGGGAGCGGCCCGCCGCCGCCGTGTGGCAGCGGAAGCAGTCACCTCGGCTCGGGTAGGTCCACGCAGTGGTCCCCACGGTCTTGACCTTGCCGGCGGGCAGCAGGGTCGCGTCGGTCTCCGTGTCGTTCCACTCGTAGCTGTACCCACCCCACTCGCCGTCGTCGTGGCGAGCGAAGAGGCGAGTCTCCACGAGCTTGCCAGCGATACGGAAGCTCTTTGCCAATACCGTGCCGATGGGGAAGTCGAAGTCTCCCGACGCCGTGACGGTGATTTTTGCGCCGTCCGGGATCGCGAAGTAGCGCTCCTTCTCGGCCCCGTCGGACCAAAAGGGGCTGTTCGGCGAATAGGGAATCATCGCAGAGACGGGCAGCTTCGGGTTGCTCTTCTGGAAGCAGCCCGTGTCGGAGAGCTTCTCGGGAAAAGTGGTGGTCGCGGGTGGTCCGGGCTCTTCGTCGATCGCGTACACCTCGTTCGTGTAGGCGAGCAAGTAGACCTCCTTCGCGTCGTCTTCCACGATCGCGACGACGGGCTCCAGGGGGAAGTCCGGGACCTCTTGCGTCCACGACGCCACGCCCGTGGCGGGATCGGTGCGGAGCGAGAACAGCTTGCTGAGCACGTCGGCGAAGAGGACCTGTCCGACGCGCCCCGGCATTTTCGCGCCGCGGTAGACGGGGCCGCCGACGATCGCCACGGCGAACGCGTCGGCGTGGGGGAGCGAGACGATAGGGTCCTCGAGCCCCGCGGTGCTGCAGGTCGCGCCCGGCGGGAAACACTCAGGGCCCTCGCGCCGACTCCACCCGTAGTTGCCCCCCGCCACGACCTTGTTGAGCTCTTCCCAGGTGTCCTCGCCGACGTCGCCGACCCACACGTCCCCCGTCACGGAGTCGATGCTGAAGCGATAGGGGTTTCGGAAGCCGTAGGCGAACGTCGCCGGCTCGCCGCCCCCGGCCTTCCACGGGTTCCCGTCCGGAATGGAGTACGCGTTTGGCGGGCTCGGAGTGTCGACGTCGATCCTCAAGAGTTTGGAGAAGAAGGTGTCCTTGCGTTGCCCGTTGCCGAGCGGGTCGTTTTGCCCGCCCCCGTCGCCGAAGCTCGCGTACAGGAGGCCGTCGGGGCCGAAGTGCAGATCTCCCCCGTTGTGGTTCGAGGCTGGCTGCTCGAAGGGCCCCAGGACGATCGTCGGCGGCCCGAACGTGACCCCGTTGTCGGTGGACCGGAGGCGCACGATGAGGGACTCCATTCCCAGGACGCCGGCGCGCGTGTAGGACACGTACGCGAACCCGTTCTGGGCGAAGCGCGGGTGGAACGCGAGGCCGAGCGCGCCACCCTCGCCCTCCGTGTCCGTGTCGGGGAAGGTCGCGACCACGGTCTTCGAGGTCGCGCCCGGCCCGGCGACGGAGACGAGCCTGCCGCCGCGCTCGAGGAAGAAGAACCGCGTTCGGTCGCCCGGGATCTGGGCCATCGCCAGGGGTTCGACCAGACCCGCGCTCGCGAAGACGCGTGTCAGGCGCAGCGAGCGGGTCGGCGCGGCGGGCCGGGTCGGCAGCCGGCACGTGGGGTTCGCCGGGCGAGCGTCGAGGCCGAACGGCGCACGCGTGGGGCCGACCGCGCCGTCGCTCGTGTCGGGCTTGGCGTCTGCGACCGTCGCGTCAGCCGCGTCGGCCGCGTCGGAACCGGGCGGCGTCACCGTCGCGTCGGTCACGGCGCCGCCCTCGGCCGCGCCGCCGTCGCCGCCGCCCGGCGCGGTGTCACCGCACGCGCCCGCCGTGCCTGACGCGACGACCGCCGCGAGGAGGGGGCCTGCAACCCGAAGACCGGCACGTCGGTGAGCACTCGCCCGCATCCGGAGAGGCTTTCACGGAGCGCCTGCGTGGACAACGCGTATTGCGGTGTCAGTAGGGCGCGCGGTTGATCGTGAAAGGCTGGGGCGCGGTCGACGACACGGTGACCTGGATCGGCTGCGCGGCGCCGCCGGGCTCGACCTCCACGCGGAGGATGTTCTGCTCGGCCCACGGTCGGTCCATCCGCCACACGTGCCCGTCGCCCATGAGGTGCAGCACCGGCTTCCCCCACGCGCCCACGGCCGCTCGGTAGCGTGTCATGAAGGGCGCGTGGTTCGCTGTGGGTTCGGCGTGCGCGAAGAGCACCATCGCGTACGCGGAGGCGCCGTGCAGCGCGAGTTGGGTATCGATCCACGTGGCGTCGTCGGCGAGCCGAGTCGCCCACTCGGCGGCGTCGTGCACGCGCCCACCGACCAGGTTGATCCCGATGAACAACACGCCCTGATCGACCCACGCGAAGTTCTCGTCGCGCGTGGCCTGTCGAGCCACGACGGGCGCGGCAGGCCAGAGAGACTCGAAGCGCCCGAAGGAGCCGGTCCAGTAGCCCCACGCGGTGTCGGGGTCGGCGCAGTCGTTCCACTCGTTGTCGCCGGGGATGATGAACGTAGGCGCCGTGAGCGCGCGGAGGAAGCCCGCCACCTTCAGGTACACGGCCTGGTCGCACGCCGTGGACCCCGACTTGATGTCACCGACGTGCACCATGAACGAGGAGGGGCTCAGCATGTTGTGGGCGACGATCTGCGCCTGGAGCGTCGGATCGTCGGCGGCGGTGTAGGGCACGTCGCCCATCACCGAGAAGACGACGGGCCTCGGCGGCCCAGCGTCGACGACGACGTCGGGAGCCGCGTCTTGGGCGTCGAGGGCGGCGTCGGGGGTCGCGTCCGGGGCTGCGTCCAGGGCATCGGGCGCGTCGGGGGCGGCGTCGGAGGCGCCCGGGCCCGCGTCGCGCGAGCCGTCGGTCGGCGCGTCCGCGGGCGCCGGCGCGTAAGCGTCGAGTGGAGAGGGCGTCACTTCGGCGGCGTCCGCGCCGCCCGGGGCAGGGAGCGGCTCCTCCGTTCCGCACGCGCTCGGCGCGCCGAGCGCGACGCCCAGCACCCCAGCCCACCCCCCAGCCCACCCCCCAGCCCACCCCCCAGCCCACCCCAACGCGCGTCGACGGTTCATAGGACCTCTCGTGAGCCCTCGCGAGCGTAGCACCGCCCGGCGCTTGCGTCGCGCGTCGCGCGAACGAGCCTGGAGGCCTGCTACGGTGTGCGTATGCGTCTCACAGCGCCTGCGCTCCGCACGACGCGCGGCTTCGCGCGCGACGAGAAGCTCGCGCCGGCGGTCGGGATCGGTGGGTCGTGAACGACGAAGGCACTCCGGATCGCGCAGCCCGCGCACGCCTGCCGGCGACCGTGCTGCTGCTTGGCCTCACGAGCTTCCTCACCGACGTGGGCACGGAGATGGTCTTCCCGCTGCTGCCCGCGTTCGTCGCGGCCCTCGGCGCGAGCCCCACGTTCTTCGGACTCGTCGAGGGCCTCGCCGACGCCGTGGCGAGCCTCCTCAAGCTCGCCGCGGGCGCGCTCGTCGACCGCGCGCCCGCGAAGAAGCCGCTCGTGCTCGTGGGCTATGGACTCTCTGCGCTCGTGCGTCCGCTGATGGCGCTCGCCACCGCGCCCTGGCACGTGCTCGGCGTACGCCTGGCGGACCGCGTCGGGAAGGGGATCCGCTCGGCGCCTCGCGACGTGCTCCTCGCGAGCGCCGTCCCCGCGAGCGAGTCTGGGCGCGCGTTCGGCTTCCACCGGGCGATGGACCACGCCGGCGCCGTGGTCGGACCGCTCGTCGCTGCCGGCCTCCTCGCGTCGGGGCTCTCCGTGCGGAGCGTGTTCTTGTGTGCGTTGGTCCCCGGAGCGCTCTCCGTCGTCGCGGTCTTGGCCCTGCGCGAGCGCGCGAGCCCCGGCGGGGAGAGCGCGCCGCAGGAGGGAGCGCTCCCCTCGGAGACCGCCGCTCCGAGCGCGCCCCGGCTGCCGACGCGGCTGCGCGTCGCGCTTGGCATCTTGGGGGTCTTCGCGCTCGGCAACTCGTCCGACGCGTTCTTGCTCCTCCGAGCGCGGGAGTTAGGCGTCTCGCTGGCGTCGCTGCCGCTGCTCTGGACGGCGCTTCATGTCTCGAAGCTCGCGAGCTCGGCGCTCGGCGGCGATCTGTCCGACCGGGTGCCGCGGGCGCGTCTCATCGTCGCGGGGTGGCTCGTCTACTCGGTGACCTACCTTGGCTTCGGGCTCGCGACGCGACCGTGGCACGTGTGGGGCCTCTTCGTGGTCTACGGCACCTATTACGGCCTCACGGAGCCCGCGGAGAAGGCGCTGGTGAAGGACCTCGCGCCAGTGGCCCTGCGAGGTCGCGCGTACGGCCTCTACCACTTCCTGGTGGGCATCGCGGCGGTGCCCGCCGGCGTGCTCACGGGGGCACTCTGGCAGGCGCGCGGGCCGCTGACGGCGCTCGGCGCGGGCGCCGCGCTCGCTGCCGTCTCCGCGGTGGCGATGATGGCGTGGGAGCGAGGGAGGCCGCGCTGATGCGCGGAGCCGCTACTCGCCGATCTCGTGCGCCATCACGTCGCGAGGGCTCCGGAAGAACTGCGTCGGCGAGTAGGCGCCGAGGTTCGACACGCGCGAGGTGTAAATGCACGCGTACTCGTCAACCTGCTTTCCGAAGCTCGACTGCTCGTTGCCGTCCTTCATGAGGGAGCCCCAGTAGGCGTGGAAGCGCGCGTCGGCGCGGCGCTCGATCGCCAGCGACTCGGACTCCACGTGGCGAAGCACGCCGCGGATGCGCTCGACCGCGCGCTTCACGCGGGCGCGCTCGGCCTCGAGCCTGTCGCTCGGATCCCGGTCGAGCTGCCGAGCGAGATCCTTGATGCGCGCCTGATAAAAGCGCAGATCGTCCTCGTGACGCTCGCGCAGCTCCTCGAGGCGCGAGAGGGTCTCGAGGTCGTCGCGGCACGACTCGTAGGCCGAGACCTCGGTCTCGAGCTCCTGGATGATCATGGCCGTGCGCCAGGCCGAGTCCTTCTTCGACCGGAGGATGTCGCCGTAAATGTGATCGCCCACGTAGAGCACCTGATCGCCCGCGACGCCCATCGCGCGTTCGAGCTCCTGCAGGTTGCCTCCCTCGTAGACCTTTCCCCGCTCGAGCGGGAGGGCCGCCGGCTTCGTGCGGTCGCCCTCGTGCTCCAGCAGCGGTCGCCGCTCCTGGAAGAAGGCGGGCTTGGTCGCCGCGACGATGACGACGTCGAAGAAGTTCCGCCACGACGGGTACTCGTTCATGCTGCCGCCGAGCAGGTACGTCATCATGCGCTCGGTGTAGGCCCATCGCGAGTTGGTCAGCAGGAAGAGGCGCTTGCCCGAGCTCCGTAGCTTGTGGAGCGTCGGCGCGAGGTCCGCGTCGCGGAGCACGAAGCGGGGAAGATCGGCGGCGATGGCGTCCAGGATCGTGCCGTCCCGGTGCGCCTCGTCGATGCACTCTCGGATATCGGTGAAGAGCTTCGCGTAGTCGACCGCGAACCCTCGGTCCTCGAGAGCCTGCACGAGCGACGCGTAGGTCACCGCCTCGCTGAGCGCGTAGAGCGTGTCGATCCAGTGGTAGCGCGGGGTAGCCGGGCGGATCTTCTTCGAGTGATAGAGCGCGCGGATCTCGTCGCGCGACAGCTCGCGGAAGCCGTGGAAGCCCTTGCTCACGTTCTTGTAGCGGTCCATCTTCAGGACGTGCCCGAAGCGCTTGTCGATGAGCAGCCCGCGCACGGCGAAGTCGGTCGGCACCGTGACGCTCTGGATGAATTCGGGGTACCCGCGCGCGATGAGCTTCTTGAGGGTCGCCTCGATCGACAGACGGTCCATCTCGGCTTGGTTGTAGATGGCGAGCGTGTAGTCCATGTCGAAGCCGACCCACGCGATGTGCGCGAGCCGCAGGTTGCGATTGCAGAATACACGTTGTTGCCGCGCGATGCGCGGAGGCCGGTCGCGGGTGAGGAAGTCGTCGAGCGGCAGGAAGAGCTGCCCGCCGGTCCCGGCGGCGTCGGGCGTCGCGCCGCCTGCGTCGCGCCGGAGCCTCGCGGTCGCGTCGCCGCTCCCGGTCGCGCCGCTCTCGGACGCGGCCTTGTCGTCGTTGGTCATCCTGTCGGTTCTCGCATTCTCGGGTTCGCCCCTGCGCAGGCTGGCCGCCTGCGCCCTCCCGTGGGCCTGCGCGGAGCGCCGCAGGCAGCGCGCTCAGGATCCCACGGCGCTCGAGCTCTTTCAAGTCGAGCGGCCTCGGCCCGTTCGCGCGGTGCGGTGCGCTGGGAAGTGCTACACGGGCGAGATGGGCCCCCTCGTCGTCCTCCGCTCCGGTGACGTGCCTCCTCCCATCGCCGCGCGTCGCGGCGAGTACCTGGGCTGGTTCCGCGGTCACGTGGGGGACGCGTGGCCCGGCGCCGATGCGTGGGTCGAGCACGACGTCCGCGTCGACGCGCCGCTGCCCGATCCCCGCGCCGTCGCCGGCTTCGTCCTCACGGGCTCGAGCCACAGCGTCACCGAGCGCGCCCCCTGGATGCTCCGCTACGAAGCGTACCTCCGCGAGTGCGTCGCGGCCGACGCGCCGGTCCTCGGGGTCTGCTTCGGCCACCAGATCCTCGCCCAGGCGCTCGGTGGGCACGTCACGCAGAACCCCCGCGGGCGAGAGATGGGGACCCGCGTCGCGCGTCGCCTCGGCGACGATCCGCTCTTCGCGGGCCTTGGCGCCGCGTTCTCCGTGAACACCACTCATGTCGACACGGTCGCGCGGCTGCCGAGGGGCGCGCGGATCCTCGCCACCACCGCGCTGGAGCCCCACGCCGCCTTCGCGCTCGCCGAGCACCCGCGCGTGCGCGCGGTGCAGTTTCACCCCGAGATAGACGGCGACGCCATGCGCCAGTGGGTCACGTTGCGGAGACCGCTCCTCGAGGCGGAGGGCCTCGACGCCGACGCCATCCTCTCCGAGGCCACAGACACGCCTGCGGGCGTCTCCGTGCTCCGCAACTTCGTGACAGAGTTGGTGGCTCGTCCCTAGCGCTGCCCGCGAGCGCGCCGCGACCCTACGCCAGGGGTCGCCACCACGCCTTCACGTGGTCCCACGCGTTCATGCGGACCCGCAGCGCCTTCGCCGCCGGCACTGCGGCGCGCTTCATGCCGAGCGCGTCACCGGGGGCCACGACGAACCCGTAGCGCGTGCGCACGTAGATGCGGGCCGCCTCCGCGAGCGGCGAGTGGGGCTCCACCGGGGGTGCCGGCGATTGGGGCGGAGGCGCCTCGGGTGTCCCCTCCGGGGTCGGCGGGGCGACCGCGCGCTCGACGAACTGCTCGACGGAGTCGGAGGCGAGCGGGAGGGTGCCGGCGTCCTCTGCGGCGATCCTCACGTACTCCCACAGGTTCTCGATGCGCTCGCTCGGTGGGGTGGGGAAGATCGGGGTCACGAGGTGGCTCGTCAGCAGCGCGCGCTTCACCGGCCGATAGAAGAGCGCGAGGAGCAGCAGCGGCCAGAGCGTCTGCGCGGCCGACTTCGCCGAGCTCGCGGCGCGCTGCATGGCCTGGCGGATCGCCTCTTCATCGAACTTGGGGCCGCGGGGGCTCGGGCGTGGCTCCCCTCCGTCGGACGGTTCGCTGGGTTCTTCGGTCGGCTTGCCCGCGTGCTGGTGGCCCTTGCGATCGCCCTTGCCCGTGCGCCAAAGGTAGGGCGCGAGCACCGCGGTGAAGGCGAACACGAGGAGCGCCGCGCCGAGCAGCGGCAGGACGTTCTTCCGCGGCAGCGCCGAGACCGTCGCCTTCTTCTGGACGCGCCGCGACGTCGCCCCCGAGAGCGACTCCCAGATCGAGACGCGCATCGCCTGCTTCGACGCCATGAAGAAGAGCAGCCCCACGAGGAAGCCCCCAAGCAGGAGCAGCGGGATTGGCATCCACGCGCTCATCTTGCTCTCTTCCCACTTCGAGACGCGACCCTCGTTGTTGAGGATGATCATCACCGCGCCTATCCACCCGACGGACGGCCAGAACGCGCCGAGCAGCTCGAACCGGTGGTGCAGCGAGAGCATCCCGCTCGGGAGGGCGAAGCAGAAGAAGAAGGTCCCGATGAGGAGCACCTTCGGCAGATCGACGTGCCCGAGCAGGCCGACGTAGACACCCACCCACATCAGGAAGAAGCCCGCCATGAGCACCGGAATGGTGCGAAAGCGGAGCAGCGCGATGAACTGCCCGGTCACGAGCCCCGCGAGGCCCGCGAGCACGGCCCCAATGACCTCGAGGGAGTCACCCCGCTCGTACGAGATGATCGTGAGAACGAAGGCGCCGAACCCGAACACCGCGAAGAGGAAGTAGGCGAGCAGGGGACGCCACGCGAGCTTCACCGACTCGAGGAGCGACGGGTGCCAGTGGCCGACGGGCGTGGTCATGTCCCCTCCAGCGCGAGGTTCGGTCCGGCACGCCGGAGCCGCAGGACGTGCGCACCTCGCGCGTGCGACAGCTGCGTGGCGTAGCGAGCGCCCTCCGCGGCGCGCGCGGCGGCGACGTTGGGCGAGGGCTTCCCCTTGAAGAGCCCGAGCAGGTCGGTGCGATTGTCGTCCGCGCCGACGGGATACTTGAAGAACAGGAGCTTCCCGAGGGCGCTCAGCTCCTTCTGCGTCGCCATGATCTCGCGCGGGTCGATCACGGACGGATCGGCGTAGATCACGCTCGCGCCTGGTCCGATCGCTTGCGCGGCGGGGCCGAACCCTGCGCTCACGAAGATGGCGGACATGTCGCCGCCCGGGCGGGGGAAGGCGTCGAGCGGGAAGTGATTCTGCCAAGCCACGTCTGCGCCGAGGGCCCGCCACTTCCGCTCCTCGCCTCGCTTCGCGACCATCTCGTGGAGCTGGACGGTGCCTCCTGGGCCGCGCGCGGCGACCGCGAGGCTCACCTTCTCGCCGCGCTTCGCCAGGGTGTGCGCCAGCGCGATCCACCCTTCGACGAGGAGATCGAGCAGGGCCTCGAGGTGCTCCTCGCGGGCACCGTCGGCCTCGGGGAGGTAGCTGTCGAGCACGAGCAGCACCTTGCGCGGCGCATACGGCACCGACTCGGGCACGCGCACCTGGAGCTGACCCGTGTTGACGCTGAGCTTCCAGTGGACGCGGCGGAGGTCGTCGCCGGGGAGGTAGGCGCGCACGCCGTAGTGCTCCTCGGTCGGGCGGCGCGAGAGCATGCTGAGCGAGCCCTCTGCCTTGGCCAAGGAGCGCGGCTTCTTGTCGAGCTGAAGGGGGCGCAGCCGCGGAAGCGCCCGGAGGCTCGCCACCGCGCGCGCCGCGACCCGCACGCGGGTGAGGCCGAGCACGTCCTCGTACCAGATCTCGGCGGGCCCAAGCTCGTACACCCCGCGCGGCGTGCGCGGGAGGGGGGCCGACACGGTGGTGTCGGTGCGAGAGACCGATCGGTCCAGCGCGAAGCGCGTGTCGCCGCCGAGCCTGCGGGGAAGCGTCTCTTCGATGTGGAGGCGAAAGCCCGGCGGGACCGGGATACGGGCGAGCGTGAAGCGCTCGACCACGGCGTCGCCGGCGTCGACTACCGCGGGCTGCAGCTCGCGCTCGATGGAGCCGCGGCCTCGCCTCACCCGGTCGTCGAAGGCCCGCACGCTGAACGCGGACACCAGGGTCGCGGCGGTCGCGAAGAGGTAGTTCAGGCCGAGGCCCGCGACCGCGATGACGCCCAGCTGCGCCCACTTTGCCGAGAGCGCGAGCCCGACGGCGATGAGGGAGGTGATGGCGAGCGAGATGCCGCGGGCGGTCATCACGCGCACGTGGCGATCGAGGGCCTCCACGAGCGCGGTGAACGGCGGCTTGCCGGCGACGCGCAGCGCTCGCCGCTCGCGGCCCACCTTGACCGAGATGCCCACGAGCTGGGCGAAGAAGAGGGGGGTGGTTAAGTATGCGAAATACGTCGCAAATTCGCCGCCCGAGTCCTGTACCTCGCTCGTGTCGAAGACCATCGACGAGAGCCCGCCCACCGCCCACGGGAGCAGGAAGAGGAGGAGGCCGTGGAAGCCGGCGCGGAGCAGCTTGAAGAACGTCATGCGGGGGCCGGCACACGCTCGGTGCACTGCGCCACGAACTCGCGCCCCACCTGAGAGTCGGCGGTGAGGACGCGGTGGCCGAGCACGTCGGGCGCGAGCACCTTGACGTCCTCCACGGCGACGAAGGCGCGGCCCTCGAAGAGCGCCCTGGCCTGGCAGGCGCGCGCGAGCAGGAGCGTCGATCGAGGCGAGACCGACCGGAGGTTGCGGTGGTCCGAGCGCAGCGCCCGCATGATGGCCACGAGGTACCTGCGGATTTCCGGCGAGACGTAGATCCGCGGGACGGTCTGCTGCCAGAGGAGCACGTCTTCCTTCGTGACGACCGGCGTCACCTCGGACAGCGCGGCGGTGGCGCCCAGGTGGACCTCGAGCATCTTGGTCTCGGCGAGCTCGTCCGGGTAGCCGACCGAGAGCATCATCATGAAGCGGTCGAGCTGCGCGGCGGGGAGCGGGTAGGTGCCCTCGTCGTCGAGCGGGTTCATCGTCGCGATCGTGATGAACGGCGCCTCGAGCTTGTGGGTGGTGCCCTCCACGGTGACCTGGCGCTCCTCCATCACCTCGAGCAGCGCCGACTGGGTCTTCGGTGGCGCGCGGTTGATCTCGTCGCCGAGCAGCACGTTGGTGAACACCGGCCCCGGCTGAAACGTGAACGTCTTCTGACGCATGTCGAAGATGTTCGCGCCGGATACGTCCATCGGGAGCAGATCGGGGGTGAACTGGATGCGCTTGAACTTCGCCGCGACGCTCGCCGCGAAGGCGCGCGCGAGCACGGTCTTGCCCACCCCGGGGACGTCTCGGAAGAGCACGTGCCCGCTCGCGGCGACGCACCAGAGGACGCGCGCGATGACGTCGTCCTTGCCCAGGATGACCGAGCGCATCGAGGCCATGACGGCGCGGAACTGCTGCTGAAGGTGAGAAGCGTCGAAGGCCGGGTTGGCGGGCGCGACGTGAGGAGGCATGGCGTTCAAGGGTCGGGTTTCTCCCATCGGGAAGAGAGCAGGAAGCGTCGTATCCGAAGCCAGAACTGTCGGCCCGCCGAGGCCTGCGCGTGTTCGTATCCCCAGAGCCAGGTCTCGACCTTCTCCTCCGGGACGCGCCACGCCGCCGCGTACGCGCGTACCACCCTGAGCTCGGCCTCGTCCCCGAGGCCGTCCACCGCGGCGAGCTCGCACATGAGCTCGACGATCTTCTCCCGCCGCTCCTTCGGGACGTACCGCGCGGCCTCGGCCGGCGTGTACACGCGGAACTCGTCGTCCTGGAGGGGCGCCATGCCCTCGGTCGCGAGGAACGCGTCGACGAAGGCGCGCTCCGCCGCGTGCACCTCGCCGTCGGCAGCGACGACCGACACGAGCGGGAACAGAATGGCGCGGGGCGGCGCGGACTGGGGCGGCGCGTCGTCGAGGGGGCCGGGAGGGGGCGGGGGAGGCGGGGCCGCCTCGGCCTGCGCATGCGCAGGGGAGTCCGGGGATGTGCGCGCGCGCGCGGGAGGCGCGAGAGGCGCGTGGGGAGCGTGAGGCGTGGGCCAGGCGCCGTCCGCCACCGGTGCGCCGCCGTTGGGCGGCGGGATCGTGCTCGGCACGACGCGGAAGGGCGGGGCGCGCTGGCTCTTCGGGCGGCTCGGGGCCTCGGGGCTCGGCGCGCTCGCGCTCCCGCCGCCGGCGCGGCCCCCCAGCGAGAACGGATCGGCGAGGGTCTCGAGCGGCCTCTGCGCGAGGACGAGATCCATCAGCGCGTCGAGGTCGGGCGCGACGAACGTGGCCGAGACGAGCGCGGCCAGATCGGGGAAACCGTCGCGGACGGCCCAGGCGTCGAGCTGCGTCACCAGCGCCTCCCGCGAGCGGAGATCGGTCGCGCCGCGCTCGTCCAGCAGCGCTGCGTGCGCGCCGCACGCCGCGCATCGGCGCACGTCGAGGGCCTCGGGGGCGAGCTCCTCGAGGCACGCGGGGCAGCGGTTGCCCTGCACGAGCGAGAGGTCCCTCGCGAGCTGCGCGGCCGCGACGCGGCCCACCTTGGTGACGCCGCACAGCTTGCACCACACCCGCGCCGGCACACCGAAGCGACACGCCGCGATACGCGCGTCGTAGGTCTCGACGAGGCCGCCTTCGAGGAGGCAGTGAGGGCAGTCGTCGAGCAGCTCGACAGCGGAACCACGCATCTCGTGAGATGGTATCGGGTTCTCGCGCGCGCTGTCATGGAGTCGCGCCGCGCGGGGCGCATCGTGCCCGACCGCGCCTACACCCCCCCCTGTCGCACGACCTCGCCCGCGCGTTCTTCGCGGCTCGTCGTGTGACGCCTTGCGCGTGGGTCGCTTCGAGCCCACCCTTGCACTGCACCACGCCGGTGCAACGCGCGCCCTTCGGGGGACGTGCGGCCTGACCATGCCGACCCCGCGCTCCACACCCGCCACGCTCGGCCCGAGGCTCCCCGGCCTCCCCGGCCTCCCCGGCCTGGCGCTCGCGGCGCTGCTTGGCTTCTTCGTTGCCCACACCGGGGCGGCGCGGGCCGAGCAGGCCTCGACCGGCGACGGCGACAACCGCGTCCGAATCGCTCAGCTCCTTCGGCTTGGGCGCAGCCACACACCCGAGGCCCGCGCCGAGCTCGAGCGAGCGCTCCAGGATCCCGCAGAGGCGGTCCGGCTCGCGGCCAGCGTCGCCCTCGTCGCCCTCGCCGATCCCGCGGCGGTCCCCGCGATCGAGCGGCGCCTCGCGGTCGAGACCTCGCCTCGCGTCCGGGAGCGCCTCCACGGCGCGCGCGCCGACCTCCGGGCGATGGCGCTCAAGCGCGCGAGGTTCGTCCTGCAGGTCGGGAGGATGGTGAACGCCACGAGCAACACGAACCCCGCGCTCTCGGCCGTGATGGCGACCACGACGCGCGCGCGCGCCTCGTTCGTTGCCGGGGCCGTGCTGCTAGAGGGGCCCGCCGACCCGCTCTACGCGAGCGCGGTCGACCGCAAGCTCCCGGTCCTCCTGCTCGATGGGCAGCTCTCGCGCTTGGCGCGGTCGAGCGCCCCTGGTGGGGTCTCGCTCGCCGCGCACGTGGAGATCGTCGTCAGGGCGGTGCCGTCGCACGCGCTGAAGGCCACGCTCCGCGGGAGCTCCACGGGCACCGACACGCCAGCGGTCCTCACCAGCCAGGCGCGGCTCGCCGAGCTCGAGAGCCAGGTGGTCGGCAGCGCCGTCGAGAGCGCGCTCCGCGGCGCAGAGGGCGCGCTGGCGGGCGCGTCGAAGTAGCCGCGTCGGTGAGCGGCGTGCCCACGCCAGGCGACCCAAGGGGCAAGGCATGAACCTGAGGTGCGCCCCGAAGGGGCGAACGATGGTCGAAGGCGGGCCCGAGCCGCAGGCGAGGTCTCGCCTTGAACCGCCCGAGCCCCCGGTGGCGGTATAGGATGCACGCGTGCCTTCACCGCGCGTCCTCTTCGTGTCCAAGCCCGTCGCCCCCCCCTGGCACGACGGCTCGAAGAACCTGGTCCGCGACGTGGCCGCGCACCTGGAGCGCGTCACGCCGACGGTGATGAGCACCGAGGCCTTCGCGCGCGCGTCGAGCCTCCCGCCGCGGGTCCGCGTCGAGCCGGTGTACTCGGCGGCATCTCGGTTTACGCCGCCGTTCGCCGCGAACACTCGAGTGTTCGCGCGCCTGCTTCGCGGCGATCCACTGGACCTCTGGCACTTCATCTTCGCGCCCAACGCCGCGTCGTCGGGCGCCGCGCTCGCCGCCAAGCGCGTCCGCCGGCTCAGCGGCTTTCGCGGGCCCGTGGT
The DNA here is from genome assembly GCA_016720545.1 of Myxococcales bacterium. Taxonomy (NCBI): domain Bacteria; kingdom Pseudomonadati; phylum Myxococcota; class Myxococcia; order Myxococcales; species Myxococcales bacterium. Next base: position 183,196 of record JADKKK010000004.1, read on the forward strand.
GCAGACGGTGGCGAGCGCCCCGCGCACCTTCGAGGGGGTGTCGCGCCTGCTCTTCGGCGACCACATCATCGCCCTCAGCGAGTGGACCCGCCGACGACTCGTCGACGCGGGGGCGACCCGCGCGCCCATCCATGTCATCCCACCGTGCGCCGCGGCCCCGGCCGAGCCAGCCGAAGGGGTGGTCCGCGCTCTGCGCGCGCGGCACGACCTCCGCGGCAAGGTCGTGCTCTACCCGGGGGACTACGAGTTCTCCCAGGGCGCGCGGACGGTGGTCGCCGCGCTGCCCCGCGTCCTCGCCGAGGTGCCCAACCTCACGGCGGTGTTCGCCTGCCGCGCCAAGACGCCCCGCGCGGCGGTCGCGGAGGCGGAGCTGCAGCGCGAAGTCGAGCGCCTCGGCCTCGCCCCGCGGGTGCGGTACCTCGGGGAGGTGCCCGACATGCCGGCGCTCCTGCGCGCCAGCGACGTCGTCGCCTTCCCCGTCGACGATCTGTACGGCAAGGTCGACGTGCCGCTCGTGCTCCTCGAGGCCCTCGCGCTGGGCGTCCCCCTCGTGGTCGCCGCCGGGGGCCCGCTGGAGGAGCTCGCCCCCGCCGCCTCGGAGGTGCCACCCGGCGCGCCCGAGCGCCTCGCCGCGGCCGTCGTCGGCCTGCTCGCCCCCGGCGCCGCCCTCGAGGCGGCCAAGCTCGGGCGAACGCTCTACGGCGAGCGCTTCACCCCCTCCGTGGTCGCGCGCGCTCACGACGCCCTCTACGAGCGCGCGCTCGGCGTGGCGCCCGCCTGAGAGCGAGCGTGGCCGTCGTGGACGCCTCTCGCGTCGACCCGAGCGGGGGGCGTTCCCGCGCTCGCCAGGAAGTGGTAGACGCCCCTTGCCATGTTCGACAAGCCCGGCTCCGAGATCCGCTCCTCGTTCCTCGACTTTTTCCGGAAGCGCGGCCACGAGGTCTGCCCGTCCTCGAACATCGTGCCGCAGAACGATCCGACGCTGATGTTCACGGCCGCCGGGATGGTGCCGTTCAAGGACGTGTTCACCGGCAAGGAGACGCGCCCGTACACCCGCGCGACGTCCAGCCAGAAGTGCATTCGTATTTCCGGAAAACACAACGATCTCGAGAACGTGGGCGTGACCGCGCGTCACCACACCTTCTTCGAGATGCTCGGCAACTTCAGCTTCGGCGACTACTTCAAGGAGGAGGCCATCGTCCACGCGTGGGACCTCCTCGTGCGCGAGTGGGGCATCCCCCAGAACCGCCTCGTCATCACCGTGTTCGGCGGCGAGGGTGACCTCGCGGCCGACGACGACGCGCGGGGGCTCTGGCGGAAGGTGACCGGGCTCGGCGACGACCGCATCATCGGCATGGGCGCCAAGGACAACTTCTGGTCGATGGGCGACGTGGGCCCGTGCGGCCCGTGCACCGAGATCCATTTCTACACCGGCGACGGCGAGCCCACGCTCGGCACCTTCGGCGACGAGCCTGGCCCCGACGGAATCGGCTGGATGGAAATCTGGAACCTCGTGTTCATGCAGTTCGAGCGCAGGAAGGTGGAGGGCGGCTTCGCGATGGACGCGCTGCCCAAGCCCTGCGTCGACACGGGCGCCGGGCTCGAGCGCGCCGCGAGCGTGCTCCAGGGCAAGCGCTCGAACTACGACTCCGACCTCCTGCGAGCGCTCGTCGAGAAGGCGGCCGAGCTTGCGAAGAAGCCCTATGGCGGCACGCTCGGCGACGACGACGTGTCGATGCGGGTCATCGCCGATCACGCCCGCACCACGGCGTTCCTCATCGCGGAGGGCGTGTTCCCCGACCGCGGCGACCGGGAGTATGTGCTCCGCCGCGTCATGCGCCGCGCGATTCGCCACGGACACCGTCTCGGCATCCGCGAGCCCTTCTTGCACCACGTCGCGCTCGAGGTCGTCTCGCAGATGGGAGGCAGCTACCCGGAGCTCGTCGAGCGCCGATCCATCATCGCGAGCGTCGCCGAGCAAGAAGAGGTGCGCTTCCGCGAGACCATCGACCGCGGGCTGCGCATCCTCGACGACGAGATCGCCGGGCTCCGAGGGCGGGGCGAGGACACCCTCGCCGGCGACGTCGCGTTCAAGCTCTACGACACGTTCGGCTTCCCCCTGGACCTCACCTGCGTCATCGCGCGCGAGCGTGAGCTCTCGGTCGACCAGGAGGGCTACGACCGCGCCCTCGAGGCCCAGAAGGCGCGCAGCGAGGGCTCCAAGGTGGGCGACCGCGCGCTCGACGACGTGTGGCACGCCGTGAAGGAGCGCCTAGGCGCCGCGGCCTCCACCCGGTTTCTCGGCTACGACGCGGAGGAGGGCTCCTGCGCCGTGCTCGCGATCGTGAAAGACGGCGCCGAAATCGCGCGGGCCGAAGCGGGCGACGAGGTGGCGATCGTTCTCCACGCCACGCCGTTCTACGGCGAGTCCGGCGGCCAGCTGGGCGACGCGGGCGCGCTCACCTCCGCCGAGGCGGGCGGCGCGACGGTCACAGTGCGCGATACGCAGAAGCCTCTCGCGGGCCTGTTCGTGCATCATGCACGTATCGATGCCGGCGCCGTGGCCACGGGCGACACCCTGCGGGGCGCGGTCGAGCACGCGGCGCGATCGGCCACGCGGCGCAACCACTCGGCGACGCACCTGCTCCACTGGGCGCTCCGGACCGTGCTCGGCGAGCAGGCGACCCAGAAGGGCTCGCTCGTCGGCCCGGACCGCCTCCGCTTCGACTTCTCCCACGGCCGCGGCGTCTCGCAGGAAGAGATCGCGCGGATCGAAGGCCTCGTGAACGGGAAGATCCTCGGCAACGCGCCCGTCGTCACCGAGGTGCTCCCGATCGCCGAGGCGCGCGCCCGCGGCGCCGTCGCGATGTTCGGCGAGAAGTACGGCGACGTCGTGCGCGTGCTGACCATGACCCCCGACTCCGTCGAGCTCTGCGGTGGCACTCACGCGCGAGCGCTCGGTGAGATCGGGCTGTTCAAGGTGGTCTCCGAGGCCGGCATCGCGGCGGGCGTGCGGCGCATCGAGGCGGTCACGGGCGCGAACGCGCTCGCGTACGTCCAGCGGCTCGAAGCGCAGGTGCGGTCGGCGGCGGCGACGCTCAAGGCCTCTCCCGCGGAGCTCGGCGAGAAGCTCGACAAGCTCGTCCAGGGCTCGCGGGCGCTCGAGAAGGAGCTCGCCGACGCCAAGCGAAAGCTCGCGATGGGAGGCGGGGCGGCGGGCGGCACCTCCGGGGGTGGAGCCCTCGACGACCTGTCGGGGCGCGCGAGCGCGCGGTCGTTCGGGAAGGTGCTCGCCGCCCGCGTCGACGCGCCAGATGGCGCGGTTCTCCGCGAGATGGCCGAGAAGCTCCGGGACAAGCTCGGGGAGTCGATCGTGCTGCTCGGCTCGGTGAACGGACCGAAGGCGCAGCTCGTCTTGACCGTCTCCAAGGGGCTCATGGGCCGCTTCAAAGCGGGCGAGCTCATTCGCCCGGTCGCCGCGGTCGTTGGTGGCTCCGGCGGGGGTCGCCCCGACATGGCGCAGGCCGGCGGGACCCAAATCGACAAGCTCGATGAGGCCCTCGCGGCGCTCGACGCGCTCACTCAAGGGTAGCGGGCGCCCCAAATCGTAAAAAGAGCAAGAGCTGAAGAAACTGGCGTCTCCGCCGCTCCGGCGGCGGTGCGCTAGTCCCCTGGAGTCGTGGTTCGTATCAGAAGTCCGGTCTCGGTGTCATGCCGAGGAGCGAGGGGGTGCCCCGTTTTCGGCGGCGGCGGGCCCGTCCTCAACTCGGACGTCGTTCCGCGCGGTGGAGGCGGCGCTTTGCGCTCAGGGGACAGTGGTTTCGGGTGTGACCGCGCGAGAACGCCGACCCTCGAACATGAGTATCCTCCCACCGCCGCCGAAAACGGGACACCCCCTCGCTCCCTTGTGGCGAACGGCCGAACCCGCGCGAATTCTGGAAGGGATCACGCTTCCAGGGGACTAGCTTAGTTAGTTAGTTAGTTAGTTAGTTAGTTAGTGGTCGGCGGCATCGGCGGCGCTCGCGTGGCGACGGAGGCGCGCGCGGGCTTTCGCGAGGGGCCTGAACTGCTCCAGGGGCACCAGCCGCGCCGGACGCGGGCGGGCCCGCAGGAACGCCGCGACCTCCTCGCTCACCGGCACGCCGGACAAGTCGAGCCCGGTCAGCGCGCTGGTCACCACGCACGCGCGCTCGTACGACGAGCCCGACGCCTCGACGAAGACCACCATCCGCCCGTTCAGCTTGCAGGCGCCCCCACGTGACGGACCGCCACCCCGTGCCCGCCCGAGCTCGGCGCGGACCTCCACGCCGAGGGCGCGCGCTAGCGACTCGAGCGTCCGTAGGAGCGCGCCAGGGCCCATTTGAGGAAGGGTAGCATCTGCGCGTCGTCCGGCACGTTTTTGAACGAGGGCGGCGCTGAGCGTCAAGACGCCACCCTTCGACGCGGGTCGGAATTGCGGTTGCTTCGCGTCGAAGGATCGACGACGCTAGCGGTCTGACAGCGCCAGCTGTCGGACAGCGACCACCCGGCATGACCGAAACGCAGCGTACTTCGCCGCCACCCCCGATCTCGCACGGCACCGTCATCAACGAGCGGTACGAGATCTCCCAGAGCCTCGGGAAGGGAGGCATGGGGGAGGTGTTTCTCGCGTACGATCGGACGACCCACCAGAAGGTCGCGCTGAAGATCGTACGCGAGGAGGCACGCATGCCCGGCGACGACGAAGCGCTTCGGCAGGAGCTGCTCCACGCGCGCTCGGTGTCGAACCCCTTCGTGTGCCGCGTCCACGACCTGGTCCCCTCCGGCTATGGGCCCATCCTCGTGATGGAGCACATCACCGGGAAGACGCTCCACACCCATATTCGCCTGAAGAAGGCGCTCGGGGGGTACACCTCGGACGAGTTCCGCCGCATCGCGCACGAGGTCTCGTCGGGCGTCGCCGCGATCCACGCGCAGGGGCTCGTCCACGGCGACCTCAAGCCCGGCAACGTCATGGTCACGTCCAACCCGGACGGCTCCATCGGCAAGGCCATCGTCCTCGACTTCGGCTTCGCGAAAGAGCGCGCCCGCGCGAGCGCGCGTCGACCCGGGGCTCCGCCCGACGGCGGGACGCCCAACTACATGGCGCCCGAGCGCATTCGGTCCGGTGGCGCTTCGCAGGAGGACGACCTCTACGCGCTAGGCCTGACGCTGTGGGAGATGTGGACCTGCCGCGTGCCGGAGCCCGGGTACAAGCCCCGCGCCAAGCCGATGCGCAACCAGATCATGTTCGACGTGCCTTCGGGGCTGTCCGTCGACGAGATCAAGCAGATCTTCCGCTGCCTATCCGACGAGCCCACCCAGCGCATCCCAGCGCGCCACCTCCGGTTCTTCAACCCGGCTGCGCTCACCACGAGCGGCGTGCAGCTCCCACGCGAGCGCCTCGACCCCGGGCCCCCGCCCGGTCGCAGCGCCGCCACGAGCTTCCAGCCCGGGTCCCAGTCCTTGCTCACCACGTTCGCGACGAACTCGCCCGAGTACGTCGGTGAGCTCATCGCCCTCGACAAGCCGCAGATCTCCATCGGGCGTCGCACCGACGTCGACATCGTCGTGCCTGAGGCCACGGTGAGCGGACACCACGCGAACCTCCGGTGGAGCGCGGGGAGCTGGCAAATCGAGGATCAGGGCTCCACGAACGGTACCTACGTAGAGCACACGTACGAGCGCAAGAAGTCGGTCAATCTCATGCACTCGGGCGAGGTGCAGTTCGGCGAGCTGCGCTTCAAGCTCGTGAGCTTCCCGAAGGACTCCGCCGCGCACAAGCGCGCGCGCACCTACCTGGCGAAGCGCGACGGCCTCACCGGGCTCTACGCCACCGACTACCTGCTCAAGGCCGTCCAAGAAGAGGCCCAGTTCGCCGAGTGGGTGGAGCAGCCGCTCACCGTGGCGCGCTACGAGCTGCGCGGGCCGACACGCCAGGTATCGGAGCGGCCGACCATCCTCGAGATGCTCGCGCTGCGCCGCGCGGCGACCCGCGTCATCGAGCTGACCGACATGCTCTTGCTCTCGCTCATCGCCGTCACGGGCGGCAAGACCGGGCCGTTGCGGTTCGCGGTCGCGATGGTCGGGCCCGGCCCACACGAGGCGAAGAGCCTGGTCGAGCAGGTGGTGGGGCAGGTTCAAGGGATGCTCCCCGAGGGGCTCGATCTGCACGCGTCGATCGCGCGCCACGAGCCGGGCATGAACGTGCGCGCGCTCGTCGATCCAGCCTGAGTCGGCGCTGGCCAGTGGCGTAGAGGCGTAGAGGCACAGCGCGCGAATGACCGACTCGCAGAGACAGCCGTCGCATCCGCCTTCGGAGCCCCGCCCCGCGCGGCGAAGCTTCGTCGAGCCGGCCCGTGACGCCCCGGTGCGCCTCCAGCTCCTGGGCGCCCTGTTGCTTCCGTTCCTGCTCATCGCGGGGCTGCTCTACGTGTGGCGGCGGCCGCGGGCCGACGAGTCGGCGAAGGTTGACGCCGCGACCAACCCGCCCGCGAGCGCGGAGGCCACGGCCACGGTGGACGCCGGCGCGCCCGCCGCCCCGGCGGGGCCCGCGGTGAAGCTGGGCGAGGTGAAGATCCTCGGGTGCCAAGACGCCCGCAAGAAGCTCCCGCCCGAGCAATGCGATCACGTCCCGCTGGTCGAGCAGGCGCTCGTGAAGGCCATCGAGTCGCAGAGCAAGTGCCTGCCCGAGTCGGCCGGGGCGGGAAGCATCGAGTACGCCGTCGACGTCACCTTCACGCGAAAGCGCACCCCCGTGGTGCTCTCGCTGCCCCGCGCGGGTCGCTCGTTCAAGAACGCGAAGGTCGTGGGCCCCTGCGCGAAGGCCGTGCGCGCGCAGCTCGCGACGCTCTCCCTCGAGGGCGCGCCCCATACACACGCACGCTACAAGCTCAGTGTCGTCGCGACCTACGGGGCGGCGGCCCGCGAACGCTGAGCGCCCGCCGAAAAAGTTGCTAGGATGCCCCTCATGAAGCGCGTCCTCGCTCTGCTGCCGCTCGCCGCGACCTTGCTCGTCCCGCAGCTCGCCCTGGCCTGCCCGTCGGGCGCGAGCTCGTGCTCGGGCCCCTCGGGCTACGCCTCCACCTTCGGCGTCGGTGTCGCCGCCGGCATTCTCTCAATCCTGTACGAGCGCACGCGGGGGAAGCGGCGGTGATGACCGGCTCCCGCCTCGAGGCTATTCCCGCGAGAAGAGCGCGTCGTCGTAGATGCGCAGCGAGCGGAACAGCCCCTGATCGCTGCGCTCGAGCACGAAGAGCGACGGGGTAGGGCGGACCTCGGCGCCGTGCACGCTGAGCAGCGCGCCCTCGACGATGCAGTGGCGACCGTCGTCGCCCATGCCCGTGGGGAAAAAATTGACCCCGCCGGCGAGCAGATGCACGAAGCCTGCGGCGATGTTGGCCCGGCCCTCGCGCTGCCGCGCCGTGGGTTCGCGCGTGAAAGATGCCGGATCGAAGAGCGCCGAGGCGGCGACGGGATCGCCCGCGGCGAACGCGTCGAGCAGCGCGCGCACGTTGTCCGGCAACACCGCCGGGAGCGGCGGCAGGCTCAGCGGCGCGCGCCCCGTGCAGCGGGGCAGCTCGCGCGCGCGGCAGTACACCCGCAGCTCCACCTCGCGCGATCGGCGGCGCTCGGCGACGACGGCGATGGGCAGCGCGAGCCGCAGCTCCGCCCGATCGAACTCGAGTGTGCCCTCGGTCATGTCCCGGTCGATGCCCGTGACGAACGCGTAGCGCTCGAATTTCGCGTTCGTTTCGGCGAGCTTCTCGCGGAGCCGCTCCAAGTGGGCGGACAGGTCGGCGAGACCCGAGCTGCGCCCGAACATGGGCTCGTCGAGGGTGGCTCGCGCCCCAAGGCGCAGAAGCAGCGGCTCGAGCTCGCTCGCCAGGATGGCGGGGAAGAACACCTCGGACAACCAGCCGCGAAGGCTTGAAGGGTTTCCGCGCTCTTCCGATCCGATGCTCATCTCGCCCCTTGAGACTGCTCCCTTTCCCCCAGGGAACGCAATCTCTATTCTGGTCGAAAAGAGGGTTCGATGGCCAGCGAAACGGTTCTCTTCGCGTCCGCGCCGGACGCGGCCTCGATCTACGAGGTTTCCATGCGCGACGGCCTCCAAAACGAGGCGCGGACCCTCCCGCTCGGCGACAAGCTCGCCCTGCTGGATGCGCTCCTCGGGAGTGGGCTTCGGCGCGTCGAGCTCACGAGCTTCGTCTCGCCCACGTGGATCCCGCAGCTCGCCGACGCCGACGCGCTCGCGCAAGCGGTGGGCGCGCGGTCCATCCCGCCGGGCGCCGTCCTCTCTGCGCTCTGCCCGAACGCCCGCGGCCTCGCGCGCGCCCTCGCCGTGGGCCTGCGCGAGATCGCCGTCTTCGTGAGCGCGAGCGAGACCCACAACAAGAAGAACGTGAACCGCACCATCGAGGAGTCGCTCGCCGGCTTCGAAGCGGTGGTCGCCCCCGCCCGTGCGGCGGGCGTCGCGGTCCGCGCCTACGTGTCGTGCGTTTGGGGTTGTCCGTACGAAGGCGACGTCGACGAGCGCGCCGCGGCGGCCATCGCGAAGCGACTCCTCGCGCTCGGCTGCTACCAGGTGTCGCTCGGCGACACGATCGGCGCCGGCACGCCACGGCAGACCGCGCGCATCGTCGAGAGGTTCCTTGGCGAGTTGCCCGTCGACGCCGTCGCGCTCCACATGCACGACACGCGCGGGACCGCGCTCGCCAACGTGCTCGCGGGGCTGGAGCTCGGCGTGAGGCACTTCGACGCGTCCGTCGGGGGGCTCGGCGGTTGCCCCTACGCCGCCGGAGCCGCGGGCAACGTCGCGACCGAGGACCTCGTGTACCTGCTCGAGGGCATGGGCGTGCGCACCGGGCTCAGCCTGCCCGCGCTCGTGGAAGCGGCGCAGGTCGCCTCGCGTGTGGTCGGCAGGGTGCTGCCGGGAAAGGTGCACCGCGCCGGCCCGCTGCGCCGTGAGGGGGCGCCAAACTTTGCCCCCGAAAGCGCCGCGTCTTCGAGTAAAGCCACGCCGTGATCCGCACCGTCCGCGCCTCCCGCCTCGTCCGCCTGCGCGGTCGTCTGCGCGCTCCCATCGCGGTCTTCGGCGCGCTCGGGCTGCTCGCTTGTCGACGCTCCCCCGAGGAGCTGCCACCCCCCTCCACGGTCCCGAGCTCCGCGTCGATCCCGCCCCCCGTGGCGACGGCGACTCCTCTCACCTCCGCCTCCCCGGCGCCAGGCACGTCCTCGGCCGCAGCGCCGAAGGCCCCGCCCAAGGTGCCGGGCTGCCCCCCCGATCCCGAGGGATCGCCCATGGCCGCCACGTTCGCGATCGTCTTCCCCGAGGCCGGTGGCGCGAAGGTCGAGGCCGAGCTCGCGCGCAACGAGCACGACGTCACGCGTGGCCTCATGTACCGGACCGAGATGCCCGCCGACCACGGCATGCTCTTCCAGATGCCGCGCCGCGAAGAGCAGATTTTCTGGATGCGGAACACCTGCCTCTCGCTCGACATGCTCTTCCTCGACGACGACGGCACCGTCATCGGCGTCCTCGAGCGCGTACCCATCCTGAACGAGGCGCCGCGCACCGTGCGAAAGCCCTCGCGCTACGTGCTCGAGGTCAACGCCGGGTGGGCCGCGGCCCACGGGGTCCGCGCGGGGATGCGCGCGAAGCTCCCGAGCCTCTGATTCCCGGCCTCCCGAGCCCGCGGCGCGCCCTATTTCGCCGGCGATGCGCGTCGTGGTAAGGGAGGGCCCATGCGTCACACGGCTCCCGTCCTCGCCCTCGCGCTCGCGCTCTCTTCCGCGCTGGCTTGCAGCAAGAGCTCTCCGCCCGAGCTCACCACCGCGCACGCCGATCCGGCGGTCGCGACCGCGGCCCAGAGCGCCGTGGTTCAGCCCAGCCACCCGGGCCAGGGAGGCGGCGGCGTCTCGTCCGCCACGGGCGGCGATCCCCTCGCTGGGCGCTTCAGCCTCGCAGACGCGACCCGCGACGTCCACGGCACCGGCGCGCTCCTCGCCACCATCGACACCTCGAAGGGCGCGCTCACCTGCAAGCTCTTCGAGGACAAAGCCCCAATCACGGTGGCGAACTTCGTCGGCCTGGCGACGGGCAAGCGCCCGTGGAAGGACGGCGACACGTGGGTCAGTCGCCCCGCGTACGACGGCACCACTTTCCACCGCATCATCAAGGGCTTCATGATCCAGGGCGGCGACGCCAAGGGGAACGGCACGGGCGAGCCGGGCTACGTCATCAAGGACGAGCTCTGGGAGGGCGCGAAGCACGACCGCGCCGGCCTGCTCTGCATGGCGAACCGTGGCCCGAACACGAACGGCGCCCAGTTCTTCATCACCGACGACCGCGCCCCGCACCTCGACGTCAGCTACACGATCTTCGGCGAGTGCGCGCCGGTCGACACGGTGCACGCGATCGCGAACGTGTCGGTCATCGGCGAGCGCCCAGCGACGACGGTCACCATCAAGAAGATCACGATCGCGCGCGAGAAGGCCGCGGCGGCTCCGGCCGCGAAGTAGACCGCGCGCGGCGCACACGCTCTGGGGATCGCGCCGGGGGACCTCGTCGGTCCCTTCGCACTGGCCACGCGCGCTTCAGTCCGCCTGGTAGAGCACCGACTGCGAGCCCTCACGGAAGTAGAACCTGTCGTGCTCGCCGCGATCGAACGTGGCGGCCCCGAACAGGTTCCACGCCACGCTCCACACCGCGCAAGCCTTGAACAGCCCCCCCATGGGGCGCTGCCCCAGCGCGAGTAACACGAAGAGCAAGACCGCGTAGTCATTCGAGAATCGGTAGCCGAACTGACGCCAGCCGCTGTTCTGATAGAGCAGGTCGAGCGCGCAGGGCAGCAGGGCGGCGACCGCGAGGAGCGTGTAAGTCTGCGAGCGCGCCTTCGGTCGGAAGAGCCAGAAGTAGACGGGCGTCGTGAACCACAGCGCGAGGCCGTGCTCGTTGATGCGGAACGGGGTGCACGCAGGCCGGGCCCCGAAGAGCCCGCCGACGAACGCGGACAGCGCACCAAACGGACCGTGCTGTGGCCCCTCGAAGCACGCGAGGCCGCCCGGCGGGCGCCAAGGCAACACAGTGAGCATCACGCCGAGGTTCTTCGGGAGGTAGTGGTAGCCGAACAGCCCCCAGCTCTGGATGCGGCCCTTCCAGACCACAGAGAGGTGCTCGTGTCCGAAGGCCGTCGGGCTCGGGTTTCCGAAGCGCGCGTAGTTCATCGCGGACGAGAGCACGAGGACCACCGCCAAGGGCACCGCGAAGGGCGCAAGGCGCGTCATGAGCTTCCGCAGGTCGAGCCCCGCCCAGAGCAAGCGCGCACGCTGCGAAAGCTCGCCGTGCGGATCGGCGGCGGGGAGGCCGTGCTTGCTCGACAGTCGGATCGCCTCCACGAGGAAGACCAGGCCGAGGAGCACCGTCGACGGACGCGTCATCCACGAGCAGGCGAGGCACAGACCCGCGAGGAACGGCCTCTCCGCGTCGAGCGCGAACAGGAGGTAGAGCGCCGCGAGGCCCACGCCCACGACGTGGGCCGCGAACCACACAGTGCCTTCGACGGAGGTGAAAAAATAGACCGTCCCGAACGCGAGTAGGCAGGCGAGAGCCACGTTCTCGCCCTCGGTGCGGAGCGAGATTCGCCGCCGGCGCAGCTTCTCGAGGACGAGGAAAAGCACGGCTGGGCCCACGCCCGCGAGCCACACCATGAACTGCCCGTCGCGAAAGTCCTCCGGGCTCCCCGCGACCGCCACGAGCGGGAGCATGAGCACGGCGGGGAAGGGCGGGAAGCTGATGTAGGTCTTGCCCTGGAACTGAGCGAAGTCGTTGCCCTGCGCGTAGTCTGGCGGCCCGTTGCGGAGGTCTTGCCGGCCGTGGAGCCACGCGTCGGCGAGGTGCGCGTAGTGGTTGAACGCCGTGTGCTCCGTGAGCCGCTGTTTGCCGGCGACGGCCGCGAACACCACGAGGCACAGTGTGTAGATCGCGAGGGCGATGAGCAGTCGCCGCGGGCGCGAGCCCGCCGCGAGCCAGGTGCGGGGGCTGGGGAGCGCCGCGCTGGCGGGCGCGAGGGCGCTGCCGTCGCGGGCGGTCGGGCCCGGCGGCGAGGGGCGCTCGCCCGCGGTCGCGTCGGGGGTCTCGTCGAGGAGGGCCGTCCCGTCCTGGGGGACCGCGGGGCTCGCCGCGGCGTCTCGCGCCTCGGCGGGGTCGAGCTGTGGGACGTCGGCCAGTCGATCGGGCTCGGCGGCCGAGCCGTCGGTCGGCGCGGGGGCCTTCACTTCGCTTCCAAGCGACGCTCGTTCGTCCGACGCCATGAGCGCGACCTTTACCATGAGGGTCGGGGTCCGCGCATGAGGGTCGGGAGGGTGGCCCCCAGACCCCCAAGTCCGGCCCCTTGCCGCGAAGCGGACTTCGCACTCGGCCCTGCGGGTAGGCAGCGTGTTGCGCGGTTGAGGTAGCTCTAGGGGAAATCTGGCGGTATTCGTGGCCTCTGCGGGTTGGCACGTGCCTTGTAAAGGTGAGGACAACTGAATGGCTCTCCCCATCTCGACCGCCGCCGCTACCCCCGCCGATCCCCGCGCCTTGGCCATCCTGGCTAGGTCCATCTACCGGGAGCTCCGCGCGAGCGGGTACGCCGAGAAGGACGTCTTGGCGCTCGCAGGCGAGCTGCTCGACGTCGTCGCGAGCGAGGTCGAGGGGCGCTGCACGCGCGACTGAGAAGCGGTCGGTAACCGGACGGCTTGCGCACGGCCGTCGTGGCCCGCAGGGCGCAACGGGCACGGAGGGCGCGAGCCCGTCGAGCGGGCCAGCGCGGCTCGCGGAGCGCGACTCGAGCGCAGGAACGTAGGAGCATAGGAGCGTAAGAGCGTCACGCCTTGGGAGGTGGCCCTGCGCGGGACGCTCGCACACGCGTCCGCGCGGAGCTCCTGGAGAGCGCGGAGCGCGCAACGTCTGCGCGGCCTGCGCGACCGAATACCGCGGTAGAACATTGACAGACCTCACGCCCGCCAAGGACAATCGCGGCTCGACACACGACGGAGCGAGCGCGTTGGCGAGGTGCCCCTCGGCCAAGCCCCTGCTCGCCCGTGAATGAGCGAGGCAAAGGCGCATGTTCGCGATCATCATCAGCGAGAAGGGCGGGCCCGAGCGCCGCGAGGCCTACGACAAGAGCGAGATCAACGTCGGCCGAGTGCAAGGCAACGATCTCATGTTGCCGAAGGGCAACGTCTCGAAGCACCACGCGCGCCTGCTCTTTCGTGACGGTCGGTTCATCGTCACCGACCTGAAGAGCACGAACGGCACCTACGTCAACGGCAAGAAGATCGCCCAGGCGACCGTCGTCCGCGAGGGCGACAAGATCTTCATCGGCGATTTCGTCATCCGGCTCGAGGGTGCGCAGGAGGCGGCGCCGCCGCCGCCGCCGCCCGAGGCGAGCGCAAACGACGACAGCACGCTCGCGCGCGAGGCGGCCCCCGCGCCGCCGCCGATCCCCATGCCCGTGGTGCCCCCGGCGGTCCGACCGGCGCTGAACGGGCCCGCGGTCACGCTGAAGGCGTCGACCCACCCGCCGGGCGCGCGCCCCGTGCCCGGTCGCAGCGAAGCGTCTGCGGTGCAGCCCGCGGAGGAGGCCGACGACAGCGAGATCCACAAGCCTCGCCCCGGCATGCTCGGCCCGCGCCAGGCCACGATGCCCCTCAGCCCGTCTGCGCCGCTTGGCGCCCCGCCCGGGCTTCGCAGCCACTCCGGCGGTCCGCCTCCGCTGCCCTCCGAAATCCACACCCCAGGGCACTCCGCGGCCCCGGTAGCAGGGCCGCCGGCTCTCTCCGCGCCCCCCCTTCAGCCTCCGCCGGTGCACGTGGGGCCGCCGCCCGCGCAAGGGCTTGGGCGGCGCAACTCCGTCCCCCCTGCGCGGCCGGAGCCCCAGCGTCCGCCCCTCCGCGAGCCCGGGATCCGCGAGACCCGAGACCCGCGAGAAGCTGCCTCGCGTCCCGCGCCCGCGGCTGCGATCGCGCCCGCGCCTGCGCCTGCCGCCGCGCCTCCGCCCGCGCCCGCCCCGGCCGCGCACGGCTCCGCCCTGGCCGTCGCGGGCGATTTTGGCAAGACCGAGGCCCTGGTGAGCCTCGCCTCCAGAGTCGGACAAGTCTTCGATCTTACTCAGCTTCGTTCGCCAGGTAAGGTCCCGGATGCCGTCGTCAAGCGCGCTGAGGGCGCGGTCCGCGACGCGGCGCGCGCGATGTCGTCCGACGGCTCGCTCCCCGACGCCGTCGACGCCGAGGCGCTCTCGCAGGACCTCCTGTCGGAGCTCATCGGTCTCGGCCCCGTGACCGCGATGTTCGAGGACGACGAGGTCGTGGAGATCCACGCGCAGCGCTTCGACCGCGTGCTCGTCGGTCGTGGCGGCCGCCACGCAAGCGCGGACGTCGGTTTCTCGTCGGAGGAGGGGCTCGTGCGCATCGTGGAGCGGCTCTGCGAGCTCTCCGGAGAGCCCCGCGGGGCCGACGAGGTGATCGTCGATCGCGCGCTGCCAAACGGCGCGACGGTGTTCGCGGTGCTCGCGCCGCTCGCGCGGAGCTCCACGCTCTCGGTGCGCAAGCGCCGCGCCTCCGACGCCTCGTTCGACTCGCTCGCACGGGAGGGCGCGCTCTCGCGTCCGATGGCCGTCTACCTCGAAGCGCTCGTGGCCGGGCGGATGAACGTGCTCGTCATCGGCGCAGCCTCGGCCGACGCAGCGTCGTTCCTTGGCGCGTTCGTCCACGCGTCGCCGCCCAACGAGCGCGTCGCGGTCGTCGAGGACCACGAGGAGCTCTCCGCGCCGCACGCGTGCGTCGCCTCCTTCCGGAGGAGCCAAGGCGCCGCAGCCCTCGCCGCGGCGGCCCGCACGCGCCCCGATCGTCTCGTGGTGTCGCAGCTCGGCGGCGCCGCGCTCTCGGCCACGTTCGAGGCCATGGGGGACGGCTGCGAGGCCGTCGTCGCAGCGTTGACCGCGAGCTCGCTCCGCGCGGGCCTCGCGCGGCTGGCCGCGCAGCTCGTGTTCCAGCGCCCCGGACTCTCGCTCGATGGAGCCCGCGAGCTCATCGCGGAGTCGTTCGACGCTGCGCTCGAGCTTGGGCCGTCGACCGACGGTCGCCGCCGCGTCGTGCGCGTCTGCGAGGTGGGCGTGGATCCGGCGAAGGGCTTCGCCACCAAGGACATCTTCGTCCTGAACGAGGCCGACGGTACGTTCCCACCCTCCGGGGTCGTCCCGAAGGCCGTCGCCGAGCTGAACGCTCGGGGCGCGCGGATCGACGCGGCCATCTTCCGGCGCGGCAAGTAGGACCCGGCGCGCTCCCGCGCCGACGCGGTTCCGACCACGCGGCGGTCGGCGTCGGCCGAAGCCGGCGCCGACCAGGCGCGCTCTAGGCCGGCGGGGCGGACTCCGCGGGGGCCTCCTCGGGCTCGGTCTCCACCGCGCGCTTGTAGCCGCACTCCTTGTTCGCGCACACGACCATCGGCTTGGCCTTGCTGCCGCCGTAGACGAGGAACGGCGCGGCGCACGCGGGGCACGCCTCGTGGATCGGCTTCTGCCACAGCTTGAAGTCGCACTTGAGCGTCTCGCTCGCGTAGTTGCTGCAGCCGAAGAAGGTCTTGCCGCCCTTCTTCTTCGAGCGCACCTCGATGAGATCGCCGCCGCACTTCGGGCACGGGACGCCGAGCGGGACGGGGCGCGCGTTCTTGCACTCGGGGTAGCCCGTGCACGAGAGGAACTCGCCGTAGCGCCCGCTCCGAATGATCATCGGCTTCGAGCACTTGTCGCAGTCGATCCCGGTCTCGCGCGGGGGCGGGGCGCCCTTGCCCTCGGGCCCCAGGTCGCGCGTGTTCTTGCACTTTGGGTAGTTCGAGCAGCCGAGGAACCAGCCGTTCTTCGACCAGCGCTTCATCATTTCGCCGGGCGCGAGCGCCTTCAGCTTGGCGTCTTCGCTGGTCGGTCCGCACTGCGTGCAGACCTCGCCGGTCGGAGTGGGCTCCGGGTTCCAGCGCTTGCCCTTCTTTCCGGCGTCCAGCTGTTCGCGGAAGCGCTTGTAGAACCGAGAGAGCAGCGTCGTGCGCTCCACCGTGCCCGCCTCGACCTCGTCGAGCTCCTGCTCCATGCTCGAGGTGAACGCGGGATCCATGAAGTCGAGGTGGCTCGCGACGAGCCCGTCGACCACGTAAGTGCCCAAGGTCGATGGGCGGAAGCTCCGGTTGTCGAGCTTCTCCACGTAGTCGCGCGCCTGCACCTTGCTGATGATCTCGGCGTACGTGCTCGGCCGCCCGATGCCGCGCTCCTCGAGCTCTCGCACGAGCGAGCCCTCGTTGTAGCGGGCCGGCGGTTGTGTGAACTTCTGCTCGGTCACCACGGCCGGCGGCGCCAGCGTGAGCGCCTCGTTCTGCTTGAGCGGCGGGAGCTGCCCGTCGTCGTCGGCGGGGCCCTTGCGCCCGTCGGCCTCGCCGGCCGCTTTGGGCTCGTCGTCTTCGCCAGCCTGGGTCGACTGGTTGGAGGTGCCATACACGTCGAGCCACCCGCCGAACTTCAGCACCCGCCCGCTGACGCGCAGGCCGTACTTCGCGTCGGCTGCCTTCGCCTCGATGTCGACGCCGGTCTGGTCGTAGACCGCGTCGCTCATCTGGCTCGCGACGAACCTCTCCCAGATGAGCTTGTAGAGCTTGTACTGCTCGTCTTTCAGGTGCTTCTTGATGGCGTCCGGCGGCTGCTCGAGCGAAGCGGGCCGGATGGCCTCGTGCGCGTCCTGTGCGTTCTTCTTCGAGCGGAACGTGTTCGGCGTCGCGGGGAGGTGCGATTTGCCGAACGTCGCCTCGATGTGCTCGCGCGCGGCGGCTTGCGCGTCGGGGGACACGCGGGTCGAGTCGGTACGCATGTAGGTGATGAGGCCCACTGTGCCCACGTCCTTGCCGAGATCGATGCCCTCGTAGAGCGCCTGCGCGACCTGCATGGTGCGCTTGGCGCCGAAGCCGAGGCGGTTCACCGCGTCTTGCTGCAGCTTGCTGGTCGTGTACGGCGCGGGCGCCTTTCGCTTGCGCTCCGCTGTGGTGACCTTGGCCACCTTGTACGAGGCTCCCTCCAGCCCCAGCTTGGTCGCGGCGGCGGTCACGCCCTCGCTGACGTCGAGGCGCTCGCCGTTCTTCGAGACGAGCCGCGCATAGAAGGGCGTGGGGCGCTTGCCCGCCTGGGCCAGAGTGGCGCCGATGTTCCAGTACTCGACCGGCTTGAAGGCCTCGATCTCGCGCTCGCGATCGACGATGAGCCGGAGCGCGACGCTCTGCACGCGGCCCGCCGACAGCCCGAAGGCCAGCTTCGACCACACGAGGGCGGACACGTCGTAGCCCACGATGCGGTCGAGCACGCGACGCGCGCGCTGCGCGTCGTAGAGCGCACGGTCGAGCTTGCGCGGCGTGGCCACGCCCTTCTGGACCCCGTTCTTGGTGATCTCGTGGAACTCGACCCGCTTCGCCTTGGCGGGCTCTGCCGTGAGCTCCTCGGCCAGGTGCCAGGCGATCGCCTCACCCTCGCGGTCGGGGTCGGTGGCGAGCAGGATGTCGGTGGCGTCGCGGGCGGCGCCCTTCAGCTCGGCGAGCAGCTTCTCCTTGCCGGGGACGATCTCGTAGGTCTCCAGGAAGCCGTTCGTGATGTCGATCCCAAGCTTCTTGGGGAGGTCCTTGATGTGACCCTTCGAGGCGAGCACCTCATAGCCGGTGCCCAGGTATTTCTTGATGGTCTTTGCCTTGGCGGGGGATTCGACCACCACGAGAGTCTTCGCCATAGCTCCTCAAGCCTGCCGCGAGCGCCTCGATCGCGGCGTGAAGTGACACGAGCGGGCCGGTCATTTTCCGGCCCGACTGAAAAATCCAAGGGGTCCCTCTTCTACTACGTTCTGCAACGTGAGCGTCAAGAGCGCCGTCGTGGCGTCGGCGATCGACGTCCGAGCGGCCTGGGCGAGCTCTTCCAGATGGCGAGGGCGCGCGTCGACGTGCGCGAGCAGGCCCGCGTGCTCCGGAGCGAGGTCCTCCTGAGCCGTCACTGGCGCCGCGCCGCCGGCCCTCACCGCGCGCGGGAGCGGCCCGAGCGGCAGAGGCAGCGTCGCGCCAGGCAAGAGCTCGAGGCTTCGGAGGAAGTGCGCCGTCGAGGTCAGCGGTCGCGCCCCGCGCTCCAGCTCTTGGAGCGAGCCCTCGAACCCTCCCATCGACCAAGGCGCCTGCGGGACGACCCACAGCGGGCGCCCCAGCTTCCGGGCCCACCACGCCGCGTTCAGCGCGCCGGAGCCGCGCCCCGCCTGCACGACCGCTACGGCGTGCGAGAGGCCCACCAGCACGCCGTTCCGGCGCAGGAACTGGGGTCGGCGCGCTACCGCGTCGGTCGGGAACGGCCAGACCATCGCCCCGGGCGACGCCGCGATGCGATCGTAGAGTCCCCGGTGCTCCGGCGGGAATACGTGCGCAGAGCCCGTCGCGACGACGCAGATCGTCGCGCCGCCCGCGGCGAGGGCGCCTTCGTGGGCCGCCGCGTCCACGCCGACCGCCCCCCCGGAGACGACCACGCCGCCCGCCGTCGCCACTCGACCGGCGAGCTCGAACGCGAAGGCTCTGGCCTCGGACGTCGGCCGACGCGTCCCGACGATCGCGACGGGTACGCCGGCGGGGAGGGCGCCGGAGAGGGTGATGGGCCGCGGCGTGGGGAGGGTTCGGAGCGCGGCGGGGTAGGCGGGATCGCAGGGTTCGAGCGTGCGCATGCCCCGCTCTCGGCCGGCGAGGCCCGCGCGTTGCGTGCGACGAGCGCGCCGCGGGCTTACTGTCGCACTTACTGGCGCACGAAGTGGAACGGAATCACGACCTTGCCGGTCCCGTCGAAGTGCCAGCCGCGCACGTGGTTCTCCACGCACTTGGCCACCGTGGGGGGCGAGCCGGAGCCGGACGCGGACGTGACCGTGCCGTTGCTCGCCACCGTGATCGCGACGGAGACGTTGGCGCTCGGAGCCGACTCCGCGGCGTTGTCCCAGCACTTGCGCTTCACGGCCGCCTTGTACGTGTTGATGGTCTTGCCCACCGACGCCGCGTCCAGTGGACGCCCCCCGGCCGCAGGGCCCGCGCCGCCCGCGGAGGGGATGTCGGTCCTCGCCGAGGGGGCCGGGCTGGAGCCGCCGAGACCGAGCTCCGCGAGGTTGACGGCGCCACCTTTCGGAGGCGCGCTTGGGGCGGCCGGGGCCGCCGTGCCAGGCTTGTGGAGCACGGCCAGCTTCTGCGATGCCGAGGTCGACGGGGTCGGAGATGCGACGGGGGCCTCGACGGTGCCGGAAGGGGCCGGGAGCGCGCTGGCGCTACCCGTGGGGGCGGTGGGCGCGGTGGCTACCGGGCCGGCCTTGAAGGTCATGACGGCTGCGGTAATGCCGAACGCGGCCGCGAGCACGACCGCCGCGACGAAGATGAGCGGCGCCATGCTGCGCGCCGGCGGTGGCGGTGGAATCGACGCTTCGGCGCGGGCCGAGAGGGGCGAGGCGAGGGAGCTCGAGGCGATCTCCGCGGCGGGCGCAGGCGCGAACGCGGGGGCGGAGACCGCGGGCGCGGCCTCGGCGAGCGGGAACGCGAAGGGGTCCGCGGCGGGCGCGATCGCGAAAGGATCGACGCCGGCGAACGGGTTCGACGCGGGCGGAGCCACCACCGAGAGAGCCGCGGCGGCGGGCATCGACTGCGAGGCGGGCTGCGCATGTGCGGCAGGGGGCGGCGCGAGCGCGGGGGAGGCGTGCGTGGCGGGGTGCGAGACGGGGTGCGAGACGGGGTGCGAGACGGGGTGCGAGACCGCCGGCGCGAGCGCCGCGGCGGCGGCCGCCCCTCCTGCCCCGCCACGCGAGATGGGCACCACGTTGCTGCGCAGCGCCGCGGGGGCCGGCCCGAGGGGCGCCGTGACGCGCGCCGCGGGCGACGGGCGCGTGACCGCCGCGCGTGGCGCGACCGCGGGCGGCGGGCTCGACTGCCCCGTGAGCGGCCTCGAGGGCACGGCCTCGCGCACGATCCCGTGGAGCTGCGTGGTGGTCTTGACGGGCCGCCACTCCTCGAAGCCCTCCTGCCACACCAGGGTGTCCTCGGTGATGGCGCCCGCGGCGGCCTTCGTGCGGAGCTCGGCGAGGCGCATGGGGCCGACGGGCAGGCCGTTGATCGCGGCGTACCACTCCTCGGTGACCGACGCTTCGAAGCTTGGCGCCGCGGGCGCCATGGCCATCATGGTCTTCTCGTCGTCGTCGTCGTTCTGGATGCGCCGGTTGAACGCGCCTGCGAGCGCGCCCGGGGCGACCGACGACCGCGCGGGGCGTGCGGCCGAGAGCGAGGTGGCGAGCCCGCCGGAGGAGCGCGGCTCATCGGGGCGTGGAGCCTGCCGCGCGACGCTCGACTCGGTGACCTCGGCGCGGACCTCGATGAGGTGGCCGCACTTTCGGCACTTCATGCGCACAGTGCGGCCCGCCACCTTCTCGTCGGCGATTTGGTACTTGGCCTTGCACTGGTCGCAGAGAAACTTCACCGCTCACCGCCTTCTGCCGCGCGCGCCCCGAGCATACAGAGAATACCCGTGTAGACGGCCCAGCGTGGAGCTCGATCGAAAAAAAAACCGCGAAGAGTCATACCCACATTGCCTACAGTGTCGCCTAGCGAAGTCTCGTGACGTGCTCGGTCACGCGGGCGCGGGTCGCCTCGTCGGGCGCAAGCGGCGCGGCCCGCTCCCAGGTCTCGAGGGCGCGCGCGCGGAAGCCGCTCTTCTCGTAGAGCACGGCCAGGTTCTTCAGCGCCGGGAACGAAGAAGGCTCGAGCTCGAGGGCGTGCTCGACCTCGGTGATGGCCTCGTGCAACCGATCGACGTTCCCGAGGACCAGGCCGAGCTGGTAGCGGGCGCGGAAGCTCTTCGGCCGCTCGTGGATGGCGTCGCGGAGCAACGCGATCGCGTCTTCGGCGCGGGACTCGAGGAAGGCGGCGGCGGCCCCTTCGAGCATGCGCTCGTGATCGAGCGCCAGCGTCGATGGTCGGATGTCGTCGCCCAGGCGCTCGGAGAGGGGCTCTTCATTGGAGACCTCCCGGAGGCTGTCGTCCGTGAAGACGAGCGCGTCGTCGGTGCGCCGCTCGGGCGGGACGAACGTGGCGAGCGACAGGAGCGCGGCCGGGCTCTCCGCCGTGCGCGCGTGGCGACCGAAGTACGTGAGCCCGCCCGATCGCGCGGCGGCGTACGCGCCCTCGATCGCTCGGTGGAGGGGGAGCGGCAGCGCGACGTAGGGGGTGGGCGAGCGCCCGGTGAGGCTGGCCAGCCGGGTGAGCACGACGAGATCGTCGGGGGCGAGCATCGCGACCAGCACGCGCTCGTCGTCGGCGAACAGCGGCAGCACCTTGTGCTGCTTCGCGAAGTCGGCCGGCACCACGAGGTGGCTCGTGTCGATCCCCACCCGCTCGAGGTCGACCGCCGGCACCCCGAACTGCTCCGAGAGTCCGCGGAGCACGTCGGCCTCTTTGACGAGGCCCCGGGCGATGAGCTTCGAGGCCAGCGGCTCGCTGCCCTCCTCGGAGAGCGCGCTCGCGAGCTCGGCCTCGCCGAGGACCTGCCGCTTCAGCAGGACCTTGCCGAGCTGCTTCTTCTCACCGGTCATCGCTGCGCCTTGTCTCCGTCCGACATTCTAGCAAGGGCCGCGCGCTTGTACTGCGCAAATGTGCCCCCGAGGATGTGGGCGCGGGCGTCGCGGACGAGCTCGCCGTAGAAGTGAAGGTTGTGGAGCGAGAAGAGCCTCAGCACCAGCACCTCGCCGGCCAGGTAGAGGTGGCGTAGGTAGCTCCGCGTGTATCCGCCCTGGCAGCAGGCGCACGCGCACTCGGGGTCGAGCGGCCCGAGGTCGTGTTTGTACCTAGCCTGCTTGATGACCACCTTCCCGAAGCGCGTGAGGGCTTGGCCGTTGCGCGCGTTTCGCGTGGGGAGGACACAGTCGAACATGTCGACGCCGTGCTCGATGCCCTCGAGGAGATCGCGTGGCGTGCCGACGCCCATGAGGTAGCGCGGGCGCTCGGCGTCGAGCAGGTGGGCGACCTCCGCGAGCGTCTCGATCATGCGCTCGATCGGCTCGCCCACCGAGAACCCACCGAGCGCGAGGCCATCGAAGCCGGGCTCGAGGGCCGCGAGCTCCTCGGCGTGCGAGCGCCTGAGATCGGCGAAGCACGCCCCCTGTACGATGCCGAATAGGGCCTGACGCTCTGGGCGCGGAGCGGCGAGCGCGCGCCGCGCCCACCTCGTCGTGCGCGCGACGGCGGCCTCGACGATCTCGCGCGAGGACTCCCCGGGAGGGCACACGTCCAGCTGCATTTGGATGTCCGCGCCGAGGAGCCCCTGCACGCGGACCGCCTCTTCCGGGGAGAGGTGATGCTTCGCGCCGTCGAGGTGGGAGCGGAACGTGAAGCCCTCTTCGTTGGGGAGGACGAGGCCACTCGAGGGGCGGCCCGTCGCGCCGCCCGGCTTGCGCTGGGCCAGCGAGAACGCCTGGAACCCGCCGGAGTCGGTGAGCATCGCTCGCGGCCACCGTGAGAATCCGTGGAGGCCGCCGTGCTCCGCCACGACCTCCGGCCCGGGGCGGAGCCACAAGTGGTAGGTGTTCCCGAGCACGATGTGCGCGCCGGTGCTGGCCACCTCTTCGGGCGTGAGGGTCTTGACAGACCCCTGCGTGCCCACCGGCATGAACGTGGGGGTCGTGACCACTGCGTGTGGGGTCGTGAAGGTGCACGCGCGCGCGTGGCCCTCCGTCGCGTCGACGCGGAGCGCGAAGCCCTGGGTGCGTGGGGTCATGGTGTCTCCGGCGGGCAGTGCGGGCGCCGCGCGAGGAACATCGCGTCGCCGTAGGAAAAGAAGCGCAAGCGGCTCCTCACCGCGTGCTCGTAGGCGGCCAGCACGCGCTCGTGCCCACCGAAGGCGCACACCAGCGCGAGGAGCGTCGACTTCGGGAGGTGAAAGTTCGTGAGGAGCGCGTCCACGATCGCGAACGGGTACCCAGGCTGGATGAGCAGGCGGGTGGTCTGCGCGCTGACCACCGCCACGTGGCCCGGGCGCGTGGGGTCGGCGGCGCTCTCCAGGGCGCGGACGACGGTCGTGCCGATCGCGACGACGGGGGCTCCGCGCAGGCGAGCCGCGGCGATCGCGTCGGCCGTGGCCGCGGGGACCGAGTAGGTCTCGGAGTGCATCGCGTGGTCGTCCAGGTCGTCGGCCACGACCGGGGAGAACGTGCCGAGGCCCACGTGCAGCGTAACGCTCGCCACGTCGACGCCCTTGGCCGCGAGTGACGACAGCATGGCGCGCGTGAGGTGGAGGCCGGCGGTCGGCGCCGCGACGGCGCCCTCCTCCCTCGCGAACACGGTCTGGTAGCGCTCCTCGTCGACCTCGGTCGCGGGGCGCCGGATGTACGGTGGCAGCGGGATCGCGCCCTCGCGGCGGATCGCGGCGTCGAGGTCGCCGTCGCCGTCGCCGTCGCCGTCGCCCTCGTCCTTGCGCGCGCACGCGAGCGCGACGCGGAGCAGGCCCTCGTCGGGATCGTTGCCCAAGATCTCGCCGCGGAGGCCGGCCGCGCGACCGAGGGTGAGCTGCGTGCCCGCGCGAAGCGACTTGGAGGCTCGACCGAGCGCAAGCCAGACGCCCGGCGCTTGGGGGCCCGCGCGCCGCACGAGGAAGATCTCCACCTTGCCGCCGCTCCCGACTTTGTGGCCGAGCAGGCGCGCGTTCAGGACGCGCGTGTCGTTCACGACGACGAGCGCGCCGGTGGGCACGAGATCGATGAGGTCGCGGATCCCGACGATGGCGTGTGCGGGCTCGGGGGGCTCGCCGAGCGCGAGCAGCCGCGCCCCGTCGCGGGCCTCGGTCGGGGCGCTGGCGACGAGCTCTGCGGGGAGATCGTAGTCGAAGAGGGCCGTCCGCATACGAGCGGCGACCTAGTGCACCGCTTGCCCGGGAGCGTCAAGGGGTCGGCGCGCGGGCGCGCAGCCCGGCGCTGTCGTCGTCGATCAGCCTTTCCCCTCGAAGCTCACGTGGAGGCGGGTCATTTTCCGCCAGAGGGTGGTGGGCGATATCCCGAGCAGCTCGGCCGCGCGCTCGCGGTTGCCGTCCGAGCCGGCGAGGGCCTCCTCGATGGCGCTCCGCTCCGCCGCGTCGACCGACTCGGCGAGCGACTTGCCAACGCCCTTCGCGCGCGGCGCGTCGTGCGGCGCGTTGGCGTGAGGGAGGAGATCCTCGGGGTGGATGACCCCGGTCTGGATGAGGGCGACCGCCTGCTCCACCATGTGCTCGAGCTCGCGCACGTTGCCCGGGAACGCGTACTGCTGGAGCACCTCTGGTACGCGCGGATCGAAGCGGGCTCGGCACGCCATTTTCTTGTTGTACTTTGCAAGGAAATGCCCGAGCAGCTCGTTCAGGTCTTCCATGCGCTCGCGCATGGGTGGGAGCTGGAACCGGGCGACGTTGAGCCGGTAGTAGAGGTCCTGACGGAAGCGCTTCTCAGCGATCGCGGGGAGCAGGTCTTGGTTCGTCGCCGCGATGATGCGCACGTCCACCTTGATGGGCTTGTTCTCGCCCACGCGGCGGATCTCGTTCTCCTGGATGGCGCGCAGGAGCTTGGCCTGGAAGGCGAGGGGGGTCTCGCCGATCTCGTCGAAGAAGAACGTGCCGCCTTCGGCCTCTTCGAAGAGCCCCTTGCGCGCGCTCACGGCGCCCGTGAACGCGCCTCGCGCGTGGCCGAACAGCTCGCTCTCGAGCAGCGTCTCGGTGATGGCGGCGCAGTTGACCGGGACGAACGGGCGGTCCTTCCGCTTGGAGTTGGCGTGGATGGCCTTCGCGACCAGCTCCTTGCCGGTGCCGCTCTCGCCGGTGATGAGCACGATCGTGTCGGTGGGCGCGATGCGCACGATGCGCCCGAGCACGTCGCGGATGGCGGCCGAGCGACCGACGATGTTCTCGAACTTGTACCGGTCCTGGAACTCACGCGTGAGGAGCGCGACCTCGCCGGCGAGGCGTCGGCTCTCCACGGCCTTGCCGACCTTCACCATGAGCTCTTGCTCCGTGAAGGGCTTCTGGATGTAGTCGAAGGCGCCGAGCCTCATCGCGTCGACGGCGCTCTCGATCGTGCCGTACGCGGTCATCAGCAGGACCTCGGTGAGGGGCTGGGCCTCCTTGACGGCCCGCAGCACCTCGATGCCGTCTTTGGTCCCCATGCGCAGGTCCGTGAGCACCACGTCGAAGGCCTCGGTCGCGCCGCGGGCGATGCCGAGGTCGCCGTCGCCCGCCTCCTCCACCTCGTAGCCGCCGCCGCGGAGCATCATGGCGAGGGTGGTGCGCATGTTCCTTTGGTCGTCGACGATGAGGATCTTCGGCATGGGACTCGCGCAGCCTAGCGGAGGTCGCGCGAGCGCGCGCGGTTGTCTCGGCTCCGTCGTCGCGCCCTGCGAGCGAGTCGTGTAGAGTGACGCGCGATGCGTACCGCCGTCGCTCTCGCCCTCGCGCTCGTCGGAAGTGGGCTCGTTGCGTGCGCCGTCGCGAGCGGCGAGGTCGCCGGCGGCGAGCCGCGGGTCGACGCGTCCGCCCCGCCGAGCGGCGACCGGGACTCCGGCAGCGGGGACACGTTCACCGACATCTACCGCGATATCCTTGGGCCGACGGGCTTCGCGAGCTGCACGGCGAGCAGCAACTGCCACGGCGGCGCGTCCGAGGTCGGCACCCAGTCGAGCGGCTACATTTGCAAGGACAAGGCGCAGTGCCGCAGCACGCTGATCTCGAGCGGGCAGCTCGTGCAGGGCGAGAAGGACTTCACGAAGACGAACCTCTATCGCGCGCTCCGCAGGTCCGAGAAGGAGGGCCGCATGCCACAGATCCCGAGCGGCCTCATCTTCACCCAGGCCGAGCTCGACCGCATCGGACGCTGGGTCGCTGCGGGCGCGCCGGACAACTGAGCTGGCGCGCCGGCGGTCGCGGGGCAGGCGACCGCGCCCCGTGCGCCCGCCCGCGAGCGCGGGGGAGCCGCTCAGAACATGACGCCGAGGATGAGTCGCACGGTCTGCGCCGTCGAGAGGCTCACGTCGGCCGCCTGGGCGCCGTTGGGTGGCAGCACCGCCTGCATGGCGGACTGCTCGCCGGGCAGGTAGCTGAGGCCGCCCAGCGGGAAGAACACGCCGTACTGGAGCGCCGAGTAGAAGCCGCCCATCTTCGACGGATCGTCGTTCAGCGTGCCGTCCTTCGCCTGGTAATAGAGCTGCAGGTCGAGCTCGATGCCGAGGTCGCGCTTGTTGCCGGGCGTCTGGATGAACTGGCTCGCGCGGCTCCAGATGATGGCCGCGCCGCCGCCAAATTTCTGGCCGTTCGGGCTGCGGAGGAAGTCGTACTCGACCGAGGGTCGGAAGTAGTACGTGCCCTGCACGCGCGACAGGATGCGGCGGTGAAAGATGTAGTCGACGTAGTACGACGGGTGGAACCGGAAGGTCGAGATTGGGCCGTCGCCCTTCCGCACCTGGAGGCCGTTCGCGCCGGGCGCGAGGCCCTCGACGTTCCCGTCGCCGCTGGCCCAGCCGAAGCCGAAGCCCACGCGGAGCTTGTCCTCGATGGCCTTGAACTCGGACTGCGTGGCGAGGCCGAACTGGCGCACGCCGATGGGATCGTTGATCTGGTTTTTCGCGGGAGACTTCGCGATTTGCCCGAGCACCGAGGCGAACTCGGCCTCGAAGCGGAACTTTCGGTAGAGCAGCTGCAGCCACGCGTCCGGGACGAACGCCTGCGCACCGCGCCGCTCGAGGCCGCGGTCGGTGGCCGCCGTGTCGTTCGTGAGCGGGTTCTCGCCGGCCTTCACGTCGAGGTGCTGCGAGCGGTAGAGCGCGAAGACGCCCCCGTTCACGACGATGTCGCCCTTCGCGAGCTTGAGCCGCTGGAGCTCGGGGTTCGTGCGGTGGGCTGCGAGGAGGCTCCACTGCCCGGCGTTCGTGAGGTTGGCCGTGTTGTACGGCTGGCCGCCGTACACGTCGTACGGGCTCGCGTTCGTGGCGCCGCTGGAGATGAAGTCCCAGGAGCCGCCAAAATAAAGGTCGAGGCTCTTGATGCCCGTGACGAACATGATGCGGTCGCTGTTCGTCTGCCAGTCGTCGTCGATGCGATCGCCGGAGTTCGCGAGCATGCCCATGCCCCAGTGGAGCGGCAGGCGACCGAAGCGGAGCTGGCCGACGGGGGTGAGGTACTCGGCCCACGCCCGCTGCACGTCGATCGAGTTCTTGTAGCCGTTCACGCCCGCCGTGGGCGGGCCCTGGGTGGTCGAGAAGGTGCCGAGCGGGGCGTAGCCGTTGTAGCCGTTGACGGCCGGCCGGTAGCCCGTGGAGCCCGTGCCGCTCGGCTGGAGCGCGTACGCGTCGGGGGTGGAGCCGAGCACGACGTTGTTCAGGAAGTCGACCTGCGAGAGGATGCGCAGGTTGTCGGAGATGTGGATCTCCGGGTTGAGGCGGAGCCGCATGTTCGCGGAGGCCTGGGTCTTGTCGAAGCAGGGCTCGGTGCCCGTGTCGCCGCACTGGTTGACCGTGCGCGCGGCGCCCGCCTGGTCGTTGTACGTGTGGTCGAGCGGGTGCCCCCAGAGGTTCGCCTCGTCGCCCGGGTTGTTGAATCGACCCAGCGCAAAGTTGTGGAAGAGCTCGCCGCGGGTGCGGAAATAGCCGTGCAGCTCGAGCACAGGGCGCGTGCGGCCCCACCAGTCGTCGCTGAAGACGCTGGACGGCACGCCGGCCACGGCGCTCTCGTCGGGCCGGGCCTCGCCCTGCGCGACGAGCTTGCGCTGGTCGTGATCGGGATCGGGCGTCGGCGCGCTGGGGGCGACCGTCGCTGCGCCCGCGGCGCCGCCGGCCGGCATCAGGTTGCCGCGCGCCGCGGGGTCGACCGTGGGGCCCGCAGCCGCCCCCTGCGCCAGCGCCGCAGGGGCGTAGGTGAGCGGCGCGAACCCCAGGAGGCCGAGCGCGAGGAGGAGCGGGAGGGCTCTGCCGTGCCGGATCTGCATCGTGCCTCGGGCTTCTACCATGGTCTCTCCGAGCCGCTCGATCGAATATGTGCCCGTCGTCGCGCGGGCCCGGCGCCTAGTCGCGGGCGCGAGGGCGCGGTCTGCGTCGCACGTAGAGCCCCGCGAGCGATGCGCAGAGCGCGAGTGCACACCCCGCCGCGGCCCGCGGGTGGTGCACGGCGAGCACCAGCGCGCGCAGGCCAAGAGTCGGTGGCGGCGCCGGCGCTGGGGACGCGCGCAGCTCGGCGCTGGCGGCGTCGCAGGTGTCGGCGCCGTAGCAGGCGGCCCAGCAGGCCAGCGCGGAGCGCCCCTCCGGCTCGAGAAACGTTAGCAAAATCATGCCATTGGCGCTCTCCCCGGCGTCCCCGGCGAGCGCGACCCTCGTGACGTGCGGTGTCGTCGCGGGCGGGGCCACGGTGTGCCATCGAGGGGGAGCGCCGCGCGCGAGGTGGACCGCCGTCGCGCCCATCGCGCCGAGCCGCTCGAGCGCGATCGGTTTCGCCTCATCGACCCAGCCGCTCACCTCGACCGTGACGCACGCGGCGAGGCCGCCTCGCGCGGCGGTGCCCCCTGACTCGAACGAGACGAGGGTCGCCCGCGGCGAGGTGCGCGACAAATCGGGAGGCCGCGGCGAGGCGGGCCCGGAGGGGAACGCCGCGAGCCCCGGCAGGACGAGGCGAGGCGGTGTGGAGGCGGCGGCGTCGCGGCTCGCCGTCATGGCGCCCGCGGTCGCCAGGAGCGCGGCCACGCAGAGCGCGCGCGCCCTGGCGCATCCGGCGCGCTCCGTGCGACCCGCGCGAGCCCCGCAGAGCCGCGCCACGCTCAGGCGCCGCCGAGCTCGTCCAGCAGCAGCTCGAGCTCGTCGCGCAGCTCGTGGAGCGAAGCGCGGACGGCGTGCATGGCGCGCGCGGAGCTGGCGTCCGGTGGGCGCTCGGCGGCCGCGGCTTCGCTCACGACCGAAAGCGCGTCGCGCTCTGCGGCTGCCGCGCCGGCGTCGGCGTCACGTAGGCGGTCGTCGGCGAGGCGTGAGGCGTCGATCGCGGGGCCCTCGAGGTCGTCCTCCTGCCGCGCTGCCCGATCGATGGGGCGCTCGCCGCTCTCGGGCGTCGCGCTCTCGGGGGACGCCGCTGCGTCGCCCTCGTCGGGCTTGCGCGACAGCTTCTTCCGCGCGCCGGCGATGGTGAAGCCCTCTTCGTAGAGCAGGGTCCGCACGCGGAGCAGGTTCTCGACGTCGCGCCGGGAGTAGACCCGCTGGCCCTTCGAGCTCTTCGTAGGGCGGATCGCCCGAAACTCGCGCTCCCAGTACCGAAGCACGTGCGGTTCCACCCCGACGAGGCCCGCGACCTCGCCGATGCGAAAATAGAGCTTCGAGGGCATGGCCTCCGAAGGTCCCGACGTGGCGCCCAGGCGCAGCTTCGTGCTCAAGGGGTGCTCACTCGACGATGCCCTCTACGTGGCGAGGTGGCGAGGTGGCGGCGTGCCGGGTGGTGCGTGGATGCGTGGCGGGCCGCATGGGGCGAAAGGGCGAGCGGAAGCTCAGCCGCCGCTGGCGGCGTGCTGTTGCGGCGCCGCGCTGGCGACGGCCTCGTCGGCGCGGGGGTTCAACGCCAGTTTGAGGATCTGGCTGGCCTTGAAGGTGAGGACCCGGCGCTCGCTGATCTTGATCGCGTCTCCGGTCTGCGGGTTGCGACCCGGCCGCTGGCGCTTGTCGCGCAAGACGAAGTTTCCGAAGCCGCTGATCTTTATCTTTTCCCCGCGCCCGAGGGTCTCTTTCATCATCTCGAAGACGAGGTCGACCATGTCGGCCGACTCCTTCCGAGAGAACCCGCCCACCTTCGCGTACAGTGTCTGGACGATCTCAGCTTTCGTCATTTCCCCGATGCCCCCTCACTACTGTGAGCTCGCGCTGGAGCGGCGACGGCTCGCAGTGCTCGAAAGAGTCGCCGATTTTGTGAGTCGTTGCCAGCACATTCGCGCCGACCCGTCGGCCGCGGCCTTGGGGAGGCTGTGACCCGAGGGATGCGCGCGCCTTGCGACATTAGGCAGCGAGGCCGATTAGGCCGCGCGACAGGTCAGGCGGCGAGCTCCTCGGCGAGCTCCTCGACGGCCTCCGCCGGCGGCGGGACGCTCGCGATGGCTGCGACCGACGCGGGTGACGCCCCGGCCTTGTAGGCCTCGAGCGCGGCGCGGCGTCGCGCCGCCTGCTCCGTGCCGACGAGCAGCGCGACGTAGCCGTAGCCGAACGCGAACAGCATCGCGAAGGGCATCGCGAACCAGTGCCCGGTCTGGCCGGCCGCGACCACGCTGACGGCGCTGAGGAGGCCCAGCGCGATCTCGGTCATCGGGAGGTCGGCGCGCGCGTGGTAGCGTGGGGCGGCGCCCGGCTTGAGCAGATCGCCGGCCTTCGGTGTGCGGACGAACTCACCGGCCATCGACCGGAGCCCCTCGAGGACGGCCTTGCTGAGGTGCGGGGCGAGGCCGCAGCCGAGCGCGAGCAGGGCGGGCAGGTTACGGAAGGCCTCGCGGCGCGTGCGTCCCTGCGCGGTCATCGCCATCGCGTAGAAGGCGGCGAGCGAGCCCGTGGTGCCCGCGCAGAGCGGCAGGTCGATGAGGAGCATGGTGCGCGCGTTGGTCGCGGGCATGAGGACGAGCGCCGGCAGGAGCAGCACGCTGAGGAGAACCATCAGCGGGTACGCGAAGTGCGGCGTCATGTGGAAGAACGCCTCGATGCGCTGCGTGACCGTGAGGTCCTTCGCGGTGAGCACGCGCTTCATGAGCTTGCGGGAGGTCTGGACGGTGCCCTTCGCCCAGCGGAACTGCTGCGCGCGGAACGCGCTGACGTCCTCCGGGAGCTCCGCGGGCGTGACGACGTCCTCGCGGTAGGCGAACTTCCACCCCGCCATCTGCGCGCGGTAGCTGAGATCGAGGTCCTCGGTGAGGGTGTCGTGCTGCCAGCCTCCCGCGTCGCGGATGGCCTCGCGGCGCCACATGCCGCCCGTGCCCGAGAAGTTGAAGAGCCAACCGGCCGCCGCGCGGGCGCGGTTCTCGACGAGGTGGTGGCCGTCGAGCATGAGGGCCTGGACCCGCGTGAGGATGGAGACCTCGCGGTTCAGGTGGCCCCAGCGGGCCTGGACCATGCCGATGGTCGGGTCGGCCATGAACTGCGGGACGAGCGCCCGGAGGAAGTCGGGCTGGGGGATGAAGTCGGCGTCGAAGATGGCGATGAGCTCGCCGCGCGCCACGTCGAGGCCCGCGTCCAGGGCGCCGGCCTTGTAGCCGGTGCGGTCCACGCGGTGGATGTACTGGATGTCGAGGCCCGTCTCGGCGAGCCGCCGCACGTGGTCGCGCACCATCATGCGCGTCTCGTCGGTCGAGTCGTCGAGGACCTGCACCTCGAGGCGCTCCCACGGGTACTCGACCTGGGACACGGCGTCGAGCAGGCGCGCCGCCACGGTGGCCTCGTTGTAGAGCGGCAGCTGGATGGTCACCGTGGGCAGGGACGCCGGGTCGACGTTGTCGGCCAGCGGGGGGACCCCCGCCTTCATGGCATTCAGCTTCTTCGCGAGGCGCAAGCAGGTGAACACGAGGTGCGACCGGTGGAGGCCGTACATCGAGAGCAAGAGCAGGACGCTGAAGTAGGCGACACACAGGGCGACGTGCATGGTCAGAACCAAACCACTCCGCCCCGCGGAAGTTGTCACCGACTTGTAAATGTTTGCACCCGCTTGTTGCGAAGCGTCATGAATAAAGTGCAGTGATTCAAGATACTTGACCGATCGTTGCGCGTGCGTCACGGCGCTCGGCGGACGCCTCGGCGCGCCGAGACGTCTTGCAAGTCCGCGAAACTCAGGCGCAATTTGTCCAGGTAAGCGCGCGTGTGGCGATGTCGGTCGAGGTGTGGCGTTAGGCGAGGTGGCCCACCACCGCCGCGGCCGCTGCCGCGAGCCCGCCCGAGCCGACCAGGTTCGCGACCGCCTCGATGTCCTTCGACAGCGGGCGGTCACCGACCATCGGCGCCACGCGCTCGCGGACGAGCGCCAACGACGCCGCCACGCCGCGGCTTGGCGTCACGGGCGCGCGCTGGTCGACGCCCGCGCAGGCGGTCATGACCTCGATCGCCAGCGCGTGGCGCGTGTTCCGCACGACCATGCCGAGCTTCCGGGCGCTCACGCTGCCCATGCTGACGTGGTCCTCCTTTCCGGCGGACGACGGGATGCTGTCGACCGACGCGGGGTGGCACAGGACCTTGTTCTCGCTGACGAGCGAGGCGCTCGCGACCTGCGCGATCATGAACCCCGAGTGGAGGCCCGAACCTGCGGCCAGGAACGGCGTGAGGCCCGACGAGAGCGAGGGGTTCACGAGCTGCTCGACGCGCCGCTCGCTGATGTTGGCGAGCTCAGCCACCGCCATCGCGGCGAGGTCGAGCGCGAGGGCGAGCGGCTGCCCGTGGAAGTTGCCGCCGCTCAGGATCTCGGTCTCCCCGCTGTCGGTGAACACGCTGGGGTTGTCGGTCACGCTGTTGACCTCGCGCTCGAGCACCCCGCGGACCCACGCCAAGGCGTCGCGCGTGGCGCCATGCACTTGAGGCATGCAGCGGAGCGAGTAGGCGTCCTGCACCTTCGCGCAGTCGCGGTGGCTCTCCGCGATGCTGCTGTCTGCGAGGAGGGCGCGCAGGTTCGCCGCGACCACCTCCTGGCCGGGGTGGGGCCTCGCGGCGTGGAGGCGCGGGTCGAAGGGTTTGGTGGAGCCCTTCAGCGCCTCGAGGCTGATGGCGCCCGCGACGTCCGCTGCCGTGGCGAGGCGCTCGGCCTCCAGCAGGCGCAGCGTGCCAAGCGACGCCATGTATTGCGTGCCGTTGATGAGCGCGAGCCCCTCCTTGGCCTCGAGCACGATGGGCTCGACCCCCGCGCGCTTCATGGCCGCGCGCCCGTCCTCGACCGGGCCTTCACCCACGCGCGCCTCGCCCTCGCCGATGAGCACGAGCGCGAGGTGGGCGAGCGGGGCCAGATCGCCGGAGGCGCCGACCGAGCCCTGCGACGGGATGCGCGGGTGGACCCGGCCGTTCAGCATCGCGACGAGGGTGTCGAGCACCTCCGCGCGGACGCCCGAGTGTCCGAGCGCGAGCACCTGGGCGCGGAGCAACATGATCCCTCGCACCTCGGCCACGCCGAGGTCTTCGCCAATTCCCGTCGCGTGCGACCGCACCAGGTTTCGCTGCAAGGCGCGGATGTCGGCGGCCGAAATGCGCGTCTCGGCCAGCGCCCCGAAGCCGGTGTTCACGCCGTACACGTTCCTCGCGGCGTCGCCCGCCGCCACGATCGCGTCGATCGCTTGGCGAGAGGCCATGACCTTGCGTCGCGCCGTGGGGCACACTTCGACCGGACGCAGTCGCGCCGCCACGTCTTCGAGAGCGTCGAGGGTGAGCGGGAGACCGAGGAGCACCGGAGCGTCGACCATCGCCTGGTCGTAGTCTGGATTCACGGGCGTGGGAACGCCTCCGGCGGAGCGGCCCTCAGGTAGGTGAGTGTGTGCCATCTGGTCGCTGGCGCGACCGATGTGGTCGGTCGAGAGACCATTGGATGGAGCCGCCGCGGGGAGGAACCCCGGCGGTTGCCTCCCTCGCGGGAAGCACGTCGTCGGCGTGGATCGTGCATCCGTAGGAGGGCGCGACGTCCGCGCCACTCGAGGTGCCTCTTGAAACGACCCTCCGCCACCGTGTTCGTCCTCGTTGCCGTTGCAGCGGCCGCCGGAGGCCTCTTCGCAGGGTGCGGGAGCCAGGAGGGGATCGTCATCGATGATGACGCTTCGGCCGACGGCGTGTCGCCTCCGCTCGACGGCGCACTGGACGCCACCGGCGGCGGCGAGGGAGGAGCGGACGGCGCGGTCGACGGCGGCGGAGGCGACGCCCGCGTCGACGGCTCACTGGACGGATCGCGCGACGCGACCATCGTGGACGGGTCGCGGGTCGACTCGGCGGTGTGCACCCCGACCGGCGGCGCGTGTGCGACGAGCGTCGACTGCTGCACGGCGAACTGCGACGCGACCACGCGGCTTTGTGTGCCGCCCGTCGCGGCCTGCAAAGCGCCTGGCGAGGCGTGCGCCACCGGGATCGAGTGCTGCACGTCGGCCTGCAACGGCGGAGCCTGCGATGCGCGGCCCTGCGTGGCCGACGGCCTGTCCTGCGCGACCAGCGGCGACTGCTGCGGCGCGAACTGCCAGCCCGACCCCCTCGGCGGCGGGAAGTGCGAGCCGCTGAACCCCACCTGCAAGACCGCGGGCAACCCCTGCGGGGCCGACGGCGAGTGTTGTTCGGCCTTCTGCAACGGCGGCGTCTGCTCGGCGCGTCCCTCCTTCTGCACCCAGGTGGGCGACGCGTGCGCGCGCGACACGGACTGCTGCACGGGCACGTGCACGATCGCGGCGGGCGCAACGCTCGGTGTGTGTGGTGCCGTCCCGTCGGTCCCTGGCAGCCCCAACTGCTCGCCGGCCGGCACGCTCTGTTTCGAGGCCTCGACCACGTGCGGCGGGTCGTGCTGCAGTCGAAAGTGCGCTGTCTACGCCCCCTCGGGCCGCTCGATCTGCCAGCCCGCGAGCGGCTGCCGCCCCACCGGCGAGATCTGCGTGGGCGACGGGGACTGTTGCGGGTCGGGCACGCTGCCCGACGGCACGCTCGCCGAGGTCACCTGCGCGCGGCGCAACCCCTCGGATCCGGTCGGCAAATGTGACAACGGCAAGCGGTGCAGCCCGGCGGGCTCCATCTGCAAGCTGGCGACGACGTCGTGCAACGCCACGGACCGCTGCTGCTCCGGCACGGTGCAGCAGAACCCGCTGCGCTGCCAGCAGGACGCCCTCGGCGTCCCGCGCTGTCTCATCGCCCCGATCGACTGCACGGCGGCGCCGCCTCCCGCCGGGACGGCTTGCAGCTCGAGCGCCGACTGCTGCGGCAACCCCTGCACTCCGAGCCCCGCCGGTGGCTTCGTCTGTGGCGATCCCGGGAGCTGCGTCCCCGTCGCGGGGGCGTGCACGACCCACGCCGACTGCTGCCCGGGCACCCCGTGTGTGTTCGCGCCTGGCTCGTCGTCCGGCGCCTGCGGCGGGGTCGTCCTGCCCGATGGCGGCGTCGGTCCGACGCCTGACTCCGGTGTGCCCGCGGACGGCGGCGGCGCCGACGGCGGTACTCCTCCGCCGGGATGCGCTCTCTACGGGCAGGTGTGTGCCGCGACGGCAGACTGCTGCGACGGCGTCCCGTGCACGAGCGGCCGGTGCCGTACGCCATGAAGCGCCCCACCATGAAGGCCGCCCACTTCCGAACCCTCGTCGTCACCCTCGCGTCGCTCGGTCTGGGCGGCGTGTGGGCGGGCTGCGGGACGACCACCGCGATCTCCGAGTACCCCGACAGCGCCCTGATTCCGGCGGGCGGCGACGGGGGGCCTGACGCCCCCGGCGACGGCGCGTGCGTCGGCCTCGCGTGCGGCAACCCCGAGGCGGGGAACTGCGTGGGGCTCGAGTGCCAGCGGGCCGTCTGCGAGGCTGGCACCACCACCAGCCTGAGCGGCACCGTGCTCGATCCCTCCGGGAAGGTGCCGCTCTACAACGCGTTCGTATATGTGCCGAACAGCGAACCGAACCCCATCAAGGAGGGCGCGTCCTGCGATCGCTGCGACGGCCAGCTCAGCGGGCGGCCGATCGCGGTCGCCGCGACCGACTCGGCGGGGCGCTTTCGGCTCGAGGACGTGCCGGTCGGCAAGGACATCCCGCTCGTGGTGCAGATCGGCAAGTGGCGCCGCAAGGTCGTCGTCCCCGCCGTCGCGGCCTGCGTCGACACACCGCTCGACGCCGGCCTCACGCGCCTGCCCAAGAACCGCGTGGAGGGCCATATCCCTCGCATCGCGCTCTCGACCGGCGGCGCCGACGCGCTCGAGTGTTTGCTCCGCAAGATCGGGCTCGACGACACCGAGTTCGGCCCCGAGGGCAGCCCGGCGCGCGTGCATCTCTTCTCCGGCGGAGGTTACTCGGACAACGGCACGCCCGTTCCCGCGCCGACGACCATGGCCGGGGGCACGGCGCTCACCGCGAGCAACGGGCTGTGGCGCGACGCCGCGTCGCTCGGTCGCTACGACGTGGTGTTGCTCGCGTGCGAGGGCGACGAGAACGCTCCCTCGAAGCCCGAGACCGCGCGCGCCGCGCTCTACGAGTACGCGAAGAATGGGGGCCGCGTGTTCGCGTCGCACTACCACAACTACTTCTTCTCGGCCTCGCCGGTGCCCGCGGTGCAGGGGGTGGCCGCGTGGACCGACATGCGCCCCGATCCGGCGGGGAAGCTCGAGACGATCGAGGCTACCGTGGAGACGAGCTTCCCGAAGGGCGCGGCGATGAAGGCCTGGCTCCAGAACACCGGCTCGCTGAGCGCGGCGGGTGGGCTGCCCATCCAGGAGGCGAGGCACAACGTCGAGACCCTCGGCGCGGGCGCCCTCAGCTGGATCCGGGTGACGAACCCGCGTTCGGGGAACACCGAGGCCGTGCAGTACATGTCGTTCAACACGCCCCTAGGCGCCGCCGACGCGGACGTGTGTGGTCGCGTGGTCTTCAGCAACCTCCACGTAGGCGCGGGCAGCACCGCAGGCCAGCCATTCCCGACCGGCTGCTCCGGGGGAGAGCTGACGCCGCAGCAAAAGGCGTTGCTGTTCATGCTGTTCGATCTGTCCTCGTGTGTGCAGCGGGACGATCAGCCACCGGCGCCGCCGCGTTAGCGCTCGCACCGGGACCGCGCCGAGCAGCCCGGACAACATGGCCGCCGTTGTCTTGCGGACAGCCGGGACGCGAACGAACGATGCGGACGCAGGGGCCCGACAAAAGAAAAGCGCTGCGCTCGCGGCACCCGTACCGACCCCCTCGGCCCACGGCCGCGGAACGACGGCAGGGCGGCTACGCCCGACCCTCTCCTAGAAGTCGGGCCGCGTGGCGACGGGCTTGGCGGTCGCCGGGCCGCCCTTCGTGGCCGCCCGCGGCTTGGTGGTCTGTGGCGCGGCCGCCGGCGGTCGCGTGGTGGTCGCTGCGGCGATCACTGCCGTGGCGACGCTCGCCGCCTCACCCGGTGGTGGCGGTGGCGGCGGTGGCGCGCTCGCCGGCTCTGCGGAGCTTGCCGTCGCGCTCGGCTGTGGCGCCGCGCCGGCGGTCCGGCGGTCGCCGCGTGCAAGCACGAAGACTGCGCCCACGATGAGCGCGACGACCACGCCGAGGGCGAAGAAGGTCCCCGCCCGGGCGCGGGTGAGCCGCGAGCCCGGTCTTCGGAGGCTCTGGCGTGCCACGCTGCCGGAGCCCGGCTCCGATGGGCACGTCGGCGTGCCCTCGTCGACGGTGACGCTCGCGAGGCTCACGCCAAGGGCCGCTTCGGTCGCGCTGTCGGGACAGGCCTCGCGCAGTGCGAGCTCGAGCTCGGTGGTCGACGCGTGGCGCTCCAGGGGGGCCTTGCGTAGGGCCCGCTCGAGCTCGACGAACATGCGTGGAGGGATGTCGGGCGACGGGTCCACCTCGCGCTCCAGCACGGCCACGAGGCTCGCCGCCGCGGACGACGCCTGGAACGGGCCGCGGCCCGTGAGCAGCTCGATGGTCATCGCGGCGCACGAGAACAGGTCGCTGCGGGCGTCGAGCTCGACGCCCCCGCGGATCTGCTCGGGCGACATCGCGCTCGGCGTCCCGAGCACCTCGTCGCGCGCCGTGAAGCTCGGGCTGGACCCGGGCCGCTTCGCGATGCCGAAGTCGAGGAGCTTCGGCGTGACCACGCCCGCGCTGTCGACGGAGAGGAAGACGTTGCTCGCCTTGACGTCGCGGTGGATGACGCCCTGGGCGTGGGTGTGCGCGAGCGCGCGGAGGATCGGGAGGAGGACGGCGAGGGTTTCGCCCACGCTGAGCTTACCTCGGCGCGCGAGGACAGCGGCGAGGCTCTCGCCGCGCAGTCGCTCCATCACGAGCACGGCCTCTCCCGCCTCGGTCGTCAGGAAGTCGTAGACACGTACGATGTTCGCGTGAACCAGGCGCCCCGAGATGTCCGCTTCGTGCTTGAAGCGGGCGATCGTGGCGTCCGCGCCGTCGTCGCCCTCCTTCGGCGGCACGACGACCTTGAGCGCGACCTCGGCGCCCGTACGCTCGTTCCGCGCCGCGTACACGAGCGCCATCCCTCCGCGGCCGATCAGGCGCTCGACCGCGTAGTGACCAAAGCGCTCGGGTTGCGACGCCACCCAGTCAGAGTATCGGTCGCCGCCCGATTCGCCAACGAAGGCGCGACGCGAGCCTGCCGAAATAGCAACAGTCACGCGCGCTTGGGCGACCCCAGCGCGCACCCCGGCGCTCGACGGAAACGCGCGCTAGTTGCACACGAAGCCGTCCTGGCGCTTGCACTGCACGTTGCTGCGCTTCGCGCAGCACGCCTCGCTTGCACCGCACCGCGCGGCGCACTCCGCGCAGGCCGCCGGGCAGTCGCCCGCGCACGGGACCGGGCCGCAGCAGGCGGTCGCGTAGGGCGGCGGAGTCCCGGGGCACCCCGAGCCCGGTGCGTCCGGAGCGGCGTCGGCGGTTGGCCCAAGGTGTGCGTCGGCGTCGCTCGGCGCGGCGTCGCTCGGCGCGGCGTCGCTCGGCGCGGCGTCGCTCGGCGCGGCGTCGCGTGCGACGCTCGTGTCGGCGGCGCCGTCGAGGTCGTCCTCGAACCGGTAGTCGGGGATGGCGCGGCACGCGACCGCGGTCGCGAGGAGCGAGAGCGCCGTAGCGGCCTGGAGCGGGCGGCGCGGCATCAGAAAGTGCCTCCAATGCTCGCCGAGAGGCCCGTGGCGCGGCCCGCGTGATCGGCGCTCGGTCGCAGGAGCAGCCACGTCCCGGCGCCGAGCCCAAGCACCCCCGCCGCGCCGGTGGCGATGGCGAGTGGCAGCATCGCGCGCGCGCGGCCGGCGGCCGCCTCCACGGCGTCGGCGCTCTGCCGCGGGCACACGCCGCCTGGGCACGTCTCCTGGACGCTGGAGATGGCGGACTCGCGGACCGCCAGCGCGACGGCGCAGCCGGCGACCAGCGCCGCCCCCGCTCCGACGACGAGCGCACCCGGGGTGAGGTCCCTCGCGCCGACGGTGCGCGGCGGGGCCTGGGCGGGCCCCCGGGGGGCGGGTCGATCGACGCGCTCGCCACGCAGCCCGATGACCACGACCGTGGGTTTGCCGGCGGCGAGCGTCACGTGGATCGGCGCTGGCGCGTCGCTCCCTCTGCGCACCACGACGCTGTGGGCTCCGGGCTCGAGGGTCACGGTCGCGCGGCGGTCCGTGACGGGCACGGGGTGCTCGTCGATGAGGAGCTCCAGCGCGCTCGAAGTGGCCCCGTCGATCTCGACGGAGAGCTCCGAGAGCTCCAACGCGAGCGCCAACGCGCGGGCTCTTGCGCTCTCGACGACGGCCGCGTCGGCGGGGCGGGCGACCTCGCCGACCGCGCGGTAGGCCGTCAGCGCCTCCGGCCGTCGCGCGAGGGCCTCCAGGCAGGCGGCGACGCGGTAGCGGACCGAGGCTGTGTCGCGCTCGCGCTGAACCGCGCGGAACATGGCGAGCGCGGCCCCGACGTTGCCCCGGGACTCCTCGTCGTACGCGGCCGTGAACGCGGCGCGGAGAGCCTCGACGTCGCTTGGCTCTGCCGCGCGCGCGGGGCCGCTCATGAGGACGGCGGCGATGGCGATCGCGGCCACGCGCGCGCCGCGCCGTTCACTCATCGCCATGGTCCAGCCCGTAGAGGCCTCGCTTCTTCAAGAGGTCGCGGAGGTGATGCCGCGCCACGTCGGCCTCGCGCGCCGCTCGAGAGAGGTTTCCGCGGCAGCGCCGCATGAGCACCGCGAGGTAGTCGCGCTCGAAGCGAGCGATCGTGTGCTCCTTCGCCTCGGCGAAGGTGCCGACGACGTGGCTCGGCTGCGCGGTGTCGGCGCGCGCCCCAAACCCTTCGCCCGACACGTCGCCGCGCCGAATGATCCCGTCGTCCGTGAGGGCGGCCCCGCGGTGGAGCGCGTTGGCGAGCTCACGGACGTTCCCGGGCCAAGGCTGCTCGGCGAGGTAGTCGAGGGCCTCGCGCTCGATCATCGCCTCGCTGCCGCTCCGCGCGAGGATGGCGCGACTCAGGAGCGGGATGTCCTCGGGGCGGTCGCGCAGGGGTGGGAGCGTGATGCGCACGCCCGCGAGGCGAAAGTACAGGTCCTCGCGAAAACGTCCTCGCTCGATCTCGACGCGGAGATCGCGGTTCGTCGCGGCGATGACGCGTACGTCGAGCGGGAGCGGCGTCTGGCTGCCGACCCGCACGGCCTCGCGTCGCTCCAGGACGCGGAGGAACTTCGCCTGGAGCGCGGGAGGGAGCTCGCCTACCTCGTC
Source organism: Myxococcales bacterium (assembly GCA_016720545.1). NCBI lineage: Bacteria > Pseudomonadati > Myxococcota > Myxococcia > Myxococcales > Myxococcales bacterium. Next base: position 223,656 of record JADKKK010000004.1, read on the forward strand.
GAGCAGCAGCGTCCCGCCGTGGGCGGCCTCGAAGAAGCCCGCGCGACGCTCGCTCGCGCCCGTGAAGGAGCCCCGTTCGAAGCCGAACAGCAGCGCGTCGGCGAGCGACTCGGGGAGTGCGGTGCAGTCGACGACCATGAAAGGCCCCGAGGCGCGCGGCGAAGCGGCGTGGACGGCTCGCGCCACCTCCTCCTTGCCCGTGCCCGTCTCGCCGAGGAGGAGGATCGTGAGGTCCTTCGAGGCGATCCTCGCCAACAGCGCGAAGAGCTCTCGCATCCCGCGCGACGCGCCGACGAGCGCGCCGAACCCCTCGTCGCGGGGCTCCTCGGGCGCTGCCGCGGACTGGTCGACCTCGACCAAGAGGACCGTGTCGCCCACGAGCAGCTCGGCCCCGACGGGGACGTCCAGATCGCGCACGCGCGCGCCGCCGAGCCACGTGCCGTTCGTGCTCTGCTGGTCGCGCACCCTGATGGCCGCCCCATCGACCGACACCAGCAGATGGACGCCGCTGACGCGGGGATCGGGGAGGGCGAGGTCGCAGGTCGTGTGGCGCCCGACCGTGGCAGACGCGCGCGTGAGCGAGAGGCCGCGGTCCTTGCCGGGTCCGGAGATGGCGCGAAGCCGCACGCCCGCGACCCGTTTCGCGGGGGCGGTCTTGCTTGCGACGGTCTCGGGCGCAGGGATCAAGGGCTCCACTCACAGTAGCAAATTCCGCCGTGCGCGTGCGGACGCTGCGCGCCCCGCGGGACGGTCAGCGGGGCCCGCGCGGCTGGAGCGCCACCTCGTGGAGGAGCGCGCCGCGCCCCGAGCGCAGGGCCACCGTCAGCGCGTGGCTGCCGGGGGCGACCCGGACGAGGCCGAAGCTCTGGCGATCGTGGTGCGGCCCCGATCCCGACACGACGGGCTCGGTGACCTGGAAGAGCACCTCGGGTCCGAACGTGCCGTCGGTGCGCTTGGGGGGGAAGCTCGACGCGTGCAGAGGCCCCGCGACGCACTCGTGAAAGGCATTGAAATCCTTGAAGATTGCTCGCTCCGGCGTAAAGCGGTGCACGGCGGCGTAGTGAACGTCGGCCGTGAGGAACAGGAGGTTGTGGACCCCCGCCGCGCGGCAAGACGAGAGGAGCGTGGCGAGCTCTCGCTCACGGCCGAGAGGCGCCCCGTCGCTCTGCCCGAAGCCCTCCTGGGTCGCGCGCGTGTGCTCCGTCGCGGCCGAGTGGGGAAGGACGAGGGCGAGCGGCATGTCGGTGGCGATGATCTTCCAGGTGGCCGTCGAGGTCGTGACACCCCGCGCGAGCCAGGCGAGCTGTTCCTCGCCCCAGAAGGCCGAGCCCTCGGGCTCGAGGTTCTCGCCGTCCGGGCTCCGGTAGCTGCGGCCGTCGAGGAGGAACAGCTCCGCCCCGGCGCCCCATCGCACGCTCCGGTAGAGGCGCGCGCTCGGCCTCAGCGGCACGTACTCGCGCATTGCACGGAGGGCGTGGCGCGCGAGCACGTCGGCGCGCTGCTCGGTCGCGCGGGGGTCGCTGCGGACCGCGCCGGGCCACCAGTCGTTGAAGACCTCGTGGTCGTCCCAGATCGCGTAGAGGGGGACCTCGCGGGCGAAGCGTTGGAACTCGGAGCACAAGAACGGGTACGCGAAGCAACCGCGGAAATCATCGAGGGTCTCGGCCACCCGCTGCTTGGCCGGCGTGACGAGGTTTCGCCACACCGTGCCGTCGTCGAGGGGCACCTCCGCGACGAGCGGCGAGTCCGCGTAGATCATGTCGCCCACGTGAACGAAGAAGTCGGGCGCGAGCGCGCGCATGGCGCCGTAGGCGGCGAGCCCCCCCCGCTCCGGGTCGATGCCCCACCCCTGACCGACGGTGTCACCCGACCACACGAACCGCAGCTCACGGTCGTCGGTCGCGGCGGTACGAGTCCTGCCCATGGTCATGCTCTCCGGCGACGGTTCGCCGAGCCCCGCGCGAACGAACCCCGCGCGATAGAGCAGCGGCGCGCCTGCTGGCAGTCCTTCGACGACGAGCTGCGCGGTGAGGTCGGTCGCCGGGGTGGCGCGCGGGCCCATGACGCGGCGCGCGCGCACGAACCCGGGGTCGTCGACGCGGGTCACGTCCACCACCAGCCGCCCGCCGCGCTCGGCGTCCTCGCCGGTCGCCTTCGCCCAAACGACCGCCGACGAAGACGTCGCGTCGCCCGACTGCACGAGCGGGCCTCGCCACGCCGATGGCGCTGGCGGGGGTGCCGCGGCGCCGTGGCTCGCCGGACGCGTGGGCCGACAGCCGGCGAGGAGCGCCCCGCCGCCGAGGAGCAGCGCGCGACGGTGGAGCCGGCTCATGAGCGGCCAGCGGCCTTCTTGGCGTTGATGACCTCGATGTTGAGGGCGAGCACGCGGCCGAGGGCGGTCTGCCTGTCCTCGCGAGACGGCGCCACGCGCTGCCACGCCGCGACCGACAGGGCGATCTCCCGAGCCTTCCGGTGGAGCTCGACGGCCGCCGGACCCCGTGGGAGCTCGAGGATGCGTTCCATGATGTCCTGGAGCGACTGCTCGACGATCGAGATCCGGGTTGAGCGCGCCAAGCTGCCTTGCTCCTCGTCCCCTCCCGAGCACCGAACCTTAGCACGGGCTGGGACGAGCGCACACGGCTGGCGGCGGCCTTGGCAACGGGCGCTCGACTCGGTAGGTGTCATGCGATGAAGACGCCTCGATGGCCCGCTGCTCGCGGGAATGAACCAGGGTGCGGGTTGTCGCTGCGGCGGCGTCGGTGGGCGAGCGGTTCGCGCATCGCCAGGGCCCTCTTCAAGGGGTGCCTCGCCTTGGCCCTCACCTCCGCGCCGCACGCGCTCGCTCAGCGAACGCCTACGCCACCCGCTCCACCCCCCGGCGCCGCGCCTACGCCCACGCTCCCGCCCCCTGGTTCCATCGCTCCGGAGAGGCCTCAGGCGCCGACGGTGCTTGTGCGGAGCCCCGCGCTTGCCGCCAAGAAGGTCGTGCTCGACAACGGCCTCACCGTGCTCCTGCACGAGGACCACCGCGTCTCGACCGTGAGCGTCAACGTCACCTATCACGTCGGGTCGAAGGACGAAGCGCCCGGGAAGAACGGGTTCGCGCACCTCTTCGAGCACGTGATGTTCCAGGGGTCGAAGCACGTGGCGGAGGACACGTTCTTCCGTCACCTCGAGGAGGTCGGCGGGACGGGGATCAACGGCACGACCAACAACGATCGGACGAACTACTACGAGACCGTGCCGTCGAACCGCCTCGAGCTCGCGCTCTGGCTCGAGAGCGACCGCATGGGATTCCTTCTCGACCACGTCGACCAGGCGACGTTCGACAGCCAGCGCGAGGTCGTGAAGAACGAGCGTCGTCAGAACTACGAGAACGCGCCCTACGGCCTGGTGGGCCAGGCCGTGCGCGCGGAGATCTTCCCCGCAGGGCACCCCTACCACCTGCTCACCATCGGCTCGCCGAAGGACCTCGACGCGGCGTCGCTCGACGACGTGCGGACGTTCTTTCGGACATGGTACGTGCCATCCAACGCGACCCTCGCGCTCGCGGGCGATTTCAGCGAGGCCGGCGCGCTCGCGCTCGTGCGGAAGTACTTCGGCCCCATCGTGACGCGCCCGCTGCCCGCTCGCGTGGCGCCCGCGCCCGTCAAGCTCGCCGAGCAGGTCACCATCGAGGTCGACGCGGACGTGGAGCTGGCCCGCGCGTACGTCACGTGGCCGAGCCCGGCGTTCTTCGCGCCAGGCGACGCGGACCTCGACATCGCCGCCCGCTCGCTCACGGCGGGGAAGACGAGCCGCCTCTACAAGCGCCTCGTCTACGACCTCCAGATCGCGCAGGGCGTCTTCGCGTCCCAGGCGTCGATGCAGCTCGCCAGCTCGTTCGAGATCGTCGCGACCGCGAAGCCGGGGCACACGGCCGCCGAGTTGGTAAAGATTATTGATGAAGAGCTCGCGACCCTTCGGTCACGCGGCGTGACCCCCGAGGAGCTCGCCCGCGCGAAGGTCTCGACCCGGGCCGACGCGATCTTCGGCATGGAGCGCGTGGGCGCGCGCGCCAACCTGCTCAACACGTATTTCCAGTACACCGGCGACGCGGACTACTTCGCGAAAGACCTCGCGCGGTACGAGGCGACGAGCACCGACTCGGTGCGCGACGCCGCGAGGACCCACCTCGTAGAGCGTGGCCGCGTGGTGACGCTCGTCACGCCGAAGAAGGGGGCCCCCATCGCCGGGGTCGTCGTCCGCGTGCAGAAGGGCGGTGCATCGTGAGCGCCCGCTTGCCTCGCCTGCCCCGTGTGCCGCGGCTCGCGCTCGCCGCGCTCATCGCCACGGCGTGCGCCGGGGCGACCCCGCCGCCGCCGCTGCCACTCGCCCCTCCCACGGTCGCGCCCGCGGCGCCTCCGGCCGCGCCCGCCGAGACGCCCGACGCGCCGTTCCGGGCCCAGCCGCCCGCCAAGGGCGACGTTGTGCGTGCCTTCGCGCCGCCCGAGGTGCGCGAGCTCACGCTGAAGAACGGGATCCGCGTGCTCTTCGCGCCGCATCCGGTCGGCACGGTGAGCGTCACGCTCGTCGTGAAGGCGGGGCAGGGCGACGTCCCGCGCGCGCGGCCGGGAGCGCTGTCGTTCCTCGGCGCGATGCTCGAGCAGGGAACGAAGACCCGATCCGCGCTCAAGATCTCCGACGAGCTCGAGGCCATCGGCGCGCACGACCACGCGGCCTTCGGCTGGGACTCCGGGGCGATCGGCGTCGACGTCCTTCGTGAGCACCTCGACAAGGCCCTCGACCTGATGGCCGACGTGGTCCAGAACCCCACCTTCCCCAAAGACGAGCTCGAGCGCCTCCGCGCGCGCAGGCTCGCCAACGTTCAGTCGGAGAAGAACAGCCCCTCGAGCATGTCACGGAACGCCCAGGCCGCCGCGTTGTACGGGCGCGCGCACCCGTACGGGCACTCGCTCACGGGCCGTATGGCCGACATCAAGGCCGTCACCGTCGCCGAGCTCTCCCAGCTCCACCGCGAGCTGTTCGTCCCGAGCCTTGTCACGTTGGTCGTGGCGGGCGGAGTGACCGAGGACACGCTCGTCCCGTCGCTCGAGCGCGCGTTCGGCTCGATGAGAGGACCCAAGCGCCAGCGCGCAGCCGTGCCGAGGCTCGCCGCGCCGAAGGGGGCCAGCGACGAGACGCGGCTCGTCGTGGTCGACAAGCCCGGCGCCGCTCAGTCGCAGATCTCGGTCACGCAGGTCGGCGTCGCGGCCGACGTCGCCGATCGCGACGCGCTCACCGTGATGAACGCGATCCTCGGGGGCATGTTCTCGAGCCGCATCAACCTGAACCTGCGCGAGAAGCACGCGTACACGTACGGTGCGCGCACCGGCTTCGCGATGCGCCGTGGCGCCGGTCCGTTCGACGCCGGCGCGGCGGTGGTGACCGACAAGACCGTCCCCGCGCTGCGTGAGGTGTTCGTCGAGCTCGAGGCCATGCGCACCGCCGAGGTGACCGAGGCCGAGCTCGCCGGCGCGAAAGACGCGCTCATCCAGGGGCTGCCCGCGCGCTTCGAGACCGCGCGCGACGTGGTCAACGCGCTCACCGACGTGGTCGTCTACGACTGGCCCAAGGACGAGTACGCGACGCGCGTCGCGCGGCTCTCGAAGGTGACCGCGGCCGACGTGAAGCGCGTGGCGGTGCACTACCTCACGCCGCGCAAGATGAGGGTCATCGTGGTCGGCGATCACGCGCGGCTGAAGGACGATCTCGAGTCGATGCACCTCGGCGCGGCCGCTCTGCGAGACGCCTACGGGGACCCGCCTGCGACAGCGACGAGCGCGACGCCCGCCGCGAAGCCCGCGCCCGGCAAGCCCGCGCCCACGACGCCCACGCCTGCCAAGCCGGCACCCGGCAGGTCTGCACCCGCGAAGCCCGCGCACTAGCGCTGGGGGCCTCTTCGGGCGGAGCGGCGGGCGCGAGGTCCGCCGCGCGCCGCGGGGAGGGTGTGGTAGCCTCGCCGGCGACGATGCAGCCCCACGCGCTCCCTGTTCGACTCCAGCAGCTCGCCCGCACCCTCGAGTCGCGGTTCCTCGGCAAAGACGAGGTGATTCGGCTCTTGCTCATCGCGGTGGTCGCGGGTGAGCACGCCGTCCTCGTCGGGCCTCCGGGCACCGCGAAGTCGGCGCTCATTCGGATGTTCGCGAAGCTCATCCAGGCGCAGTACTTCGAGTATCTCCTCACGCGCTTCACCGAGCCGAACGAGATCTTCGGCCCGGTCGACATCGCCGCGTTTCGCGAGGGGCGCTACCAGCGTCGCACCGAGGGCATGCTCCCGACCGCCGAGATCGTGTTCCTCGACGAGGTCTTCAAGTCGAACTCGGCGATCCTGAACTCGCTGCTCACGCTGCTGAACGAGCGTCGCTACTCGAGCGGCGGCGTCTCGCTGCGCTGCCCGCTCCTCTCGTGCTTCGGCGCCTCCAACGAGGTGCCCTCCGACGAGACGCTGACGGCCATCTTTGACCGTTTTCTCCTTCGAATTCGAAGCGATAACCTCGACGCTTACCACTTCCAGGACCTCCTCACGAAGGGGCTCCAGAACGAGGTGATGGGCATCACCGAGCAGCCCGTGCAGCCGATCGCGGCGGCGCGGGAGATCTACGAGCTGCACCGAGCCTCGGCGCAGCGGATGCAGTTCTCTGAGGAGTTCTTCAGCCAGTACAAGGGCCTCGTGTTCCAGATCCGGGCCGAGGGCATCACGCTGTCGGACCGCCGCGTCGTGAAGATGCTCAAGCTCTTCGCGGCGAGCGCGTTCCTCGACGGGCGGTCGCAGCCGGACGCGAGCGATTTCTTCGTGCTGAAGCACACCTGGAACAACGAAGACCAGGCCGCCATCCTCGAGGCGATCGTCACCCCCACGCTCGAGGCGCACTACCGCGACAACCCGCAGGCGAGGCGCGTGGGGTCGGCCGGCATCGGCATCGAGGCGATCGCCGCGGAGATCGACCGCGTGCGGCAGGTGCTCACGGGCGGCGGCGGGCTCTCGGACGTCCAGCTCTTCAGCCAGCTCAAGGCCCTGAACGAAATCAAGGCGGCGCTCGGCGCCTCGCCCGACCCGCGCGCCCCCGAGCTCGTCCAGCGCGTCGACCAGCTCCTCGAGGCCGCCTTCCGAAGCGGTCGCTTCGCCCAGCTCTGAGTGGCCGTGCGGAGGCTCGTCGCGATCGACACGGCCACGGCGCTCGGCTCGCTCGCCGTCTTCGAGGACGGTGTGTTGGTCCACGAGGAGGGCCGCCGCGTCTCGAACGCCCACGGCGAGTCGCTGCTGCCCATGCTCGCGAGGGCCCTCGAGGCGCGCGGCCTTGGCCCGGGCGACGTGCACGTGTGGGCCGTCGACGTCGGGCCAGGCTCGTTCACCGGGCTCCGCATCGGCGTATCGACCGTGATGGGCGTCGCGCTCGCGACGGGCGCGGCGCTGGTGGGAGTGTGCTCGCTCGAGGCGCTCCTCGAGCGGGCGGGCGAGGCGTCCGAAGAAGACGCGACGGTGGGGGTGCTGGCGTCCGTGCCGGGCGAGGTCTTCCTCGCGGCGCGAGACCGCGCGGGCGCCCGCGTGCCCCCGACGTGTCTGCGCGTGGGTGAGGTGGCCGCGCTCCTCGCGTCTCACGCGATCGCGCGCCCTCGGTTCGTGGGAGAGGCCGCCGAGGCGCTCCGCGAGCACTTCCCGGGCGCGCCGCTCCTCGTCGACGCGCCGCTGCACCTCCCGACCGCCGCGTCGGTGGGCCGCCTCGCGCTCGCAGGGCGGGGGGATGCGAGCCTCGCGCCGCGCTACCTGAAGCCCCCTTCCATTCACGGCAGGTGACGCGACAAAAAGGTGAAGAGGTGAGCCGCCTCGCGACCCACCTCTCGCCTCGCGCGCCTCGGCGCGCGTTACGCCGCGCGAGGGCGGAGATCTAAAGCTTGCCGGTGCAGATCGCCTTCGCCCCGCCCATCTTGTTGCAGTAGAACTCGAGCGCCATTTCGGTGCCGGGCCCCTGGTACCAGTCGATACGCAGCGAGTGCGTGCCCACGCGGAGGTGAACCGGGCCCGACTTCTCCTGCGTCGGGTGGACACCGTCGTTGTCGACGATCTTCGTGTCGTCGACGTACACGACGCTGCCGTCGTCGGAGCGCGTGGTGAGATCGTAGTCCCCCTCCGTCGCGACCGTGAGGGGCGCCTCGAAGCGGATCGCGAACCACTCGGTGCGCTTCGCCACGCCGGGGAAGCCCTCGGTGAACTGGCGGGTCGGGACGTTGAGCTCCTTCGCGAAGAGGGTGGCCGTGGGCTTGAGCGTGCCCAGATCGGGGAGCTTCTGGCTGTCGGCCGGGATGTCGTAGACGCTGCCGAGGAAGTTCGCCTCTTTCGGGTCACCGGAGCCGAACGGCGTGGGCCCGACGATGACCGGCGGCTCGCCGGGCGGGGTCGTGGGCGGCGTGGTGGGCGGCGTGACCGTGCCGGGCGTGCCCGGAGTGGCCGGCGGAGTGCCCCCCGGCCTGGCGAGGCCGGAGATGCGCCTGGTCGAGAGCGCGCCGAACGAGGTCCGCATGCTGAGTACGCGGGCCGACGGCGCGACGGGGGTCGGGGCGGGGATCTCGGCGGGTGTCGCCGCGCCTGGGGCGGCCGGCGCGGCCGGGGCAGCCGGGGTGGGCGACTGCGCGCCGCCCGTTCCGCCCGCCTGGATCTGACAAGCGACAAGGGCCGCCGAGGCCGTCGCGACGAGGAGCACGATGTGTTTCTTCATGAGAACGTAGCCTCCACCAAGGAAAAGGTGCGCGACGACGATCGCGCGTCCCCGTTCGACGGGGCACGGCCCGCCGCGATGCAATTCTCGCACGGGGAATGCCGCTGCGAGTCAGAAAATGCGCGCAGGAAGACACACCCGGGGCGACCCGCGCGAAGCCGATGTCGTCTCGGTCAGTCGAAATCTTCGATCTTCCACAGCCCGCGCTCGCGGACGAGCTGGAGAGTGCCGGCGCCGTACGGCATGGTCGCGCGGTCGCCGGTCTCCTCGATCGAGGCGGTCGGGAGGGCCTGCTTCAGCGCCGTGAGGACGTGGAGCATCTCCTCCTTGTCGGGGCCCTCCCACGCCTTCTTGAGGCGCTCCGCGTCGAAGCCCTCGCGGTGCGCGTCGGGGATGTAGCGGAGCACCACGTCGAAGCGTCGCCGCTCGAGGGCGCGGACGAAGCCCATGACCACGTGCTTGGGGGTGTCTTGAGCGTAGAAGTCGAGGCTCGCGGGGTCGAGCTTCCATTTGCCGTTCTCCAGCACGAGCACGAGCTGCTCGCCGTCCCCGCCGGTCACGGTGGCGGTGACGAGCGGAGCCGAGGTCGGTCGCGCGAGCGCGCGCCCAATCTCCCGGGCTTCGTCGGGGTTGTCCTTCATGATGCGCCGGAACGCCTCGAGGGAGATCCCGCGCCGCGCGTCGTCGCTGAGGAGGCGGTACGCGTCGTCGGAACGTCCCTGCTCGAGCGCCGTGGCGTAGGCTCGCAGCACGCTCTGCGGGTCCTCCGCGCGAGGCGCGCCGCATGCGCTGGCGAGCAGCGCGAACGCGAGGACGACCGAGGCTGTGCGGACCATCGCCCATAGCACTACCACCAACGCGCGCCCGCTTCGAGCGCAACCGCTGACCGGGCGCTCGCGTCGGGCTTCTCCCTTGGCGGCGTTTCGCGATAGCTTCCAGCGACATCCCTGAGGAGACGCCCCTTGTCGCAAGACCCACGGTTCGAGATCGAAAGCCTCCCCATCCTGCCGCTCCGGAACAGCGTGGTCTTCCCGGCGAGCGTGGTGCCTATCAACGTGGGGCGCGCGCGGAGCGTCCGCCTCGTGGAGGACCTGCTAGGGCAAGAGCGAGCGATCGTGGGGATCGTGAGCCAGCGAGACTCGTCGATCGACGAGCCCACCTTCGACGACCTCTTCGAGGTGGGCACCGTGGCGCGGGTCGTGAAGGTGATCCGCCTCGGGCCCTCGAACTACTCGGTCGTGCTCCACGGCCTGTCGCGGCTGCGCCTCGTCGGGCGCTCCGGCATCGAGCCCTACATGCGCGCGAAGGTGCGCCGCATCTCCGAGGACCTCGAGCGCGACGCGGAGCTCGATCGGCTGTCGAACCGCCTCCGCGACGGTACGCGCGAGCTGCTCGGCCTCATGCCGAACCTCCCCAAGGAGACGCAGGGCGTGCTCGACAACGTGCGCGAGGCGGGCAGCCTGGCCGACCTCATCACGTCGAACCTGAGCTCGGAGCAGGCGAGCGTGCTGGACAAACAGGCCATCCTCGAGACCTTCGCCGTGCGCGATCGTGTCCTCGCCGTGAGCCAGATCGTGCAGCGCCAGCTCGAGCTCTTTCGCGTGCGCCGCGAGGTGTCGAGCATGGTGGCCGACGAGGGGAAGAGCCAGCGCGAGCAGATCCTGCGCCAGCAAATGCGGAGTATCCGGGAGGAGCTGGGCGAGGGCGAGGACGACGAGATCGAAGACCTCCGTGAGAAGGTGCGCGTGGCCCAGCTGCCCGAGGACGCCCTCAAGATCGCGAAGAAGCAGCTCGGTCGCCTCGGCGGCATGCACCAGCAGTCCGCCGAGTTCAACGTCACCCGGACGTACGTCGAGTGGCTGGCGGACCTGCCGTGGCAGAAGACCACGACCGACAAGCTCGACGTCGAAGACTGCCGGCGGTGCCTCGACGAGGACCACTTCGGGCTCGACAAGGTGAAGCGCCGCATCGTCGAGTACATGGCCGTGCGCAAGCTGCGGAGCGACAAAAAGGGGCCGATCTTGTGCTTCGTGGGGCCGCCGGGCGTAGGGAAGACCTCCCTCGGGCGGAGCATCGCGCGGAGCATGGGGCGGCGCTACCACCGCATCGCCCTCGGCGGCGTGCGCGACGAGGCGGAGATCCGCGGCCACCGGCGCACGTACGTCGGCGCGCTCCCCGGACGCATCATCCAGGGGCTCAAGAAGGTAGGCGTCAAGAACCCGGTCTTCGTGCTCGACGAGATCGACAAGATGGGCGTGGACGTCGCGGGCGATCCCGCGTCGGCGCTGCTCGAGGTGCTGGACCCGGCGCAGAACAACGCCTTCCAAGACCACTACATCGACACGCCGTTCGATCTGTCGCAGGTCACGTTCATCGCCACGGCCAACAACCCCGACACCATCCCCGGACCGCTGTGGGACCGCCTCGAGGTCATCGAGGTGCCCGGCTACACGCTCGCCGAGAAGCGAAACATCGCCCGTGAGTTCCTCTGCCCGAAGCAGCTCTCGTCGCACGGCCTCACGGACGAGCGCCTCGAGTTCGACGCGACCGGCATCGCCTCGCTCATCGACAACTACACGCGCGAGGCGGGCGTTCGCGGGCTCGAGCGCCAGATCGGCAGCGTGTGCCGTCACGTCGCCATGAAGCTCGCCGAGGGGGAGGACGTGCGCGTCGTGGCCGACGCCGCGCGCGTGCAGGAGATCCTCGGGGCGCCCAAGTACGTGCCCGACCTCGCGGAGCGCACGAGCGCTCCGGGGGTCGTGACAGGCCTCGCGTGGACGCCGTCCGGCGGCGACGTGCTCTTCATCGAGGCGACGAAGATGTCGGGGCGCGGCGAGATCGCCGTCACGGGCAACCTGAAGAGCGTGATGCAGGAGTCGGCGGCCGCGGCGATGTCGTTCGTGCGCAGCCGCGCGAAGGACCTCGGCCTCGACCCCGAGTTCCTGCGTACGATCGATCTCCACCTCCACGTGCCGAAGGGCGGCACTCCGAAGGACGGCCCCTCGGCGGGCGTCACGATGTTCACCGCCGTCGCCTCGCTGCTGCTGCACGCGGCCGTGAAGCGCGAGGTCGCGATGACCGGAGAGATCACGCTCCGCGGGAACGTGCTGCCCGTAGGCGGCATCAAGGAGAAGCTCCTCGCCGCCCACCGCGCGGGCATCACGGAGGTGCTCATCCCGAGCCAGAACGAGCGCGACCTCGGCGACGTGCCGAAGGACGTGCTCGCCGACTTGAAGATCCACTTGATAAAGCGAATTGACGAAATTCTCCCGCTCGTCCTCGAGCCGCCCGCTCCGGCGGAGGAGGTCGCGGAAGAGCCGTGAGCTTTCGCGGTGCGCTCCCGGCAGCGCGGCGCTGGCTCGCGACGCCCGTCGGGGTCGGCGCGCTCGCGGTCGGTGCGCTCGGTGTGCTCGTGGGCTTCGTGCCGCTGTTCGGCGGCGTGGGCTACGAGCACGATCTCGCGGCCGGTCTCTTCTGCCCGAGCGTCGCCGCGATCGCGGTCGGACGCGAGTCGTCCCGCGCGCCGGGCGGCGAACCGCTGCGCCACGTGGTCCGGGGCCTCTCCGTCGGGCTGCTGTACGCGCTGCTCACGCTCGCTCTCGCGCTCGGGCACGGGCTCCGTTTGCGCGCCTGCGATCCCGTCGGCGGGGTCACGGTCTACGCTCTCACTGCGGGGGCCGGGACCGTGATGGGCGGGGCTTGGGGCGCGCTCGTCGGGGAGCTCGCGCGAGGCCGTCGCCGCGGGCGGCTCGCGTGCGCGACGTTGGGGATCGCCCTGCCGCTCGCGACCGCGCTCTTCTCGTTCGGGCGCTTCGTTCGGTCGCCGATGATCTTCGCCTACGACCCGTTCGTCGGGTTCTTCAGCGGCACGCTGTACGACACCGTCGTCGACGCGGGCACACCGCTGCTCGTCTATCGGCTGGGCTCCCTCGCCACGCTCACCGCCCTGCTGACGCTCGCCACGCTCCTCCGTCGGGCCGAGTCGGGTCGGCTCGCATGGGCCCCCCGCGGCGCGACGCTGCTCCACGAGCGGGCCATCGTCGCCGCCTCCGCCGCGGCCGCGAGCCTCTGGATCACCGCGAGCGGCAGCGAGCTTGGGCACTACCAGTCGCGCGAGACCGTCGCGGCGGCGCTCGGGGGCGCGCTGACGGGCGCGCGGTGCGATATCGTGTTCCCGAGCTCGCTCGCCCCCGAGGAGTCCGCGCTGCTGAGCCAAGACTGCGAGGAGCAGCTCGCCGCGGTCGAGGCTCGGCTCGGCGCGCGCGGCCCGGCGAAGATCACAGCGTTCTTCTTCCGTGACGCCGGGGAGAAGCGTCGCTTGATGGGTGCAGAGCACACGTACATCGCGAAGCCCTGGCGCGAAGAGGTGTATCTCCAGCTCGACAAGTACCCGCACCCGGTGCTCGGCCACGAGCTCGCGCACGTGGTCGCCGGCGCGTTCGGGCAGGGACCGTTTCGGGTGGCCGGATCGTTCTACGGGCTCGTGCCGAACCCTGGGCTGATCGAGGGGATCGCGGTAGCCGCCTCGCCGGACGACGATGACGTCACCGACCTCGCGTGGGCGAAGACCATGATGGATCTCGGTATCTTGCCGCCCATGCAGCGCGTCTTCTCGCTCGCGTTCCTCGGGGAGGCGTCGGCGAAGAGCTACACCCTGGCCGGGGCGTTTGTCGGCCACATCCTCGACACGTACGGAGCGAACGCGGTGCGCGCCTGGTACGGGGGCGCGTCCCTCGAGCAGGTGACGTCCGCCTCGTGGGAGGCGCTCGACGCAGCCTTCCGCGCGCGCCTCGCGACGATCGCGGTGGCGCCGGAGGCGGCGGCGATCGCGAGGGCTCGCTTCGACCGCCCGTCGCTCTTCGGTCGCCGCTGCCCGCACGTGGTCGACGCGCTCCGCCGCAAAGCGGACGGCTGCCGCGACGCTCGCCAGGTCGACGAGGCGCTCGCTGCGTACGCCGCGGTTCTTCGGGAGGATGCCCGTGACGTACCCTCACAGATCTCAGTGGCGTACCTGCAGCGCCGCTACCGCGACGCGGCGGCGGGCCGCGCCGCGCTCGATCGCCTCGCGGGCGACGCGTCATTGCCCATCGTGCACCGCGATCGGGCCGCCGAGGCGCTGGCCGACACCGACTTCTTGGACGGCGCGTACGAAGACGCCGCGCGACGCTACACAGAGCTCGCTGCGCGCTCCCTCGCCGAGGACCACGCCCGCACGCTCGAGGTGAAGGCGCTCGCCGCCCGCAGCGCCGACCTCCGCCGCCCGGTCGGACTGCTCTTGCTCGGGGACGGTGCCCGCGCGCCCGATCCGTTCGTGGCGGCGCTGGCCCTCGGTGCTGCGCTCGAGGCGCGCCCCGAGGATGCGGTGCTGTACTACCTCGCGGGTCGCAACCAGATTCAGCGCGCCTTCTACCCGCAGGGCATCGAATTGCTCGAGCGAGCGCTCTTCCTCGGCACGCTCCCGTCGCCCAGGCTCGTGCGCGAGGCCCTGTGGCAGCTCGCGGTGGCGGCCTGCGCGACAGACAACAAGCGGGTCGCCCAGCGGACGCGCGCGGCGATCGTGGACGGCGCCTCGCCGTTCCACCCTGGTGGTCGTCGCGACGCGGCGCTCGGGCTCCTCGGGCGATGCGCGGCGGGGCGACCGTAGCGCCCTAGAGGGAAAATTGCCTTAACTACCGAAGCGTTAGCGTGCCCTTTCGCGAGCGACCGGGGTCGCGCGCGAGAGGCTCACGAGACGATCAAGGGACCGGCTTGGGGTCGGCGGGCTTGGGGTCGGCGGGCTTGGGGTCGGCGGGCTTGGGGTCGGCGGGCTTGGGGTCGGCGGGCTTGGGGTCGGCGGGCTTGGGGTCGGCGGGCTTGGGGTCGGCGGGCTTGGGGTCGGCGGGCTTGGGATCGGCTGGCTCCGCTGGCTTGTCGGGCGCCTTCGCGCCCGCGTCGGCGCCTGACCGCGAGGCCGCGTCCGCACCGCCGTCACGGTGCCGCCGCACCAGGCCGGCGCCGTTGAGCCGGGGGAGCCCCGCGTCGTCGATGTCGCCGAAGTCGATGCTGTTGTCGCCCGTGGGCGGCGGCGCGGGCGTCGACGCCTCGAGGTCGACCGAGGGCGCGGGCGAGAGGACCGAGGCCGACGGAGCGGCGGTCACGGACGCGCTCCCCGTGGGGACCACGGGCGGGACGTTGTTGGCGTCGATGCGCTTCGAGACGATGACGGCGGTGGTCGCGGCCACGATGGCGACGCCGACGAGCGCGGCACCGAAGAGCGCGTTGCGGCGCCTGCTCGCGGCGCCTACGGCGTCCTGCGTGCCTGGCTCGGTCGTCGAAGCCGAGGTGGAGGTCGACCGGGACGTGGCCGAGGAGGAGAGCGTGGTGTTGCCCGCTTGGGGCTGGACCGAGGCAGACGATTCGGAAGGCGGCGCGATCGAGGGGGCGTGCGAGATGCGGGCGGGGTTCAGCGTGGTGTAGGCGCCCGAGCCCCCGGCGTTGCTGAAGCCCCCGGGCCCTTCGAGGTCGGAGCTCGGCGGCGGCGGCATGCTGAGCTGCCCGCCCTGGAACGCGGCCTGCCGCAGCGCGTGTTGCATGGCCTTGGCGCTCGTCCAGCGGTTCGCCTTGTCGAACGCGATCGCCTTGTCGACCACGTCGACGATGGCCTTGGGCGTGGCCGGCGCCGCGACGGCGAGCGACCGGGCCGGGGTCGTCGCCGTGAGGATCATGATCTCGTTCGGCGTGCTCGCGTTGTGCACGATCTCGCCGCAGATGAGCGCGAACATGGTCGAGCCCACGGACCACACGTCGGACTGGGCGTCGATCTCTTCGATGCGGCCGCGCGCCTGCTCGGGCGGCATGAACGCCGGTGTGCCCAGCAGCGTGCCGTCGTTCGTGGAGAAGGCGGAGGGCGCGGTCGCGTCGCGGAGGCGCGCGATGCCAAAGTCGAGGACCTTCACCAGCCGGTCCTTCGTGAGGAAGATGTTCTCCGGCTTGATGTCCCGGTGGACGACCCCCACCGCGTGGGCGGCGACGAGCACGTCGAGGAGCGCGTCCATCACCAGGATGGCGTCTTTCAGAGGGAGGCGCCCGCCGAGGCGGTTCGCCCGCGCGTCCGCGGTCTCGCCCTCGAGCAGCTCCATCACGAGGAACACCGAGCCGTCCTCGGCGATGTCGTCGTCGAGCACACGCACCACGCCCGGGTGGTTCACCGTGTTCGCGACGTAGCCCTCGCGGCGGAAGCGCGCGGTGAGCGCCGGATCCATCGACATGGTCGGGTGGAGCATCTTGAGCGCCACGCGGGAGCCGTTGCGGTGCGTCGCCGAGTACACGGCGGCCATCCCTCCGGTGCCAAGGAGGGCCTCAACCTTCCACTTCTCCTTGACCATCATGCCGACGCGTCGTTCGACGAAGTCGACAAACGATCCGCGCGGGTTACTCATGGGGGCACTTCGGAGTCATACAAAGACCAACCACCACGGTACCAACTTCCCGTGGGGCTGGACACGCTTTTTGCCCCGCCGCGGAAAGAAAGCGAAGGGCCGCGTGTGCGCTGCAAGCGTTGGGAAACACGAGGGTTTCGCCTGCGGCAACGCCAGGGGCGCGGCGCTCAGGCCGTGGGGGCGAGCGATTCCACGAGCGCCGCGAGCCCGTCGCGCATGGTCACCCGAGGTGCGTAGCCGAGATCGCGGCGAGCGCGCCCGATGTCCGCGAGCGAGTCCCGGACGTCGCCCGCGCGGGGCTCGGCGTGCGTGACGGTGAGGGGCTTGCCCGACACGTCGGAGAGCGTCGCGGCGAGCTCGAGGAGGGTGGTGCGCACGCCGCAGGCGACGTTGTAGGCCTGCCCGGAGGCCACGGCAGCGGGCGCCGTGCTGGCGAGGAGGTTCGCGGCGACCACGTCGTCCACGAAGACGAAGTCGCGGGTCTGCTGGCCGTCGCCGTAGATCCGCAGCTCGGCGCCGCGAAGGATCCGGTCGGCGAAGATGCTGATGACGCCCGAGTAAGCGGAGCCTGGATCCTGGCGCGGGCCGAAGACGTTGAAGTAGCGGAGCGACACGGTCTCGAGGCCGTAGAGGTGCGCGAAGGCGCGGAGGTACTGCTCGCCCGCGATCTTTTCGACGCCGTAAGGGGAGACCGGCTCCGGGCGCATGCCCTCGTGCTTGGGGAGCGTGGGCTCTTCGCCGTACACCGCGGCCGAGCACGCGAAGACCATGCGGCGAGCGCCCGCGTCGCGCGCCGCGAGCGCCACGTTCAGCGTGCCGAGGACGTTCACCGCGTGGGTCTCGCGGGGGTGCTCGACCGAGTACGGGACGCTGACGATCGCCGCCTCGTGGAACACCACGTCGACGCCCTCGGCGGCGCGCGCGCAGGCGGACTCGTCGCGCACGTCGCCCACCTGGAGCTCGACGTCGCGCGCGATGGTCGCCAGGTTCTCCCGGTGGCCGCTGGTGAGGTTGTCGAGCACTCGCACGCTGTGGCCCTCGCGGACCAGGCGCTCGGCGATGTGCGATCCGATGAACCCCGCGCCTCCTGTCACCAGCACCTTCATGCCGTGCTCCCTTCGGTCGCGTGGCATAGGCACGCCGCTCGCCTGCGGCTCGCTTGCATGTTCATGGCGCCACCTCGCCTTCGGCTCGGGGTCGCCATAGACCTACGTTCGCCGCTTCGGGGCTCACTTGGCGGTTCATCGCTTCCTTTGTATCGCGAGGACGGACCCGGAAACGAGCGAAACGCGCCGACGTCGCGAAACGGCGAGGAGCACATTGACGGGGCCGTCCGGCCGGGAAATGCTCCGCGCCCATGAGCACCGACGCGATCGCGCTCCTTCGGCCCCGCGACTTCCAAGCGCTCGCGCCGTTCCTCGATCTCGACGAGGACAGCGAAGAGAGCGACGGCCTCTACGCCGACCTCCTCGCGGACGGCGCGGTGCTCGTCCACACGTTCCAGCCTTACGAGGCCTTCGCCGCCGACCCACGCGTGGGGCGCGCGTGGCTCGCCCAGTTCGGTGAGAGTCTGCCCCTCGTGCACGACGATCCGCGCGGCGTGCTCTTCTTCCCCGACGACCTCGAGCCGGACGCGACGAGCTACGCGGCGGTGGTGGAGGCCATCGAGGAGGGCGGCGTGTGGATCGCGCCTGGCGCGCCCGCCGAGCCCGGCGAGCCCGGCCACCTGCTCGAGAAGCTCGCGGCCTCGCTCCAGTTCGGCGCGAGCCCGCACGACCTCGCGACCGCGGTGAGCGCCATGCAGAAGAGCGTGTTCGACGCGCTCGGCCTCGGAGCGCTCGGCGGGGACGACGACGACGACGAGGTCGGGCTCGTGGTCCTCCTCCGCAGCGCGGCTTCGGTCGCCGCGAAGCTCGACCTCGACGGCTTCGCGCTCGGCGACGTCGCGGCGCTCCAGGACGGCACGGCCGTCGTCTCCACCGTGTACACACCCCTCGCGCACGACCTCGTGGCGCTGCGGCTCGCCGAAGACCTCCCCGCGCTCACCGCCGGCCCCGTGGACCCGCGCGGTGTGCTCGCGTGCAGCACGAGCGATCTCGACGCGCTGGCCGAGGCGCGCACGTACGACGAGGCGCTCCAGGCGCTGGGCGACCGGGCGGTGTTCCTCGACCTGGCCGCCGCGCGCGCGCTGCCCGACGCGGAGAAGGCGCGCCTGCGGAGCTTGGGCGAAGAGGGGTGAACGACCGGGACTGCGCCCGGTCTGAAGGCCGGGGCAGGGAAATTCTGGGGTGGCCGCCTTGGGCTGGTCGAGCTACCCCAGCATCTTCCCCAACAAAAACAACGATGTAGCCTTGCGCGCCCCGTCGCTCGTGGGGCCCACGCACGAGGGGCAGCCGGCCTCGCACGGGCAGCCCGCGACCAGCCGCTCGGCGCGGAAGAGCAGCTCGGCGCGGTTCTGCCAGATTCGCTCGGAGAGGCCTGTGCCGCCCGGGATGTGCTCGTGCACGAACAGCGTCGGATCGTAGCCCGGTCGCGGCCCGCCGCGCGCGGCCTGGGGGGGCGCGCGCGGAGCGTCGTGCTCGCCGCCGGCCTCGCCGTCGTCGAGGCCCGTGTCGCCGAGCGTCGTTCCTAGATCGCGCGGATCGCACATGAGCGCCAGCGTGGAGACCAGCTCGAGCGCGACGCCCACGCCCCGGAGCCCGTCGATCGCCTGCGCCCGCCCGCCGGCGACCTCGGCGGCGAGCCCCTCGGGCACCGAGAGCCAGAACGAGGTCGTGTGCATCTGCATTTCGGGGAGCCGCACCTCGCCGTAGCCCGTGTTCTCGTGCGTGTGAAACTTGATTTTCTTGTATCCTACAACCTTCTCGACCACGCTCACCTCGCCGTGGCCGGCGCGGAAGCCAGCGTCGGCGGCGCCGTCGTCGCGGTCCGCGGCGCCGCGCTTACCGAGCGGGCCGAGCGGGCCGAGCGGGCCATGCGCGGTCTCCTCGATGACGGCGATCTGCACGTGGGTCATGGCGTCGGTGAAGTAGTCGGGCTCGACCTTCCGCACGTACGCCTTGTGGTTGTCGTAGTCGAAGCGCTCGACCTGCCAACACTCGCCGTCGTGTTGGTAGATGGCCTGCTCGTGCACCATCGTGTGGGCGCCACGGAAATCGATCTCGGCGAGCACCGCGTCGTGCTCGGCGTCGATGATGACGACGTTGTCCCAGCTCACCGAGCGGAGCGACACGTGGTTGGCGGGGTAGGCGTCGGCCGCCCAGTGGAAGGTGCCCTTGGCCTCGTGGAGCACGTGGTGCTGCGCGAGGAAGCGCAGCGCCTCGCGGGTGTCGTCGGCGGGCAGGGGACCGAACGCCTCGCCGGCCTTGAAGGGCAGCTCGAACGCCGCACACTTCAGGTGCTGCACGAGGATCTCGGCGTTCTCGGGGTCGATGCGCGCCTCCTCGATCGGCGCGCCGAACAGGAACGCGGGCTCCCTCGCGAGGTACTGGTCGAGCGGCGCGCTCGAGGTCACGAGCACGCACACGCTGCCCGCGCCCCGCCGGCCCGCGCGGCCGAACCGCTGCCACACCGCCGCGATGCTCCCCGGGTAGCCGGCGCACACCACCGCGTCGAGATCGCCCACGTCGATGCCGAGCTCGAGGGCGTTCGTGGCCACCACGCAGAGCACCTCGCCCTCGCGGAGCTTGCGCTCGATCTCGCGTCGCCGCTCGGGCAGGTAGCCGCCGCGGTAGCCCATGATGGCCTGGGGATCGAGCTCGCCCGCCACGCGCTCGCGGAGGTAGCGGAGCATGACCTCCACGTTGTTGCGCGACTGCCCGAACACGATGGTGGGCACCCGCGCGCGGACAAGATCGGTCGCGAGCTTCACGGCCTGCTTCACGTAGCTCGCGCGGACGCCGAGCTCCGCGTTCACGACCGGCGGGTTGTAGACGAAGAAGCGCCGATCGCCGTGGGGCGCGCCGCTCTCTGTGAGGGCCACGACGTCGTCTTCCTCGAGCCCGAAGAGGCGGGCCGCGTGCTCGCGCGGGTTGCCGATTGTGGCCGTCGCGCCGATGAGTCGCGGCCGCGCGCCGTGGAAGTGGGCCACGCGCAGCAGCCTGCGCAGCACGTTCGCCACGTGCGAGCCGAAGACGCCCTTGTAGGTGTGGAGCTCGTCGACCACCACGTACTCGAGGCTCTGGAAGGTGCGCGCCCAGGCGGTGTGGTGCGGCAAGATGCCCGCGTGGAGCATGTCCGGGTTCGTGAGGACGATGCCCGAGCGCTCACGCGCCGCGCGCCGCGCGTCGCCCGGGGTGTCCCCGTCGTAGACCACGGCAGGCACGTCGATGCCCGCGTCTCGCGCGAGCTCGCGGAGGCCGGCCTCCTGGTCTCGCGCCAGGGCCTTTGTAGGATACAAGTAAATCGCGCGGGCGCCCGGGCGCTTCACCATCGCGTCGAGCACGGGCAGGTGAAAGCAGAAGCTCTTGCCGCTGGCGGTGGGCGTGGCCACGACCAGGCCACGCGGTCCGTCCTCGCGAGCTCCTTGGTGAGCGAGCGCGAACGCTTCGGCCTGGTGCGCGTAGAGCTGGTCGATGCCGCGCTTCGCGAGCGCGCGCACGAGGCCCGGCGCGAGGTCGGCGGGGACCGCGCGGAGGTGGGCCTCGCGAGGGCCCCGGGCCTCGTCGGCCGTGATGCATGGGCGCACCGCGCGGCTCGCGAGCCACCGCGCGAGCACGGCGTCGACGCCGCGATCGTCGTGTGCCCAAGGGGAAGAGGGGCGGGGGAGGTCGGCCGAGGTCACGCTGAACAAAAAAGCAGGAGGGGGGCGGCGGCGCAAGTCGGCGCGCTCGCGCGGCCGCGAAAAGCCAGCCCGCGGGGCTGGGTAGTAGCGACTTCAGGCGAACTGGCGTACATGGGGGGCCTCGCGTCGCGCGCAGATGCGCGTCGCGCTCGGTGGCCTCCCGCCGCTCTCGTCCCTCGATTTCCTCATGAACGACGCCGCTCCCGAACCGACCGAAGAGACCGCACCCGCGGGGCTCGCCCCCTCCGTGCTTGCCAGCTCCGCGGTCGCCCCCCCCGCGGTCGAGCCGGCGCCGGCCCCTCCCGCCCCGCCGGAGCCCGCGCGGCTCGCCCCGGACGAGCCCCGCTTGGCGCCGCCGCAGTTCACAGCGAAGAAGATCGCCGATCCGCTGGCGGGCCGACCCTCGCGCTCGTTCCTGCTCATCGTCGCGATGGTGTCGCTCGTGGCCGACGTGGCCTCGAAGCTCTGGGCCGAGAAGGCGCTCGACGGCTACCCCGGGTTCGTCACCGTGCTCGAAGAGCACCTCATGTTCATTCTCGCGAAGAACAAGGGCGGGGCGTGGGGCCTGCTTCAGGGTCAGAGCGAGAACGTACGCCGGCCCTTCTTTCTCTTGGTCTCCGTCGCCGCGATCGCCTTCATCATGACGCTCTACCGGCGCCTGACGCCGCGCCAGCACGCGCTCCGCTGGGGGCTCCCGTTGGTGCTCGGCGGCGCCCTCGGGAACGTGTTCGACCGCGTTCGCTACGGTCACGTCATCGACTTCATCGACTACCGGGCCGAGTGGGTGCGCTCGATGAACACGTTCATCGCCAAACACGTGCCCGGCCACTACGTCACCGATCACTGGCCCACGTTCAACGTCGCGGACGTCGCCATCTGCGTGGGGGTCGGGCTCATGGCGGTGGACATGTTCACCGCGCGCCGCGGGCGCGAGCCCGGACCGGCCGCGCTCGTCGCGGCGCCCCTAGTCCCGGCCGCCGATGGCCCCGCGATGGAGGTGGCCCCCACCGAGGCGGCGGCGTCGCCCGAGGCGTCGGCCCACACGTCCGCTCCCGCGTCCCTGAAGCCCTCGTCCGAGGGCGAGGTGGCGAAGGAAGACGCTTGAGACCGGAGCTGTTTCGTCTCTTCGACGTCGGCTTCCCGTCCTACTTCGTCCTCCTCCTGACCGGCTTCGTGTTCGCCACGGCGCTCGGCGTCCTTTGGGCTCGTCGCATCGGCCACAACCCCGACGTCATCGTCGACCTGTCGCTGGCGATGCTCCTCTCGGGCGTCGTCGCCTCGCGCCTGCTCCATGTGGTGGCCGACGGATACTTCATGGATTACGTGCATTTGTGCACCGACCCATCGAAGGTGAGTTGGCCGCTCGAGCGCGCCGAGTGCCTCTCTTCGCGGTACCAGGGCGTGTGGGACGAGGCCGCCCGCACCTGCCACCCGTCGCAGACCGACTGCTTCGCGTGGGCGAAGTTCTGGGCCGGCGGCCTCACGTATTACGGTGGCTTCCTCGGCGCCACGGGCGCGGCGGTCGTGCTGCTCCGCCGCGACAAGTTCCCCTTCTGGAAGGCCGCCGACATGGCCGGCTTCGCGATCCCGATGGGGCTCGCCTTTGGCCGCATGGGCTGCCTGCTGGCTGGCTGCTGCTTCGGGGCGCGCTCCGGCTTGCCGTTCGCGCTCTCGTTCCCGCCACGGAGCCCCGCGAGCGAGGCGCAGGCCAAGCTCGGGGAGCTCGCGTCGGCGCGTGAGTGGAGTCACCCCGTGCACTCTACACAGATTTACGAGAGCGCCTTCTCCCTGGCTATCGCGGCCTTCTGCCTGTTCTACGTGCTCCCTCGCAAGCGCTACGACGGGCAGGTGTTCGTCGCGTTCATGGTGCTCTACCCCGTGGCGCGCTTCCTCGTGGAGATCCTCCGTCGCGACGCGCGCGGCGGCGCCCTCGGGCTGTCGACCTCCCAGCTCATCGGCCTCGGGCTCCTCGCGGCGGCGGCCCTCATCCACAAGGCGCGCGCTCCCGCGCCGCGCCCCGCGGCCGCGTCGAGTGATTGAAAATTCCGCCGTGGTCGGGTCGGGCTGATTTAGCCTGCCGCTATGGCCACCCTCCTGGACGGGAAGAAGATCGCCGAGTCGGTTCGTCTCGCGGTGAAGCACCGCGTCGCCGCGTTCACCGCTTCGGCCGGGCGGCCGCCGGGCCTCGACGTCGTGCTCGTGGGCGACGATCCCGCGAGCCACGTGTACGTGGGCGCGAAGGAGAAGGCCTCGGCCGAGGTGGGCGTGCGAGGCCGGGTCCACCGGCTGCCCGCCGACACCTCGGAGGGGGCGCTGCTCGCGCTGCTCGCCTCGCTCTCGTGCGACGACGCGGTCGACGGGATCCTCGTGCAGCTCCCGCTGCCGAAGCACATCCGCGAGGCGCCGGTGCTCGAGGCGATCTCCCCATGGAAGGACGTCGACGGCTTCCACCCGGAGAACGTGGGCCTCCTCGCGCTCGGCCGTCCGCGGCTCGTGCCGTGCACGCCCCTCGGGTGCATGCGCATCTTGGCGACCGCCGGCGTGGCTGTGGCGGGGCTCCGCGCGGTGGTCGTCGGTCGCAGCAACATCGTCGGGAAGCCTGTCGCTCAGCTGCTGCTCGCCGAGAGCGCCACCGTGACGATCGCGCACTCGCGCACCCGCGACCTCGCCGCCCTGTGCCGCGAGGCCGACCTCCTCGTCGCCGCCGTGGGCAGGCCGGAGCTGCTCACCGGCGAGTACGTGCGCGACGGCGCGGTCGTGCTCGACGTGGGCATCAACCGCGTGCCCCGGCCCGACGAGCCCGGCAAGACGCGCCTCGTCGGCGACGTCCACTTCGCGCAGGCGTCGGAGCGCGCCTCGGCGATCACGCCCGTGCCGGGCGGTCTCGGCCCGATGACCATCGCGTGCCTGCTCGAGAACACAGTGCGGGCTGCGGAGCTGCGCGCGGCCCTGTCGCGGTAGGCTCGACGGCCAAGCTTGCCCGATGTTTTCGTTCGCTATAGTATCGACAGTTCCAGTATAACGAACGACAGCAGGAGGGCACGATGGCGCGCATTTACGAGGACAACTCCCGAAGCATTGGCCGCACACCGCTCGTCGAGCTGCGGCGCCTCGCGAAGGGCGCTGGCGCGCGCGTGCTCGCGAAGATCGAGGGGCGGAACCCCGCGTACTCGGTGAAGTGCCGCATCGGCGCGTCGATGGTGTGGGACGCCGAGGAGCAGGGCCTCCTGCGGCCGGGCGGCGGCATCGTGGAGGCCACGAGCGGCAACACCGGCATCGCCCTCGCGTTCGCCGCGGCCGCGCGTGGGTACCGCTGCGTGCTGGCCATGCCCGACACGATGAGCCTCGAGCGGCGGAAGGTGCTCGTCGCGTTCGGCGCCGAGCTCGTGCTCACGCCGGGCGCGCAGGGCATGAAGGGCGCGATCGCCAAGGCCGAGGAGCTCGCGAAAGCCGACCCGACGCTCCACCTCATGCGCCAGTTCGAGAACCCCGCCAACCCCGCCATTCACGAGAAGACCACGGGCCCCGAGCTGTGGGACGACACCGACGGCGAGCTCGACGCGCTCGTCGCGGGCGTGGGCACGGGTGGCACGATCACGGGCGTCTCCCGCTACTTCAAGCAGACCCGCGGGCGCGCGATCGTCTCGGTCGCCGTCGAGCCGAGCCACTCGCCGGTCATCACGCAGACCCGCGAAGGCAGAGAGCTCGCGCCCGGGCCGCACAAAATCCAGGGGATCGGCGCAGGTTTCGTGCCCAAGAACCTGGACCTCACGCTCGTCGATCGGGTGGAGCAGGTCTCCAACGACGAGGCGATCGCGACGGCGCGCAGGCTCGCGAAGGAGGAGGGCATCCTCTGTGGCATCTCCTGTGGCGCCGCGGCGGCCGCGGCCTTGCGCCTGGCGAACGAGCCCGCGTTCGCCGGGAAGACCGTCGCGGTCATCCTCCCGGACGCGGGCGAGCGCTACCTCTCGGGCGCGCTCTTCGAGGGCATGTTCGACGGTCTCGACAAGGCGACCGGCTAGGGCCAGGCGCCCGGGCGCGACCGGGCCGCGCGGCGAGACCACGAGACCTTTGGCAGCGCGGGGCGGTCGCGCTATGGGGGCTGCGATGTCGCACCCCGAGCTCGATTCGTTCGTCGCGGCCATGGCGCAGAGCTACGCCGGCGATCCTCGCGGTCACCGCCTCAATCGCCGGTACATGCCCTCGAAGGCGGTCGTCGCCGAGATCGTGGAGCTGTGCCTCGAGGTGTTCTTCCCGGGGTACTTCGGGCGGCAAGACCTCACCGACGAGAACCTCACCGAGCACCTCCGCGGGCTCTTCGACGAGCTCCACGCACGCCTCGCGGTCCAGATCGAACAGTGCCTCTGTCACGCCATCGAAGAGGGCGAGGGCGACGGCTCGCGCGCCTACGCCGACTGCGCCGAGTACACCGCGAAGCTCTCGGGGCGGCTGCTCGCGCGGCTCCCGGCGCTCCGCGCGATGCTGCTCGACGACATGCAGGCGGCGCTCGAGGGGGATCCCGCGGCGCACGGGCTCGACGAGGTGATCCTCGCGTACCCCGGCTTCCTCGCCGTGGCGGTGCACCGGGTCGCGCACGAGCTCTACGAGATGGGCGTGCCTCTCATGCCGCGCATGATGAGCGAGTGGGCCCACAGCGTGACGGGGTGCGACATCCACCCGGGCGCGAAGATCGGCCACCGCTTCTTCGTCGACCACGCGACCGGCACGGTCGTCGGCGAGACGAGCGTCATCGGCGACGGGGTGAAGCTCTACCAAGGGGTCACCCTCGGCGCGCTCTCGCACCCACGTGACGCGTCCGGCCGCGTGATCCGCAACGTGCGGCGTCACCCCACCGTCGAGGACGACGTGACCATCTACGCGAACGCCACCGTGCTCGGCGGCACGACCATCGTGGGGCGCGGCAGCGTGATCGGCGGCTCGGTGTTCGTCACGAAGAGCGTCGCGCCGGCGTCGCTGGTCTCTCGCGGCGAGAGGGGGCACTCCTCGCGCCCGCTGCCTGCCACGGGGTCGCCCGCGTCGCCGGACGGGGACGCGGTCCCCGGCGCCCCCGAGTTTGACATCTGACCTATTCTCGAACGTCCGGGCGCCTCGTCGAGGCGGGCTGGCGCTCCCCCTCGGCGCTGACGAGCCCGCGAAGCCGAGAGGCCATCGAGGCGGCCGCCGCGCGCACGATCTCGAGGAGGCCGTCGTGCGGTTCGTGCGCGCGCTCGCCCTCGCGCCCGCCGCCCCTCAACGGGACCGCGAAGCCTAGCGTGGCGGTCTCCTGGGAACCGGCGCGCTCGCGGCGCAGGGCGGGGAGGTCGCCCTCCGAAGGCGGTCCCGCCGCGTCCTCGCTGGCGCTCAGCGTCGCGCCCACGCTGCGGAGGATGCCGAGCATGGGCTGGTTCGTCGCGAGGACCTCCCCGCGAAAGGTGTGCACGCCGCGCGCGAGGGCGGCGCGCGCGAGCTCGACGAGGAGCAGCGCGCCGAGGCCCCGGCCTTGAAACTCGTCGACCACGGTGACGGCGGCTTCGGCGACCGCGGGCGCATCCTTCGCGCGCACGAACCGCGCGACGCCCACGCCGCGCTCGGTCTTCAGGTCGGCCGAGGTCACCGTCGCGGCGATCGCGACGTGGTCGTGCTGGTCGACGTCCGTGAGATAGCGGAGCACGTGCTCGGAGGGCTCGGTCACGACTGAGAAGAACCGCAGGTAGCGGGTGGCCGGTGATAGCCCGCGGAAGGCCTCGCGGAACGCCTCCTTGTCGTCGGCGTGGAGTGGCCGCAGCGTGACCGCGGTCCCGTCTCGCAGCACGCGCCCGACCGACCACGGCTCGCGCTCGAACGGGGCGTCGTCGGGATCGCGGCTCGCGCTCATCCGCTGTACTCTAAGGCCGTGCGCGCGGGAGCACCCACGAAGTTGAGAAGGGTGGCTCGCGCGCGCGAGGGGGCTGGCCGTGCTTGACACGCGCGACGCGGCCGACGCGGCCGCCTGGCCGAGGTCCGGCACGTTGGAGCGCTGGGCGCTCGACTACGTCGCCTCGACAGCGCTCGTCACGAAGCTCGCCCCGCCGTCGCCGCCGACCCGGGCGGAGGCTCTCCGCGCCGAGGCCGACGCGCCGCGGTCCGCGCCCGTTCGCGTTCGCGTTCGCGCGCCCGGGCGCCCCCCCGAGCTTCGGGTTGTGGCCCGCGTGAAGGTCCCCCGGGGGCCGAACGCGGCGCGCGATCCGCGTGCGCGCGCCCACCTGCTGCACACGTTCCACCACCACGAGCTTCAGGCCGCGGAGCTAATGGCCGCCGCGCTCGCGGCGTTCCCCGACGCACCTTGGGCCTTTCGGGTGGGGCTGCTCCGGGTCTTCCACGACGAGGTGCGGCACATGGCGCTCTACCGCGAGCACCTCGGACGGCTCGGCTTCGCCATCGGCGACTTTCCGGTGCGCGACTGGTTCTGGGAGAAGCTCGGCGCCGTGCCCACGCCGCTCGCGTTCGTGGCGGCGCTCGGGGTCGGCTTCGAGGGCGGCAACCTCGACCACTGCGCGCGGTTCGCGGCGGAGCTCGACGCCGTCGGCGACGCGCAGGGCGCGGCGATTGTCCGCCAGGTCGGCGAAGAAGAGATCATGCACGTTCGCTTCGGGCTCTCGTGGTTCGCGCGGTTCTCGGGGCGACCACTCGTCGAGCTCGCGCAGCTCCGCGCGGCGTTGCCGCCGCCGCTCACGCCGAGCGTCATGCGGGGCCCCTCGCTGAACCGGCCGGCGCGACTGCGTGCAGGATACACGGAGCACGTGCTCGACGAGCTGGAGGAGTTCGCCGCGGCGCATCCCACCCGCCTGCCTTCGCCGGTGGTCCGCGCTTGAGCTCGACGGCTCGCGCGCGCGCCTGGGTCATGAACCTCGACGC
Source organism: Myxococcales bacterium (assembly GCA_016720545.1). NCBI lineage: Bacteria > Pseudomonadati > Myxococcota > Myxococcia > Myxococcales > Myxococcales bacterium. The sequence continues at coordinate 251,507 of JADKKK010000004.1, forward strand.
CAACGAAGAGCTGGCCGGCCGGACGCCGGGGGCGCGCGCCGCCGCCGCACGCGCGCGCGCGGCGCAGGCCCCGGAGCTCGCGTTGCTGGTCGAGGGCGGGGTCGTGCTCGGCGCCGGGCGCGACGACGACGCCCGGGGGCTGGCCGGGCTCGCGTTCTGCCCCACCGCGAGGGCGCTCCGGGCGCTCGCGGCGGCCGGAGCCACACCGCCCAAGGCGCCCTCGATGGACGCGCTGCTCCGCGCCAACCACCGCAGCCTCTCCGCGGCGCTCGGGCAGGGCCTCGAGCACGGCGCGTTCGTGACCGACCTCGCCTCTCTTGGGGAGGTGATGGTCGGTCTCCCGGGCGCTGAGTGGGTCCTCAAGCACCCGTTTGGCTACGTCGGGCGTCTCCGCCTGCGCACGCACGCGCTCGACCACCGCGCGGCCGCGTTCGCCCGGCAATGCCTCACCGAGGCGGGCGGGCTGCAGGTCGAGCCCTGGGTCGAGCGCGTGAGCGACTTCGCGCTGCACGGCTTCGTCGACGAGGGCGGCCGTGTGACGCTCGGTGACCCGACCGCGCAGGTGTGCGACGAGGCCGGCGCCTGGCGCGCGACCTCGCGGGCGCACGACCTCGGCGCCGACGAGGCGGGGCGCCTCGCGCGGGAGGCGGCCGCCTCGGCCGCGGCGCTCCACGCCGTCGGATACTTCGGTCCCTTCGGCGTCGACGGCTTCCGTTATCGGGGGCGGGCTGGAGACGAGCGGCTGAACCTGCGGTGCGAAGTCAACGCGCGCTACACGATGGGGTGGGCGGTCGGCATGGCGGGCCGCCGGCCGGACCTCGAGCGAGCCTGAGCGCGGCCGTTGCCGCGGCAAGGCGCCTCGGCTCGGCGCCGACCTCGAGCGAGCCTGAGCGCGGTCGTTGCCGCGGCAAGGCGCCTCTGCTAACGCACCGACACCTTGTCGCGCGCCCGCCAGCTCATCCGTCCGGCATCGCTAGCAGCCGTCGTGCGCTGCTCGAGCGGGCCGACCCGGCCGGAGGTGGCGAGGTGGTAGACATCGTCTTCGGCTCACTGTGCTTCATCGCGCTCATCGCGGCGGTGTACTTCGCCCGCGAGCTCTCTACCGGCTTCGGCGCGTACTTGATCGGGTCGTACATCGCCCGCATCGTGATCCATTTCGTCTCCACCAACGTCCAGTTCTTCCACCACGAGATCGCGGGCGACGCCCGCATCTACGAGTGGCTCGCGACTTGGATCGCGACCCAGTGGGAAATCAGCGGCGTCCAGTACATGACGGCCCACGAGAACCCGCACATCGGCCCGACCGACCTGCCGCCGAACATCTTCGCCATTTTCATCTACCTCGCCGGGGGGCAGTCGGCGCGCATCGCCTGCACGTCGCTCGTCGTGCTGATCACCTGTTTGACCGCGCTCTATCTCCACCGGCTCGCCATCGAGCTCGGCGCCGCGCGCCGCACGGCCAGCGGGGTCACCATGGTCCTGTTCGGGATGCCGGGCGTCCTCTACTACTCGAGCGACATGTACAAGGACCCCCTCGTCCTTGGCTTCACCGTCGCGGCCGTCGGGAGCGCGATTCGGGTCTCGCGGAAGTTCTCGCTCCTGCACGCCGGCATCGGCGTCGTCGCGCTCTTGGCGCTCTGGCACGTCCGTTTCTACATGGTGTTCCTCGCGATCCTCCCGATCGTGGTCGGGTACATGGGCTTCGGCTCGGGGAGCTGGCTTCGGCCCGCCATCTCGGCGGTCCTCGTGGGCGTGGCGTTGTGGGCGCTCGCGGGTAGCCAGGGCGGCGCCGAAGCCTCATCCACCGTCGAAGCGACCTTCGATTTCGCGACGGGGCGAAAGGGCGACACCGGCGTCGGCAACGCCTACGGCGGCTCGGCGGTCGAGCTCGACAAGGGGGTCGGGAGCATCCCCATTCGTGTGATCTACACCTTGTTCTCTCCCTTCCCGTGGCAGGGGGGCACGATCGGCCTTCACCTCGGCAAGGTCGACGCCCTGATCCTCACGTTCCTCATCTACCGCGCGGTGCGCGCCACCAAACTGCTCGCCAAGGTCGATCGCGCCACGTTGCTGAGCCTGCTCGCGTACATCATGCCCACCACCCTCGCTTACTCGCTGACGATGGCGAACATCGGGCTCATGCTCCGCCAGCGCATCCCGGTCGTCGTCATGATCGGGCTCCTCGCCATGTTCAGCTGGCCGCTTGCGACGCGGCGAGCGACCGCGAAGCCGACCAAGGGGCGCGGCGCGGGCGCCCCGCGCCTTGGCCCGCGGCGCTTCCCGCGACCTCCTGCCCAGCCGGCCGCCTGATGCCCGCGCGCGCGCCTCGCGACTAGAGCGCCGAACCGCTTGATGATCGAGGAGTTTTACCGAGTTGCGAGCCGTGCGAGGCGCGACGACGAGGCCTACTGCTGCTAGACCTCTCGCAGATCTATGTATTCTACAACGCGAAGGACGACCGTGGGCGTGCGGGCTACCACCCCGCGATGATGGTGGCGCTGCTCGTCTACGCGCACTGCGTGGGCAAGGCTCGCCGGCGGCCTCGCGGATTTGCCTTTTCGAGCCGCTGCGCGGCTGGTATCGCATCGGTCGATGACGCCTCACGAGGCCCGCTGATGTGTGGAATCTTCGGCGCCATCGGCGCCACCCGCCCGGTCAATGCGGAGGCTGCACTCCGCGTGATGACCCACCGTGGTCCCGACCAGCGCGCCGTCCTCCGGCTCCCTGGCGCCGAGGGGCGCCCCGCCGCGGAGCTCGGCTTCGTTCGACTCGCGATCCTCGATCTCACGGAGAACGGCGCGCAGCCGATGCGCAAGGACGGCCTCGCCATCGTCTTCAACGGGGAGATCTACGACCACGCCAAGCTCCGGGCCGAGCTCGAGGCCACCGGGGTCTCGTTTCGCTCGCGCTCCGACACCGAGGTCCTCCTCGAAGGTTTCCGCGCCTTCGGCGAGGCGGTCGTCGATCGCGTCACGGGCATGTTCGCGTTCGCCGTGTGGGACGAGCGTACGGGCAGGCTCTTCGCCGCCCGCGATCCAGCGGGCAAGAAGCCCCTTTTTTTCGCGTCGCGCGCGGACGGATTCTTCTTCGCCTCCGAGATCAAGGGCATCGTCGCTTCGGGGCTGCGCACCGCGGTCGACGAGGCCGAGCTGCCCGTCTTCATGGCGCTCGGGCACGGCCACGGCGATCGCACGGCGCACGCCGAGGTCCGCGAGCTCCGGCCCGGGCACACGCTGCGGCTCGAGCCCGGAGCCCGCGAGCCCGTGGTGCGTCGCTACTTCCGTGCGCCGTTCGGCGCGCCCCCGCTCGACATCGGCGTCGACGAGGCCGTGGTGAAGGTGCGCACACTCGTCGACGCGGCGGTGAAGCGGAGGCTGGTGGCCGACGTCCCCATCGGCGCGTTCCTATCCGGCGGCATCGACTCGACGGTGATCGTCGGCCTGATGGCGAAGCACACCGCCGGGCGGGTGAAGACCTTCTCCATCGGCTTCCAGGGCGACCCCGCCTACGACGAGACCCGCTTCGCGCGGATGGCCGCGCGCCAGTTCGGCACCGAGCACACCGAGTTCATCGTGGAGCCCAAGGCTCTCGAGCTCATCGAGCCGCTCGTCAACGTCCACGACGGCCCGTTCGGCGACTCGTCGGCGCTTCCCACGAGCATCGTCTCGCGCCTCACCCGCGAGCACGTCACCGTCGCCCTCACCGGCGACGGTGGCGACGAGCTCTTCTGCGGATATACGCGCTTCCTCGCCGCGGAGATCTCGGAGCGCATCCCGCAGGCGCTGCGGTCGGGCGCAGCCTCCGTGGCGAACCTCGTGCCCCCGGGGGCGAAGGAGCGCAGCCTCCGCGCGAAGGCGAGGCGCTTCTTCGTGACCGCCGAGCGGCCCCTCGAAGACCGGCTGTTCGCGTACTCGCCGTATTTCCTCGATCGACTCGACGAGCTCTTCTCGCCAGAGGTCGCGGAGCGCGCCCACGGGACCGTGCGCGGGTTTGCCCGCGAGAGCCTCGACGCCTGCCCCGATGCCACGGCGCTTTCTCGCGTGCTCGCGTTCAACTACGAGACGTACCTCCCGTACGATCTGCTGGTGAAGGCCGATCGATCGTCGATGCTCCACTCGCTCGAGCTGCGGTCGCCGTTCCTCGATCGCGAGCTCACGCAGTTCGCTGCCAGGCTCCCCGATCGCTACCGTCGACGCGGCCTCAACAAGAAATGGCTGCTGAAGCGCGCCTTCCCGGAGCTGCTCCCCGACGCGCTGGTCAACCGCCCCAAGATGGGCTTCGGTGTCCCGCTCGCCGACTGGTTCCGCGGCCCCCTGCGCGAGCTCTTGAACGACCAGCTCGGGCCGAGCGCGAGGCTGTACCGCTATCTCCGCCGCGACGCCGTGATGAAGGTCCTCGCCGAGCAAGACGCGGGCACGTCGCATCACGCCCACCGCGTGTGGCTGCTCCTCACGCTCGAGGTCTGGCTGAAGTCCATGGAGCAGTCGGTCTAAATGGGGGGCTCAAGGTCTTCGAGCATGCCGCTGATCTAGTCTCCTGGAAGCGTGATCCCTTCCAGAAGTCGCGCGGCTCGGCCTTTCGCCACGAGGGAGCGAGGGGATGTCCCGTTTTCGGCGGCGGTGGGAGGATACTCATGTTCGAGGGTCGGCGTTCTCGCGCGGTCACACCCGAAACCACTGTCCCCTGAGCGCAAAGCGCCGCCTCCACCGCGCGGAACGACGTCCGAGTTGAGGACGGGCCCGCCGCCGCCGAAAACGGGGCACCCTCGCTCCCCCCCTCGCTCCTCGGCATGACACCGAAGACCGGACTTCTGATACGAACCACGACTCCAGGGGACTAGTCTGACTTGTCAGCGGAGGGCTCCGTCCGCGCGCCCCGCGCGAGAGCGGGGAGCCCGCTCGCTGGGGCCCCACCTCCTGGTCTTGGCGCCGGGCCCGAACGGCCGCGCTGCCCGTGCCGAGGATCACGCTCGGCGACCTGCCCGAGGACTCGACGCGCTCGAATCGTGGAGGGGCGCGGCTGGCTCAGTTCAACAGCGGGGGGGCCACCTCGAAGAACCTCTCGAGCCGCGCGCTGCAGCCCGAGCACTCGACGCGCCCGACGCGCAGCCTCCGGCCGGCCCGCTCTTCAGCGGTGTGCCCCACGACACGCACGCTCGCGCCGCAGGCCGGGCAGGGCAGGCCTCGCGCGGTGGGCTCGACGAGCGCCGCGGTCGACACCACGAGGGGGCGCTCCGGGGAGCCGCCGGGCTCGAGCCTCGCGAGCGCGAGCCGCTCGGTGCGGGAGTTTTCGGTCGCGCGGGCAGCTTCGCGCCGCACTGTGCGATCACGCTTAGGCTTCTTCGGCACGGGGGCCTCCAAGGGAGGGCGGGGGACTCGCTGGCTCTCGGCGTGCCGGACGCGGCGTCCGCGCCGCGCCCCGTCGCTCACGGGGGCGAATACGCCGCCTCCCACTCGCGCAGATAGCGCCGCTCCTCGAGCTCCCAGGTCTCGTCGGACCAGCCGAGCTCGGGCTGCGCCACCGCGCGGATGCCCGCGAGCTCGCCTTCGCCGCCGCGGGGCAGAGTGAGCCCCACGCGCACGCGCCGCAGCAGGAGATCCCCCAGGCTCACGCAGCCCTCCTCGCGGGCCGCGAGCCGGAGCTCGCCGAAGAGCGACAGCCCGCCGCCGATCGACTGGCGGAGGTGCGCCTCGCTTGCGGCGCCCACGGCCTCCTCGCCCAGGCGCCCGATCAGGCGCCGCTTGGCCGCGGGCGTGAGCTCCGCCGAGAGCGCGTCTTCGCCGGGATCCTCCGCGAAGATCCGCGTGCGCTCCGGGAGCGGCCCGAGCTCTGCGCGCGCGGCCTCGAGCGCCTCGCGAGCCATGAGCGCCCACGTCGTCAGCTTCCCTCCCGTGATCGTGTAGAGCCCGTTCTCCTGCCACACCGCGTGCTCTCGTGACTCCTTCGACGGGTCGGGGTTGCCCGTGTCGATGACGGGGCGCACGCCCGCGTACGTGCAGAGTACATCGGTCTCGGTGAGCCCCAGGGTCGGGAACACCTTCCGCGCGCCCTCGAGGATGTACTCCGCCTCGGCGGTGGAGATGCGGGGCTCGAGCTCGAGCGACGCGTCGTGGTCGACGTCGGTGGTCCCCACGAGCGTGACGCCCTCCCAGGGGACGGCGAACACGCCTCGCTGATCGCGCGGGTGCATGAAGCTCATCGCCTCCTGGACCGGGATCTTGCCGCGCGGAAAAACGAGGTGGCTCCCGCGGATCTTGCGAAGGCGCGGCGACTCCCCGACGGCGCCACGGAGGTCGTCTGCCCACGCGCCCGTGGCGTTGATGACGGCCTTGGCGCGGATTTCGACCGTGCGGCCGCGCCGCGGATCGCCCTCGGGGGCGCCGTCGTCGCGGGCCACCGCGCCGACCACCCGGCCGCTGGCGTCGCGAAGGAGATCGACGACGCGCGCGTAGTTGAGCGCTGTGCCGCCGGCCCGCACCGCCTCGCGGATGACGCGTACGGTGAGGCGAGCGTCGTCGGTCTGGGCGTCGAAATAGCGGTACCCGCCGAGCACGCCCGACTCGGCCATCGCCGGGAACGCCCGCAGGATCTCCGCCGCGTTCAGCCGCTCGTGCTCCCATTTCCACGCGAGCGCGTCGTAGATGCTGAGCCCCACGCCGAACATCCACCGGGGCATCTGGTCGCCCTCGAACGCGGCCAGGGAGAAGGGGAGCGGCTCGACGAGTCCGCGGCCCTCGTCGAGCATGCGCTCGCGCTCTTTGACGCTCTTGCGGGTGACGAGGAACTGCCCTTGGCGCAGGTAGCGCAGCCCGCCGTGCACGAGCTTGGTGGAGCGGCTCGACGTGCCGGAGGCGAAGTCGCGCGCCTCGAGGAGCACGGCGCGCAGCCCGGCGCGGGTGGCCTCCGCGAGGATGCCGGCGCCCGTGATCCCGCCCCCCACGACGACGAGGTCCCACGGATCGCCGAGCCGGCCCCACACACCGTCACGAAAGCCCTTGCCCCACATGCGCGTCCTCCCATGCCCGCCGCCTCGCGCATGCGCGAGGCGGCGCTCGGCGTGGCGATTGCACCACGGAGTGCCGGGGGGCGGGGGGGGAAGATTCATCAAAATGCTGAGCGTCTCCGGCCACCGGGTCGACCCGCCGAGCTCTCCCTGGGGTCCGCGCGCGCTTTTCCGGGCGAACGGCGTGCGCGACGCCGGATGTGTCGCTACCGTGTCTCGGCGAGAGAGACCGGGCCGCTCGTGGCCTGGTCGCGAACGCGAACGCGAACGCGAACGCGAACGCGAACGCGAACGCGAACGCGCGAACCGAGGGAGACCGCCATGTCGCTTGCCCAGGAACCCACCCCCGAGAACGTCACCAAGGCGCCCGCCCCTACCGACGACGGCCCCGTGTCGGGGGCGCGGTCGAGCTTGTCCGCCACGCTCGCGACGCTGAAGGCGGCGCAGCGCAAACAAGGCGCGCCGAGCTACGAGAAGCGCATCGCGCACCTCGACGCGCTCCGCAAGGCGCTGGTCTCTCGGAAGGAAGAGATCGCGCGCGCCATCTCCGCCGACTTCGGCGGCCGCTCACGCGTCGAGAGCCTCGTCGCCGAGATCTTCGTCACGATCACCGGCCTCGACTACGCAAAGGAGCGCCTCCACGAGTGGATGGAGATCGAGCCCCGCGAGGTGGCGTGGACCTTCCTCCCCGGCCGCGCGGAGGTGCAGAACCAGCCGCTCGGCGTCGTCGGCATCATCGCGCCGTGGAACTACCCCGTGCAGCTCGTGTTCGCGCCGCTCGTCGCTGCGCTCGCGGCAGGCAACCGCGCGATGCTGAAGCCCTCCGAGCTCGTCCCCGAGACCAGCGAGCTCATCGCGAAGCTCGTGAAGGACACGTTCGCCGCGGACCACGTCACGTGTCACCTGGGCGGCGTCGACGTCGCGACCGAGTTCTCGTCGCTGCCGTTCGACCACCTCGTGTTCACCGGCTCCACGCGCGTGGGCAAGGCCGTCATGCGCGCGGCGGCCGAGAACCTCGTCCCGCTCACCCTCGAGCTCGGGGGCAAATCGCCGGCGATCATCGGGCGTGACTTCTCCCTCGCCACCGCGGCCGAGCGCATCATGGGCGGGAAGCTCTTCAACTCGGGCCAGACCTGCATCGCGCCGGACTACGTCCTCGTGCCGCGGAAGGACCTCGAGCCGTTCGTCGCCGAGTGCAAGGCGGCGGTCGCGCGCATGTACCCCACGCTCGTCGCCAACGCCGACTACACCGCCATCGTGAACGACCGGCAGAAGGCCCGCCTCCAGGGCTACCTCACCGACGCGAAGGAGGGCGGCGCGCGCCTCGTGCCCATCAACCCCGGCAACGAGTCGTTCGACGGCACCCGCAAGCTCGAGCCGACGCTGGTGCTCGACGCGAAGGAGTCGTCGGCGATCCTCCAGGAGGAGATCTTCGGGCCGCTCCTGCCCATCGTGCCGTACGAGGGCCTCGACGAGGCGATCGCCTATGTGAACGATCACCCGCGGCCGCTCGCGCTCTACTACTTCGATCACGACACCGACGCGGTGAACCGCGTCCTCGCCGAGACCGTCTCCGGAGGCGTCACGATCAACGACACGATGTTGCACATCGCCCAGGACGACATGCCGTTCGGCGGCGTCGGTCCGAGCGGCATGGGCCACTACCACGGCAAGGAGGGCTTCGACGCCTTCACGAAGAAGAAGCCGGTCTTCCACCAGGCGCGCCTCAACGCGACCGGACTCATGCGCCCCCCCTACGGCAAGTCTATAGAATATTTGATGAAATTCATCGTCGGGTGAGCTCGTCGGCGGGCGACTCCTCGCGGTTCGCCGGCGCGGCCGCGCGGGGCCCACGCGGAGAGCGGGTCGCGCGCGCGACGAACGTCGGGTGGAGCCCGGTGAGCCACGCGGCCCGGTCGCGCACCACCTTCGACCGCACGATGAACGGGTCGAGGCGGGCGCGCCGGAGGAGCGTTCCCCCCACCAAGATGCCGGCGAGCCCCAGCATCGTGAGGAGCCCGAGCGGGCCGCGCGCGTCCTCCTCGGCGCCGAGGAAGAACACGAACGGCACGACGGCCACGGCCACCATGGCGAGTATTGCGCGCCCGAACGCGCGCTGGTGCTCGGTCCAGCGATCGGTGCACGCGCCACAGAGCGGCAGCGGGATGCGCGCGACGCGACGGAAGACGAGCACGGCGAAGCCGCCGACGAGCAGGTGCCCCCACCACGGCACGTGCTGAAACTCGCGCACGGTCGGCTTCGCGTCGCCCTTCTCGCCGCACTTGGCGCAGCGCCTCGGCAGCGGGCTCTCCTCGTGCACGACGAGGGCGTCGTCTTCGACGCGTGGGAGCGGACCCGGGCCCATCGAGGATGGCGCGGGCCGCGGTGGAATCGTGCTCGCTGGCGGGGCGTAGGGGTTGTGCTCGCTCGTCATCGCAGATTGAGGCACGCTCGCGTGCCTCCCACCATGAGAGGATAGCTCGATGCCCCACGCGCCCTCGTCGTTGATGCTCGTAGCGCTCGCCGCCCTCACGATCCCGCTCGTCCACTGCAAGGACACCAAGCCCGAGGCGAGTCCAGCAGCGAGCAGCGCCAGCGTTGGCGCGGCGTCCACGGGCGCGTCGGCGAAGGCGGCTGCGAGCGTCGTCGAACCGGGGCCCGCCCGCCCGACGCACTCCGGCCCGCGAAAGGTGTTCGCCAACGCGCCCAGCGTCGTCGCCGTGGCCGGAGCGAGCGATCCCGACGGCGGCGCGCCCGCGCCCGCGCCCACGGTCACGCCGGCGAGCGTCGGGCTCCCCACGGTCGACTTCGGGCCCCCCGGCCCCCTCGTGATGAAGGGGTATCCGGCGCCTATCGGCAGCGGTATGGACGATCCTGCCACGGTGTTCGGCTATTCGAAGGACGGCGCGGAGGTCATCGCGTGCGGCCACATGGGCGCAGGCTACGGCGACGGCCCGCCCAAGGGCACGGAGCTCGGCGATCGCTGCTACTTCGCGGCCGCCACCGGCCCCACGAAGATCGTCGGCGTCGACCCCGACAAAGGCGTCGTCGGTCCCGCGTTCGCGGAGAAGATCACGGCGCTGAAGGGCGGCTCGCCGACGCACGTCGCCAAGGGGATGGGGGTGCTCCCGCCGGCGGTGGTCACGCCATGGGCGTTCGCGAGGGACCTCACGGTCGAGGTCAGCTCGGACAACGGTCTGCGCATCGGCGGCCGAGTGGGCGCCGAGGACCCCGTGTTCTCCGTCACGGTCAGCGTCAAGCCGCCCACCCCCGACCTGCAATACAGCGGCAGCTGGAACGGCATTCTGGCTTCTCCCGATCGCTCCGAGCTCGCCTTCATCGGTCACTTCTTCTGCATGGAGTGGTGCAACGAGGTGTCGATCGTGCGCCTCCCCCTCGGCCGGCTGGCGAGCCTCATCTACAACGACACGGGCTTCCGCCATCACCAGAAGAAGGACTACGCCGGCTCGCGCGACCTCTTCCTCAAGGCGACGTGGGCCAACCCGTCGGCGGCGCTCCCCCCGTACAACCTCGCCTGCGCGTACGCGCTCACGAACGACGCGGTCAACGCCGAGAAGGCGCTCAAGCTCGCCATCGCCGTCGGCGGGCCCAAGGTGAAGGCGCGCGCGCCGAAGGACCCCGACTTCAAGAGCGTCGCCACGGCCAAGTGGTTCGTCGATCTCACGAAGTAGACCCGACGGACCGAGTCGCTCGCGCCCAGGAAGCGATGGCATCGCCTCGTCCTTCACGGGAACCGCCGCGTGGGCGCGGTGGTGAGCCCGTCTCGCGCGAGCGCCACGCGCGGCGGCGGCGGGCCCGTCCTCAACTCGGACGTCGTTCCGCGCGTTGGAGGCGGCTTTGCGCTCAGGGGACAGTGGTTTCGGGTGTGACCGCGCGAGAACGCCGACCCTCGAACATGAGTATCCTCCCACCGCCGCCGAAAACGGGACACCCCCTCGCTCCCTTGTGGCGAAAGGCCGAGCCGCGCGACTTCTGGAAGGGATCACGCTTCCAGGGGACTAGAGCGCCGAACCGCTTGATGACCGAGGATTTTCGCCGAGTTGCGAGCCGTGCGAGGCGTGACGACGAGTCCTACTGCTAGGCGAGGAGGAGCAACGAAGTACGGCGACGTAAATCGGCGAAAAGCCGATCGAATCAAGCGGTTCGGCGCTCTAGTCGTTCTTCTTCGACTTCAGCGCGGCGCGCAGCTCCTTGCGGAGGGCGCGAGCGTCCGGCTGCCGGTCCTCCGGCTCGCGCGACATGGCGCGCATGATCGTGGCCTCGAGCCCCGGGTCGATGTCGGGGAGGTGCGCGCGCAGCGGGGTCGGATCGGCCATGAGCTTCTTCGCGAACAGGTCGGTGAGCCCGATCGCGTCGTGCGGGTATTTCCCCGTCAGCGCTTCGTACAGCGTGACCGCGAGCGAGTAGATGTCCGTGCGCGCGTCGAGCGGCTCACCGCGGATCTGCTCGGGCGACATGTACGCGGGCGAGCCGCAGACCGCGCCGCGCATGGTGAGCTCGGCGCTCTCCGCGTCGGGATCTTGGAGCTTGGCGAGGCCGAAGTCGCACACCTTCACGATGTCGCAGGGGTCACCGTCGTCATCCTTGTGCGGCACGAGGAGGATGTTCTCAGGCTTCACGTCGCGGTGCACGATGCCCTCGTCGTGTGCGAAGGCGAGCGCGCTGCACGCCTGCATCGCGACGTCGAGGACCTTCGGGACCGGGAGGGTGCCCCCCGCCCAAATCAGGAACTCCAGGCTCTTGCCGGTGATCATCTCCATCACCAGGTAGAGCAGCCCGCCCGGGTCCTCGCCGAAGTCAATCACGCGGGCGATGTTCTGGTGCTCGAGGCGGCTCAGCGTGCGGCCCTCGGCCTTGAAGCGCTTCACGAACTGATCGGAGCCCTGGTTCTCCTGGTGGAGGATCTTCACGGCGACGGGCCGCTTGAGCGTGACGTGCTCGGCGCGGAAGACCTCGGCGGAGGCCCCGCGGCCGATGGAACTGACGATCTCGTATTTCCCACCGATGACGCGCCCGATGAGGCCCGACTCGCTGTCGGGCGAGCGCTCCGCAATGGGGAGCGAGCTCGACGAGATCGGCGCGGCGGGCAGGCTGATGCGGCGCGCGGGCACCGACGACGACGGCGGCGGTCCGTACGAGTCGCCCGGGTTGCCCGACAGATCGAGGTCTGAAGGCATCAGTGTGGCGGAGAAGGCCTCGGGCCCTGTGGAGCGTAGGCGCGAGGACGAAGGGATCTCTTCCGGCGTGTCCTCCGGAGGCGGCGCGAGGGTCTCCGCGCGGCTCGCGGCTTGGCGAAGGAGCGTGGGCTCGTCGTCGTCCGCCGAGTGGGGTTCCGGCTGGGGCGGTTCGGGCTCGGGCTCAGGCTCGGGCTCGGGCTCGCCCGCGACGAGCACGTACGCGCCAGGCCGGCGAGCGGGCGAGGGGCCCGTGCCCGCCGCGGCGATCTCGCTGGCGGCCGTGGCGGCGAGAGGCTTTGGCGGCGCGCTCGTCGGGCGGGCGGGCACGCTCGAGTACGCGCCGAGCCGCATCGGCGCGTCGAGTCGCTCGATGAGCGCAAAGATTTCGGCCATTTGCGTCTGGCTGGACGGGCGCAGGTCCATCGGCTGGCCGTCCGGGCCGCCGGGCCCCATCGGCTCCACCAGCACCTCCACGACCTTGCCGCCGCTGAAGGCGATCTCTAGGACGTGGGTCCCCGAGTGCTCCACCGCGCTGGTGAGGGGCACGATCCCGCGTTCGTGCCGAAGCGCGCGCTCGAGGACGCGCGCGGCCGCCCGATCGTCGGCGAGCGATGCGCGTAGCCGGGGGAAGGACATGTGGGCGAGATTATTCGTGGAACCGGCGGCCCTGGCAAGCACGGTGACCGGTCACGCCAGCGCGGCGTCGGCGCGCTGCCGGAGCGCGAGCGTCCCCGCGCGAAATTGTGCTGGTTCCGTGAGCAAGCTGAGGACGACGTGCGCGCCGTCGAGCTCGAAGAACGACCCGGGGTGGACGTAGACGCCGTCGCGCTCGAGGAGCTCGAGCGCGAAGTCCTCGTCGAGACGCTCCGGTTCGTGCCCGAGGTGAGGTCCCGACACCTCACCTTCGCGCGAGCGCGCCGCCTCACCACGCGGCACGCGCGGCAGCCGCACCGTCACATACCAGCCGCCCTCGACGCGCAGGCGCGTCAGCGGGGAGGTGGATCCGAGGGCAACGTCCAGCGCGGCGAGGTTCTCTCGGAGGCGATCGAGGATCGCCCCGCGCGCCGCGCCGGCCTCCTCGAGCAGCGTCGGCGCCGCCGCCTGTACCGGCGCGCCCACCGAGAGGAACGTGTCGGCGGTGATTTCGAGGCGCGCGAGCGCCTCGTCGACGCGATCCGGCGCGCCCGCCGCCACGAGCCACCCGAGCTTCAGCTGCGGCAGCGCCGCCTCCTTGGAGAGGCCTGAGAGCGCGAACACGAGCCCTCGCTGCACGCCTGCGACGGTGTCGACGCGACCTCGCGCCTCGAGCAGAGGGTAGCGCGCGAACACCTCGTCGCTCACGAGCGGCACGTCGAGGTCGAGGAGCGCCTCGAGCTCGTGACGCTTCGTATAGGAGCCCGTGGGGTTGTTCGGCGACACCAGCACGACGGCGCGCGTCCGCGGCCCCACGCGCGCGCGAAGCTCGGGGAGGTCGATGTGCCAGGCGCCGTCGTAGCGGAGCGGGTAGGGGACGGGGACGACCGACTGGTGGCGCGCGAGGTAGGCGAAGAGCGGGTAGCTCGGCTGCGGCACGAGCACCTCGTCGCCCGGATCCGCGAGGAGACCGAAGAGCCACGAGTACGCCTCGCTGGTGCTCGCCGTGCAGACGACGCGAGCCGGGGTGACCTGGGCGCCGAGCGAGGCGTAGCTCGCGGCGATCGCTGCGCGCGCGTCGGGCAGCCCGAACGGCAGCGGCTCGTACGTCGCCACGCTCGGCGCCGCGAGGGCTGCGCGGCCGCGCTCCGAGAGGCACGGGAGCCCCACGGTGGTGGGGTTCGACGCCGTGAGGTCGAGCACCGGACCGCGGGCCCGCGCCCTCGCGAGCGCGCGCGTGAGCTCGTTCTCCGTCAGGTCGTGCGTGGAGCGCGCGGAGAATGGCCTCACCGGGCCCCCTCGGCAGCCCGGCTGCCGGATGACGCGCGCGGCGACGGTGGGTTCACGTAGACTTCGCGGATGGGCATTCGGGTGGGCACGAGCGGGTTCTCGTACGCGGAGTGGAAGGGCACGTTCTACCCCGAGAAGTTGCCGCAGAAGAAGATGCTCTCGTACTACGCGGAGCGGTTCTCCACAGTGGAGATCAACGCGACCTTCTACCGCATGCCCAAGCCCGAGCTGCTGGAGGGCTGGGCCGCCGAGGTGCCGCCCGACTTCACGTTCGTGCTGAAGGCGCCCCAGCGCATCACCCACCACCGGCGGCTCGTCGACGTTCAAGACTCGGTCGATCGCTTCTGCGCCGTCGCCGCCTCGCTCGACGCGCGCCTCGGGCCGCTACTCTTCCAGCTGCCGCAGCACATGAAGAAGGACCTCGCGCTCCTCGGCGCGTTCCTCGAGGCGCTGCCGCGACCCGCGCCCGTCGTGGTCGAGTTCGGCGACGCCTCGTGGTTCTCCGACGACACGTTCGCGTTGCTCCGCGAGCATGCGGCGACGCTCTGCATCGTCGACGACGTCAACCCGCGCAAGGCGGCGCCGTTCGTCGAGACCGCGCCTGTAGGGTATCTGCGCCTGCGACGTGTAGAATACACCGACAGCGATCTCGCCGCGTGGGCGGAGCGCTTGCGGGGCGCGTCGTGGACCGACGCGTACGTGTTCTTCAAGCACGAGGACGCGGGCACGGGCCCGAAGCTCGCGGAGCGACTGAAGGCCGCGCTCGCTCCCCGAGGCTCCCCGGCCTGAAGGCAGGGCAGAAACGCTGGAGCTGAGCCGCGCGGGTCAGAGCGCCTCGATGCGCACCGCGGTGCCGTACGCCAGCACCTCGGTCGCGCCCTGCGAGAACTCGGTCGCGTCGTAGCGCATGCCGATGATCGCGTGCGCGCCGATCGCCTCGGCGTGCGTGACCATCATGCGGTACGCGTCTTGGCGCGCGGTGTCACACACCTGCACGTACTCCTCGATGTTGCCCCCGCCGAGCTGCTTGAAGGCGCCGACGAACCCCTGGCCGAAGCTCACGCTGCGCACGACGATGCCGCGCGTGACGCCGAGGTAAGCGGTGATGCGGTGGCCCTCGATGTTGGGGCCCGTGGTGACGATGAGCGGCATCGTAGAGGACGGGGCCGTGCGGTAGTCGGGGGGCTCGTGCATGGCGCCGAGTGTACGCGCGCGCGCGGTCTCGCGGTCGTGTTCTCCGCGTTCTCCGCGTTCTCCGCGTTCTCCGCGTCAGGCGTGGGTCGGTCGACGGCTCGAGCGCACCGTGGCTTTCGCCTTCGTAGGCGGGGTATTCGCGGGGGAGGCCTTCGTGGGCGTGGCCTTCGTGGGCGAGGGCTTCGTGGGCGAGGCGGCTCGTTCCACGAGGAGATCGATGGGGTCGGGGCACTCGCCACGCAGCTTGCAAGCGCCGCACTCGGCCCCGCGCCAGATGCGGTCGAACCGCGCCTGCGCCGCGTCGAGCAGCACGTCGTCGGAGGTGACCAGGCCGAGCTCGAAGTTGCGTCGCTCGTCGCCGCGTTCGCCGAGGCCCGCACCGGTGAAGTTCGCGCTGCCGAGGTAGAGGCGCTCGCCGTCCTTGGCGATCATCTTCAGGTGAACGCGGGGACACGAGCGCAGGCAACGCCCGAGCGCGGGCCACCGCGCGAGCGACGCGCGGAATGGTCGCGAGAGCGCGCCGGCGTGCAGAAAGCGTAGCTCGAGGCCGTCGCGGACGCGCTCGGCGAGGAGGCCGAGGAGCGAGACGTACCTGCCCCGCGCGCGGTCGCGCGTGCCCACGGGCGCGGGGACGCGGACGTCTTTCGCGTTCGCGGTGGAGAGAAAGAGGGAGCGTCGGGCGCCGAGCACGAGGTCGCCGAGCACCCGGGTCGCGTGCGCCTCGTCCCACACGAGCTCGACGCCCACCGTTCGCGCGTCGGGCGTCGCGTGTCGCGGCGGTGGCGGTGTTCGCCCGGCAGTCCTGACGGCCATGCGCGCAGGATAAGGGCGGCGTGAGCGCCCACCCAAGCGCCGCGTACGTTTCGCCCGCTTTCACTTGCCCGTTAGGCCGCGCGGCGCGATACAGCCTGCATGACGGCGCCCCCGAACCGCGAGATCTTCTACGAGGTTCGGTGCCTCCTCGCCGACCCCGCGGATCGCGACCCGTACGTCGCGTGGCTCTGCAATACGCACGTCCCCGAGGTGTGCGCTGCAGGGGCCGGCTCGGGCGAGGTGCTCGTCTCCGACGAGGTGCCGCTCGAGGTGCGTGTGCTTTACATGTTCTCTTCGCGCGACGCGCTCGCGACCTACGAGCGCGACGAGGCGCCCCGCCTGCGCGCGGCCGGCGTTCGTTTCCTCACGGCCCTCGGCGCTGCAGAGCGCGTGACGTTCACGCGCTTGCGGGGCGAGCGCCTCGCGGTCGCGTGCGGCGCCTGATCGCCGCGCGCGACGCGTTCTACGCGGCGGCCGAGCGGGCGCCGTCGAGGATGGCGAGGCACCCCTCGAGCGAGTCGCAGAGGTTCAGCTCCTGACGGAGGCGCGATGCCCCGGGCAGGCCGTGGAGGTACCCGGAGAGGTGCCGACGCGTGCACCTCACGCCGAAGGGCGCGCCGCGCTCGGCCACGTTCGCCATGAGGTGGGCTCGGCAGAGGGCGAGGCGCTCGCCCGGCGTGGGCTGCGCGATCGCCGCGCCGCCTCGTAGCACCGCGTACGCTTCGCGGAAGACCCAGGGGTGCTCGATCGCCCGGCGACCGACCATGACGCCGGCGCAGCCGGTCTCGGCCAGGGCGCGCTCGGCGTCCTCTCCGGAGCGCACGTCGCCGTTCACGATCACGGGGATGCCCACCTGCTCACGTGCACGCCGCGCCCACGACCAGTCGGCGGGGCCGGAGTGGCCCATCTGCGCGGTGCGGCAGTGCACCGTGAGTGCGCGCACGCCGACGTCCTCGAGCCGCTTGGCCAAATCGACGATCGGCATGTGCGACTCGGGGCCGTAGCCGATGCGAGTCTTCACCGTCACCGGCACGTCCACGCTGCGCACCACCATCGCGGCCATCTCGACCATCGCGGCGGGATCGCGGAGCCAACCGGCGCCGGCTCCCCGGCCTGCGATCTTGGGCACCCAGCAGCCGCAGTTGACGTCGAGGTAGAACGGGCGCGCGTCGGCGGCGATGCGCGCGGCCTCCGCGAGGCGGATCGGGTCGGAGCCGTAAATTTGGATCGCGGTGAGCTGGTCGTCCGCGGAGAGGTGGATCTTGCGCTTGGCGTTGCGGCAGCCGCGCAGCAAGCCCTCGACGTTGACGAACTCGGTGACGCACACGTCGGCGCCTACGGTGCGGCAGAGGCGCCGAAATACGTCGTCCGTGATGTCCTCCATGGGCGCGAGGATCACGGGCTTCGACGCGAAGACGGCGTCGAACGACGGGGGCGCGGTCGCGGCGGTCGCGGCGGACGGGGCAGGCATGCTCACGCGGCCTCCCTAGCGCAACTCACGCGCGCGCG
The DNA here is from genome assembly GCA_016720545.1 of Myxococcales bacterium. NCBI lineage: Bacteria > Pseudomonadati > Myxococcota > Myxococcia > Myxococcales > Myxococcales bacterium. The sequence continues at coordinate 269,147 of JADKKK010000004.1, forward strand.
CACGCCCGCCGGTGCGCGCGCCGCCAACGCTGCGGCTCACGGGAACGCGAGCACGAAGCACTGCGTGCGGGGCCCCACCGTGTTCACGTCGTTGCAGTAGAGGATCGCGCTCTTGTCCCCATCGCGCACGACGAACGCGGTGTGGAGCGATCCACCCGTGAGCCCGAGGTCGGCCTGCGCGCTCAGCGACGGGCTCGGTGCGCCCTCGTCGCGGAGGCCTAGCGTGGTTGGCGGCGGTCCAGGGTCGACGGACGCGTAGCCGAGGGTGTCCACGGGCGCGGCGTCGGACTCGGCCCGCAGCGCCGAGAGGGGCGCGAGCGTGCCGAGCGTGGTGGTCCGCGTCGCGTACAGCGTCGCGGTGAGCGGCTTGACCCCGGCGGACGCGTAAATGAGCCGCAAGGTCGCGCGGTTAGGGAACACGTCGGGGGCGTCGTCGAAGGCCGCTACGCCGGCCGCCGCGCGACCCGCGTCGGCGCCGGCGTCGGTCGGGCCTGCGTCGGCGGTCGCGGTGCCGGAGTCGGCGTTGCCAGCGTCCGGAGAGAGGGGGCCCGTGAGGTGCACGACCGCGGTCTTCAGCTTTCCTGGCTCGAGCGTGATCGTGCCCACGGCGAGCGGCTGGGCGCAGGAGCCCGAGCCCGCCGCGACCATCGCGATCTCGACCGTGCCGGAGCCCTCGACCGACACGTATTGCGAGGCGGTCAGGAAGCTCACTCCGACGGCCGCGCCGTCGGGCCCGTTCGCCGTCGCGTCGCGCGCGTCACTCGCGTCGGAGGCCTGCGCGTCGCCCGCGTCGCCGTCGCCCGCCTCGGCGGCGATCCCGCCATCTCGTGAGCGCCCCCCGCCGAGGAACGGGCCCGCGTAGAGGTCCTGTGGGCCGGTGCGCGTGCAGAAGTCGAGCGCCGGCAGCCCGACCGCCGCATGGACCACCCGGAGCGTGCCGAGCCGCGCCCCTGCTTCCGTCGGCACGAGCGACCCGTCGCGTGGGAGGGGCGTCGCGCCCGTGTCGGGCTGGAGGATGATCGTGGCTGGATCGCCGGACCTTCCGCACGCCACGACGGCGGCCGCGCTCGCCGACAGTGTGACGGCGCCGAACGCCAGGACGGCGCGCTTACGAAAGCAGCAGAGGAGGCGCAAGGCGGTTTCCAAAGCGCGGCCGGAGCCGCAAGAGGAGCGAAGAGCCGCTGGGTCGCGGCCAGATGAACTAGGATAGCGCACCGGCAGGCCTCTGTCGCGAATCGCTCGCGCGCGTGGCCCCGAAGGAGCACCCGCTTGCAGCCCGAAGACCTCAAGGCCCTCCGCAAGGAGCTCGCGTGCACCGCGAAGGAGCTCGCCGCCGCGCTCGCGATCGAGCAGTCCATCGTGATGGCGTGGGAGCGAGGCGAGCTCTTCCCCACCAAGGCGTTCGTCGAGCAGATGGAGACCCTGCGGGCGAAGGGACCCTCGTCGATCCCGCGCAAGTCCAAGGGGCCGGACGCGATGAAGACCCTGGCCGACCCCGGCTTCTGGGGGCTCGTGCGCAAGCTCGCGGCCCACAAGAGGCTGCGCGACGAGGCGCTGAAGCTCGCCGCTGGCTACGCCGATCCCGCCGACGACTGAGAGGCGCCGGAGCGCCTCGCTCAGGCGGCGTCGTCGTCGTCGCCCGGACCCTCGCCGACGTCGCCGGCCTCGGGCTCCTCGTCCCCGAGGTCGAAGCCGTCGTCGTCTGCGTCGTCGTCGTCGCCGCCGAGGACGTCTGGCGCGTCGTCGTCGCCCGCCGCGCCCGCCGCGCCCGCCGCGCCCGCCGCGGCAGCGAGGGCGTCGCCGAGCGCGCTCTCCTCGGGATCGGCCTCGGTCGCGAGCGACGCGCGCTCGAGCTCCGCGAGCGCCTCGTCGACGCGCGTGTCCCCCACGAGCTCGTCGGCCGGGGCGGTTGTGCCCTCCTCCGGCAGACCGAGGTCTTCGCTCGGCGAGGCGGGGTCTTCCTCCGGCGCGAGCGTCTCGCCCTCCGGCGCGGGCTCCTCGTAGGGCTCACCGAGCTCGCGCTCGATGACGCGCTTGGAGTCGTCGTTGAGCTCCGTGAACTCGCGCAGCGTCGGGAGATCTTTCAGCGAGGCGATGCCGAAGAACTCGAGGAACTGGGGGGTCGTGCCGTACAGGATGGGGCGCCCCGGTTCGTCCTTTTTACCAAGAATTTTAATGAGATCGCGCTCGAGAAGCATCTTCAGGACCGGGCCGGAGTCGACGCCGCGGATGTCGTCGATCTCGGGCCTCGTGATCGGCTGCCGGTAGGCGAGGATCGACAGGGTCTCGATTTGCGCGCGGGTGAGCTTCACGGGCTTCTGACCCGTGAGCTCGCGCACGAACGGGGCGTACACCGGGTTCGTGCGGAACACCCACGCGCCGCCGACCTCGTCGAGCTGGATCCCACGACCGAGGTACGTCGCGCGGAGGCTCGCGAGGACCCGGCGGATCTCCTTCGTCGTGCTCTCGGCGCGTCGGGCGAGCTCGGCGGGCCGCACCGGCGAGTCGGAGGCAAACACGAGCGCCTCCACCAGGCCGCGCAGGTGGGTCTCGGTGACGTCCTCGGTCTCGCCGGTGGCGCCACTGTCGATGATGACGACGTCGTGGGCGCCGCCCTCGGCGAGATCGTCGCGCTCGTAGAGGGCGGGCAGGCCGCCGGTGAGGTTCACCGTGACGTCGACGTCGTCGGGCCAGCGGAACCCGGCGAGGGACGTCACGACCTCGTCGGGGCCGTCGTCGGGGCCCGCCGGCGCCGGGGGTACGACTGAGTCGGGGGTCTCGGGCCACTCGCCGTCTTCGTCGTCCTGGGCCGCGTCCTGCGCGGCGGGGGCGCTTTCGCTTGGTTCGGCGTCGTCGCCGTGCACCCCAGGCGGCCCGTCCGCGTCGGACGCGGCGTGGTGGGTCGCGGGGGCGTCGGCGCCGTCCTCGTCGTCCCCGCCCGGTTCGCCGTTGGCCTCGTCACGGGCCTTCGCCGGCGCGGTCGCCTCCGCCTCGCCGCCGAGGTCTGGCGCGCTCGCGGTCTCGACCGCGGCGGGCGCGGCGTCCGGCGGGGCAGCGGCGCTCTCGGAGCGCGGGGCCGTCTTCTTTCGCGCGGCGGTGGCCTGCTTCTTCTTGCGACTGGTCACGGGGTGCGCCTTCTGTCGGTCTCGTCGTCGGTCTTGTCGTCGTCGGTCTTGTCGTCGTCGTCGCCCGCGAGCGGCGGCCGCGGGTCACCGAAGATCGCCGCTTCTCCATCGTGATTATTGTCGTTTTTGTCGCCTTCCGGAAGGCCGGCGTCCTCCGCTGCCGCGACATCGGCGCGCGTGGCGGGCTCTGAGTCGGGCTCTCCTGGGGGGGGGGCCACGGGCGGGGGCTCTTCCGTCGCCAGGGGCTCGCCGGCGACCTCCGCGCTGCGCTCAAGCGCGGGCTCGGTGTCCTCCGCGCTGGGCCCAGGCGCGGGCTTCGCGTCTTTCGCGGCGGGCTCTTCGGTGGCCACGGGTTCGACCGCGTCTTCCGCGACGGCCTCTCCCGCTTCGGCGGGCGCGTGTGCGTCCACAGGCGACTCTGCCGTCGCGCTCGTCGCGATCGCCGCCTCCGTGGGTGCGGCCGCGTGCGCTGTCGGGGGAGGGGAGGCGGTGCTGGGCGCCTCGAGCCCCTCGGGCAGCGGATCGCCCGCTGCCGCGCGGTACTCGACGTACAGCGGGGAGCTGGCGTCGGTCTGGAAGAGCCGCGTCATGCGCAGTCGGGTCATCTCCAGCAGCGCGAGGAAGGTGATCACGAGGTCGAACTTGCTCACCAGGCCTTCGAACAGCTCTTCGAATACCACCTGGCGGCGCGTCTCCAGGATCGCGAGCAGCTCGTGGATGCGGTCGGTGATGCTGATGCGGTCGGCGACGATGTCGTGCCCGATCTTGACCTTGCTCTTCGCGAGGACGCCCTGAAAAGCCTCGATGAGTCGGAACAGCGGGATCTCGGCCAGCGGCGGCAGCGCGGGCTCACCCAACGCGGGCTCCGGGGGCGCGCCGCGCAGGAACACGTTCTGCGCCGCGATGCCCTGCGCCTCGAGCTGGGCGGCCGCGAGCTTGTACTTCTGGTACTCGAGCAGCCGCCGGATGAGGGCCTCGCGGGGGTCCTCTTCCTCCTCCTCGGATGCGTCGTCCTCTTGCCCGGGCGGTGGCAGCGGCAGCAGCATCTTCGACTTGATGTGCGTGAGCGTCGCGGCCATCAGCAGGTACTCGGACGCGACGTCGAGCTGCATGTGCGTCATCACGTCGAGGTACTCGAGGTACTTCTTCGTGATGAACCCCATGGGGATGTCGAGGATGTCCAGCTCATGCTTCTGGCAAAGATGGAGCAAGAGGTCGAGTGGGCCCTCGAACTGCGGAAGGCTCACCGAATAGGTCGCGGCGCCTGCTTCAAACTCGACCGGGTCGGACACGTGGGAGGCGGCACCCTAGCCAAACGCGGCGCCGGGGGAAAGTCGCGACACGCGCGCGCGCCCGCGCGGCCTGTGGACAACCTGTGCGCTCCGCCCCGCGCGTTCCCAGCGCGCCCCCGCCACGCCTTGTGATCCCCGCCCGAGAGGGGCACGTTTCGTGTTCGAGAATCACGCTCGCCCATCTAGAGTTGGTGCGTGCAGCCCGACGTCAAGACCGCCATGGGGGACGTGCTCATCCGCTTCTCCCACGTGAAGAAGGCGTTCGGGCCGAAGGAGGTCTACAAAGGGCTCGATCTCGAGTTTCGCCGAGGCGAGACCACCACCGTGATGGGGCCCTCCGGCACGGGCAAGAGCGTGCTCCTGAAAATGCTCATCGGGCTCATCTCGGTCGACTCCGGGACCATCACGTTCGACGGCGAAGAGATCACGCGCATGAGCGAGCGCAAGCTCTTCGACGTGCGGCGCCGCGTGGCCTACCTGTTCCAAGGCGCGGCCCTCTTCGACTCGATGTCCGTCGGCGACAACGTCGCGTACGGCCTGCGCGAGCAGTACTGGGCGACGATGCCCGAGCGCGACATCGCCGCGCGCGTGGACTGGTCGCTGGAGGCGGTGGGGCTCCCGGGCATCGAGGCCATGCGCCCGTCCGACCTCAGCGGCGGCATGCGCAAGCGCGTCGGCTTGGCCCGCACGCTCGCGCTTCAGCCGGAGGTCATCCTCTACGACGAGCCCACGACGGGCCTCGATCCGATCAACACGGCGCGCATCAACAACCTCATCATGAGCATCCAGCGCCAGCTGAAGCTCACGAGCATCGTGGTCACGCACGACATGGGCACGGCGTTCAGCGTCTCGAATCGCCTCGTCATGCTGAACCAGGGTCGCGTCGCCCTCCACGGCACGCCCGACGAGTTTCGCGTCACGAAAGACCGCTTCGTGCGGGACTTCATCGACGGCCGCGCTCCCGAGGACGAGGACGTCTCGGTGCTCCTCGCGAGCTCCTAAAATCACCGCGTCCCTCCCCCCTGTCGGCGCGTCGCTAGCCGCTCGAGTCGCCGGGGGACTCCGTGGTCGGGGGGGCCTCGCGCGGCGTGCGCGGCATGCCGAACGCCTCGCGCACGCTGTCGGGGATGCGCGTGGGGCGGAGCGCGCGCACGTCGATGTAGCCCCAGGTGGTCTCCGCGCGCACGAGCACCTCCCCGGTGAGGCGCCGCACCTCCGTCTTCCGCAGGACCTTCGCCGCCATCGATCTGGGAATCCACGTACGCACCTCGAGCACCTCGCCGTGTAGCGCGGATCGCAGGTAGTCGATCTCGTGGCGCCGCACGACGAACACGCCGCCGAGCTCACGGTAGCGCTCGAAGGTGAGGCCCACGGCGTCGGAGTGCGCGACCGCCACGTCCTGCACCCAGCGCAAGTATGCGACATTGTTAGCGTGACCGAGCACGTCGATGTCCCGGTCGCTCACCTCGACGCGGATCGCGTGGGCTGGGCGCTCAGGTGTGCCACCTCGCACGTCGTCGGCCTCGTCCATAGGTCACCTCCTACTTGCCCACACGCGCACGTCGCAAGGCGGAAAACTTGGAGCCCTCGCACGCTTCGTGCTTTGTGGAGCGCACCGATGCGAGCCCTACTACCGCGCCGGGGGGACCTCACCGAGACCCTTGCGACGCTTCGCGAGGTCGTTCTCTCACCGCTCGACCTCCTGCCAAGCCTCCCTCAAGGCGTCCGCACGGGCGACGACGTCGTCGTGCTCATCCACGGATTCCTCGCCAGCGCCGGGGTCTTCCGACCGATGCGCCGAGCGCTCGAGGAGGCCGGCGCGAAGGTCGCGACCTTCTCGCACGCGCCCGGCGAGGGCGTGGCGCGTATCGCGAAGAAGCTCGTGCGCCTCATGGCTCACTTGCCGCACGGCGCGAGGGTGCACCTCGTGGGGCACTCGCTCGGCGGCGTGGTGGCGCGCTACTACGTGCAGGAGCTGCACGGTGCCCGCAAGGTGGCGCAGACCATTTCCATCGCGAGCCCTTTCTTCGGCACCCGTCACGCGAAGCTGTTCCCCTACCTGGTCGGGCGCGACTTGCACCAGGAGAGCGAGGTGCTCGACCGGCTCCGCGCGGGCGCGCACGATCACGACGTGCCGCACCTCTCGCTCGTCGCCGAGGCCGATCGCGTCGTGGTGCCCGAGACTTCGGCGATGTTCCCCACGGGCGAGGTGGTGAGCTTCCGCGACAAGGGCCACAACTCGCTGCTCTACGACGAGCGCTCGATCGCGCTCATCGTCGATCGCGTGCGGGGCTTCGTCCACCGCTGATCGCGGTCGAGGAACGCGACCCCTTCGCGGTCGGACGTGTGGTAATCGACGCGGGCGTATGAGATCGCCGCTTCCCTTCGCCGTCCTCGCTTCGGCCGCGCTCGCCGCGCTCGGCTGGAGCGCGCCCGCCCACGCCGAGCCGTCGGCGTGGTTCTCGGGCGGAGGCGGCGTGGCCTTTCAGCGAAACGGGGAGCTTGGCGGGGACCTCGAGACCCGCCCGGCGATGAGCTTCGCGTTCGGTGTCGGCACCACGCCGGCCGCGCGGGCCACGGTGGGGCTCGGCCTCCGCATGACGACGTTCTTCTCGCAGGGCACCGACTTGGCCATCGCCCCGCGCCTGTCGACCGGCGGCTTTGCGCGCGGCGACTTCGGGCTCGCGGTCGAGCTCGGTCTCGCGCTGCGCACCTACAAGGACGGGGCCTACGGCCGCGTGCCGCTCCAGGTCGTCGCGCTCTTCGGCGCTCCTTTCGGCCTCCAGCTCGGGCTCGGCGCGCAGAGCCCGAGCCTCGACGGCGGCGCCAGCGGCGGCCTGATGGCCCTGTTCGAGGTCGACCTGCTCCGCCTCACGGTGCTGCGCCAGGGCTCGTCGACGCGCTTCTGGGAGAACCCGATGCCCCTCGGGGGCGCGGTCAAGGAGCTGTCCGACGAGAGGGCCGCTCCTCCGCCGCGGCGGTAGGCGGCTGACGAAGCGCCGAGGCCAGTGGTCGCCAGCAGGTGCGAGCTCTGGCGCTCGCTCAGGGCTTGGGCGCGCAGTACGAGGCGCTCCCGTCCGTTGGCTGCGAGCGCTCGAGCTGGCGCTGGCTCCCGTCCCGGAGCACGAGGGTGATGGTCTCGAAGGGGTAGTCGGACGAGGTGTCGCAGGAGACCCCGAAGAACGCGAGGCCCTCCGGATCGTTCCGCACGCTCACGCACGAGGAGGAGTACGGACCGCCGCCCGTGTGCACGGCCTCGGCGACGGACTCGATGGGCGCGAGGAACGGTACGAGGTCCTCCCGGGTGGTGATCGCGCGCACCTCGTCGCCGCGCGTGTACACGTAGTGCGCGTAGCTGGGCTCCGGCGGGCGAGCGCCGCCCGAGTAGCCGGCGTTGCTCGACCACGCGGTCATCCCGCGGGGGGCGGACGCGGCGGAGAGCTTCGCCTCGCACTCCTCCCGGTTTGTCGCGGTGGCGCAGGGCACGCCCGCGAAGGCGAGGCGGCTTCCGTACGAAGGGCCCGGCGGGCGCGCTGCGTCGGGCGCGGCCGCGTCGGAGGACCCGGCGTCGAGCGAGGCGTCGATGAGCTCGGGTGAGGGCTCCAGCGTAGGCCCGCCGCCACCGGAGGCGACGATCGCGAGGTAGTCGACGGGGAAGGCGGGCTTCAGGTCACCGATGCCTTCGACGCACACCTTCTGAAATCGACTCACGTCGAGGTGCTTGTCGCTCACGACGGGGGACGACGCGCTGGACGAGCAGGCCCCGAGCGAGGCTAGCGAAGCGAGCGCGAAAAAACGGAGGAGCCTCGATGGGTTGGCGTGCATGGCCCGCGCTCTAGCGAGCGCCGTGCCATCGGGTGAGCGCGTGGGTTTGCGGGCGGAACGTGCCTCGCCTTCGCAGCTGGCGCACCCTGGCGCGCACCTCGCGACTCGCGGGTCGTGGGTCTACGCGGTCTGCTCGGCGCCGATCGACTCGAGCTCCCAGCGCGCCACGGGCTTCACGCGCTCGCGGAGGAGCGCCTCGACCTCGGCGTCGGTCATGGGCGCGCCGAGCCGCACGTACCTGCGCGACAGCACGTCGTAGCGGCCGGCCCAAAGCAGGACCGACACCAGGAAGAAGTCGATGCCTCGGAACACGATCGCGCCTTGCTCGGCGTACTTCGCGCGGTTCTTCAGGAGCTCGGCGGGGTGCTCGGTCCAGTGGCGCGCCGGCATGAGGTGGTGGCTGATGTGGTAGCCGTCGTTGAAGCAGCGCTCGTTGTACACGGAGTTGATGCAGGTGATCGAGTTGGCGATCCCGTTGTTCTTCCGCGCCACGTTGATGAAGGCGTGCTGACCCCAGTTGCCGACCATCATCATGAAGCGACACATCACGACCGGGATGACGAACGCGACGAGGCCAAAGCGAAAATCGAGCGCGACGGCGGCAGCGGCCACCGAGAGCTGCCCGACCTCGCCGAGGAACGCGCGCTTCGCCATGCCCTTCTTCTTGTGCCGCGCGAGGTAGGTGGGCAGCTCGATCGAGGCGAGGAAGAAGAAGCGCGAGAAGTACACGAGGAAGTGGAGGAAGCTGTCGCGCTGGAAGCGGATCGTCGACGACAGGTCCTCGCGCATGTTGTCTTCGGCGTGGTGCATGCCGATGTGGTGTTCCCGGTACCCCGTGGGGATGCCGAAGAAGAACGACATGATGAACGGGTGCGCCCGGTCGAACCACTTGTGCTTCTTGAGGAACGGCCGATGCATCGTGTTGTGGAGCATCAGGATGACCGGCGACACGAAGTAGCCCCACACGGCGAGGTACACCGCGATGGGGAGGAGCTGCTGCGCGCCGTGCAGCGGCCCGAAGCGGAGCGTGGCGTAGAGGCCCGCCATCATCGCGGTCATGAGGAGCAGCATCCGGATCGTGAGGTGGATGAACACCTGGTCGCGCTTGTCGTGCAGTACGCCGTCGCACCAGCGCGAGAACGCGCCGTCCCCGTAGGTGGGAGGGGCAGCCGGATCGGTCAGCGTGAGGGGCGACTCTTCAGACATCGCGCGGTTCATAACGCGGACGAGAGGCACGTGCCAGCGCGCGCGCGTGCGTAGCCAGCTTCGCGCCCAAACCGTTCGCTGGGCGTGCCGATCCGGCGAGCGCGTCAGGTCGCGAACGCCGCGAGGGCGAGCCGCAAGCAAACATAATACACGACGACGAGCAGCGCCGACGCGCCCTGTTGGCGGAGCACCGCCTGCGGCCACCGCCCCGCGAGGGTCACCGCGACGACCAGGGGGACCAAGCCGAGCCACTCGAGCGCGCCAAGGTCGAAGCGCGCGCCGTCGGCGAAGCGCACGGCGAGCAGTCCCTCGGACGCGCGACCCAGGTGGTCGTGCGCGAGCGCGCAGCCGGTCCGCGCGACGAGCAGCGCCGGCGCGAACGCGAGCGCCGCGTGGTCGAACGCGGGGCGCATCGGCGTGCGCGTCGCGAGGCACGCGCCGAGGAGGCCGAGCGCCCCGAACGGCGCCGCGCCGAGAGTGCTCAGGGTGGCCTGCGCGCCCACGCGGGCCGCGGCCCCGGTGAGCGCGGGGAGCACGACGAAGAGCCCGAGCAGCGCAGCGCCCTCGGTCGCGATCGCGAGGCGATCCCCGACGCCGCGAGGCAGGCGCGAGCGTCGCACGAAGCCGACGTGGAACACGATGAACGCGAGCGTCATCAGGGCGCCGAACGCGTGCACCTCGACCGGACCGAGCGAGAGCGCGGCGGGGGCGGAGAGCTCGGGGAGCGCGACCGCGAGGCTCAGCGCAGCCTCGGCGCGATGCACACCACGTTCACCGTGACGGCGAGCGCGACGTGCGCGGCGAACGGCGCGAGGACGCTGCGCGATCGCAGCGAGAGCAGGCCGAACGCGAGCCCACCGGGGAAGGCGAGGGCCAGCTCGATGGTGGGCTTGCCGAGGTGGGCCAACGCGAACACGGCTGCCTGCGCGACCAGGCTCGCCCGCCCGAGGAGCGGCGCGGCCCCGAAGAGCAGTACGCCGCGGAACGTGAGCTCCCAGGCGAAGGCGTACACGGCGAACACACACGTCGAGAGCGCCAGCGCCGCGGCCGAGGACCGCGCGGGCTCGTAGAGTGGATACTGCGCGCGCACGGCGTCGAGCTGCCCGAGGGCCACCCCGCCCACCACGGCGGCGAGCACGGCGAGCGCCATGAGACGTCGTCCCCGCGCCGCAGGCCACTGGACGCCGAGGTCGATCGGCGAGTGCCCGAGCGCCCACGCGCCGGCGAAGCCCGCCCCGAGCACCGCCGCCTTGGCGAGCACCACCGCGAAGAGCTCGAGCTCCCGAGGGACGTAGGGAAAAGTGCGCAGGTTCCGCTCGAGCGCGAGGGCGAGCGCGACGCACACGAGCAACGCGAGCGTCTGCTGCGGTCGCCGCGCCGGGCCAGGGCGCTCGTGCTCCGTGCGTGAATGCCGCGCCATGACGGCGGCGCTACAGCGGCCCCTCGGTGAGGCCGTGCACGAACTGCCGGACGTACGGCTGGGTGCTCGCCTTCGCCTCGGTCGTCGTGCCGTCGAAGATGAGCTCGCCCTTGTACATCATGCCCACCCGGTCGGTGACCGTGAGCAGGCGATCGAGATCGCTCGAGACCATGATGACGGTGGCGTTGCGCGCCCGCTGCTCCTCGCGCAGAAGCTCGAAGATCTTCTGGGAGGTGACCGGGTCGAGGCCGGCCGCGGGCTCGTCGTAGAGCACGATCTCGGCGTTCGTGATTGTGGCGCGGGCGACGCCCACGCGCTTCTTCTGGCCGCCCGAGAGCCCGCCAGGGAGCCGCGCGCCGAACCCCGAGAGCGCCACGCTCGACAGGCGCTCGGCGACCCGCGCTTGCACCTCGGCTTCGGGGAGCGAGTAGAGGCGCCGCAGGGGGAACGCGATGTTGTCGTCGACCGTGAGGTGGTCGAAGAGCGCGTTGTTCTGGAAGAGCATGCCGAACTTGAGGCGCAGCTTCTGGAGGTCGAGCTCGGTGAGCTGGGTGACGTCCTGGCCCGCGACGTCGATGCTGCCCGAGTCGGCCTTGATGAGCCCCGTGATGAGCTTGAGCAGCACGCTCTTGCCGGCCGCGCCCGGCCCGATGAGCCCGTAGAGGCACCCCTCCGGCACCGTGAGCGTGAGGTCCCGCACGACGTGCGCGAGGTGCCCGCCGGCGGAGCGGAAGCTCTTGTTCAGACCGCGGATGCGGATCATGGCCTCGCCCCCTGGAGCCGAGAGAGCCTGAGGTAGAGCAGCAGCGTCGCGCCCGCGAGCAGGCCGACGAGGAGCACGAGCGCAGCGAGGACGAGGCGGAGCGGCGCCGCCGAGCCGGCCGCGACCGCCAGCGGGCCCACGTGCGCGAGCGCCCCGCCGGTCGCGCTCGGAGAGGCCTGGCGCTGCACGGTCACCACGACCACGTCGTCGGGGGCGAGCTCGGGCGCTCCGGCGGCGACGAGCCGCTTCACCTGCGCCTCCGCGAGGGGGCTCGTCGCGCCGCGGTGGGTGAGCAGCACGCTGGCCGAGGCCTTCTCTTTCTTCTCGCGGAGCGGGCCGTCGGAGGGGAGGTTCAGGTGCACGCGGGCCGCGAGCACCCCGTCGACCTGGAGCAGGCTCTTCTCGAGCTCGCCGGCGAGGCCGGCCGCCAACGCCGCCCGCTCGGCGGAGAGCGTCGGCACGAGGGCGCCGCGGCCCACGTCGGCGAGCGAGGCGTTGCGGGGGCGGGGGAGCCCCTCGTCGGCGAGGATGCGGAGGGCCTCGCTCGCTTCGGAGTCGGAGACGACCACGCGGAAGCGCCCGTCGCCGGCCCCGTCGGGCTCCTTCCGCGCCCCCACCGCGCGGGCCTCGAGCGCCACGACCACGCGGTTCGCCTCGGGGTCGTCCAGGCCAGCGGCCACCGGCGACGCGCACGCCGCACCCAGCGCACCCAGCGCAAAGAGCGCGCAGGCGAGCGCGCGGGCCCACGCGACGCTGCGTGGCGGGGAGGCAGAAGGCGGGCGCACGGGCGGCATCCTACGATCACGGCCGCCGGTTTCGTGAGCGGAATTGGGCGGCCGAGGCACGCTCACAGAAACGACGGGGGGAGAGCCCGCCCTTCGGGTACACTTCCGCCTGAGGCGCACGTGAGGCAAGCTCCCACGCAGATGGCGGATCCCACGTCCGAGTCGAAGCTCGAGTCGTGGGCGCCCCGACCCGGCGAGGTCGTCGGCGGCCGTTTCCGTGTGCTCCACACGCTGGGGCAGGGCGGGATGGGCGCGGTCGTCGCCGCGGCGCACCTGCAGCTCGGTCAGTCCGTCGCCATCAAGTTCCTCCACCCGAAGCTCGCTCGCGACGCCGGCAGCGTGGAGCGCTTTCACCGCGAGGCGAGGGCGACGATGCGCATCAAGAGCGAGCACGTCGTCCGCGTGAGCGACGTGGGGACGTCCGACGCCGGCCTGCCGTTCATCGTCATGGAGCTGCTCGAAGGGGCCGATCTCGGGCACGTCGTGGCGGCCGGTCCGCTCGCCATCTCCGACGCCGTCGATTACGTGCTGCAGGCTTCCGAAGCCCTCGCCGAGGCGCACGCCGTGGGCATCGTCCATCGCGACCTCAAGCCGACGAACCTGTGGCTTGCCAAGCGCCCCGACGGGACGCCATTGGTCAAGGTTCTTGACTTCGGCATCTCGAAGCTTTCGACGCACGCGCCGGGCGACGTGAAGCTCACCGAGACTCAGTCGGTGTTCGGGTCGCCCACGTACATGTCCCCGGAGCAGATCCGGAGCGCCAAGCGGGTCGACCACCGCACCGACGTCTGGGCCCTCGGCATCGTCCTCCACGAGCTGCTCACCGGCCAGCTCCCGTTCGACGGCGACACGGTCTCGGGTGTGCTCGCCAGCATCGCGGCCGATCCGCCGCTCCCGCTCCGCCACTCCCGTCCTGACGCGCCGCCCGGCCTCGAGCAAGCCATCTTGCGGTGCCTCGAGAAGGACGTCACGCGGCGCTGTCAGTCTCTCGCCGAGCTCGCGGCGCTCCTCGCGCCGTTCGCTTCCCCGGTGGGCACGCTCTCGGCTGGCCGCATCGGCCGGCTCGGCGCGCCTCAAGGCGGGAGCTTCGCCCCGAGCCCGGCCAGCTCGGCCGGCGACGTCGGCGCGTTCGGTATCACCGAGCGGAGCATCGTGACGCCCGGTCGCGCGCGGAGCCCGGTGTTCGGCGTGGCGCTCGGCATGGGCCTCGCGCTGCTCATCATCGGCGGCGTCGCGGGGATCGCGAGGCTCGGCGCCGCTCGCGGCGGGACCGCGGCCGCCGCGCCCACCGCCTCCGCAGGGGTCGCCGCGGCGCCGCCGTCGGCCCGGATCCTCGCGGCCGCGACCCCGCCTGCGAGCGCCGCATGGCCCGGGTCCTCCGTGGCGCCCGCCGCGTCCGCCGCGCCCGCCGCGTCGACGGTGCCCGCCGCGAAGCCGGCGCACCCCAATCCCCGACCCGGGCGCCCGTCCGTCCCCGCCAAGCCGGGGGCCACCGCCGGACCCGCCGGTGCGCCGACCGTCGCGCCGACCGTCGCCGAGGGGCGAGATTGACCGTCCGCCGCGCTCGCACGCTGCCCACCGCGGCCACGCTGGCCACGCTGGCCACGCTGGCCACGCTGGTTTGCCTGGTCACGCTCGCGACGAGCGCCCACGCGGAGGGGCCGTCGCCCGCCCAGGTCGCTCAGGCGGAGGATCTCTTCCAGCGCGCCAAGGCGCTCATGACCAAGAAGTCGTACGCGCAGGCCTGCCCGATGCTCGCCGAGAGCTACACGCTCGCGGGCGGCGGAGGCACCCTCCAGAACCTGGCCGTTTGCTACGAGGAAGAGGGCAAGCTCGCGTTCGCCTACAACCGCTTCATCGAGCTCAAGGGGATGTCGAAGAAGGCGAACCGCGCCGACCGCGTGAAGCTGGCGGAGGCCCACATCGCCAAGCTCGAGCCTCGCTTGTCGAGGCTCCGCCTCGTCGTGAAGAAGGACCGACACTTCGAGGCGCTGCAGATCGAAGTCGACGGCGACGAGTTCGGTCAGGCCAGCTGGGACGCGGGCGTCGTCGTGAACCGTGGCGCTCACACCATCACCGTGCGCGCGCCCGGGTACCAGACCGCCACCCTGGAGCGTAGCGTCGATGAAGGCACGACCACCACGGTCGAGGTGCCCAAGCTCGTCGCGATCCCCAAGCCGGTCGCGCCGAAGGTCGTCGCCCCGCCGCCCGTGGCGCAGCTCGCGGAGCTCGACGAGATCTCCGGGCAGCGAGCGCTCCGCACGACCGGCTTCGTGGTGGGCGGCATCGGCGTGGTCACGCTCGCGGCAGGCAGCGTGTTCGGCGTGCTCACCATCACGACGAACAGCGCCGCGAAGAACGCGTGCGTCGACAACACCGGCGGCTCGCTCACGAACCCCGGGCCGTACAACGATCCGCGGCTCCCCATTCGTCAGGGAGGTGGCTGCTTTGCGGCGCAGCCTGGCCTCGCCCCGAGCGCCGCGCTCACGCGCTCGAACGCGCTCCGCGATGACGCGCGCACCTTCGCGAACGTGGCGAACGTGCTCATCCCGGTCGGCGTGGTCGCGCTCGGCGTCGGCACCTACCTCGTCGTGCGCTCCTCGGGTGGGCTCAGCACTCCGAAAGATCAGAAGAAAACGAGCGCCGCTTCGGGCGTCGAGGCCGTCCTCGCGCCCACCCTCGGCGGCCTCTCGCTCAGCGGTACGTTCCAATGAGACCGACCCCCTCACGGATTGCCCTGGCCGGTGCGCTCGCCGCGAGCATCGCCGCCACCACCCTCGTCGCCTGTCAGCTCATCGTGGGCGTGAAAGACGACCCGGGCGCGCCGCTCCTGCCCGCGCGCCCGCCGCCGGTCGACGGCGGCCCCACGCCCGGCGATCCCTGCGCGCACGCGCGCCCGCCGCCCAAGCCCACCGTGAACGACGGAAACGACGCCAACGAGCTCGTGTTCGCGGCGCGCAAGGTGGCCGTCGGCCAGCGCGTCGACGGTGGCGGGCCCATCGGCTTCGACCTAGACGGAGTGTGCAGCTGCGAGAACGCCCCGCGCGACGCCGCGGCGCCCCGCACGCTCTGCAAGCTGCCCCCCGGCGTGAACCTCTGCCCCCCGGACAAGCCGCTGGACGATCCCTTCGGTCGCGACCTGGGGGGCGTGAACGCGTTTCAGCCGCTCGCCCTGCTGAACGTCGACAAGAGCGCCTCGATCGACGGGCAGCTCGAGCAGGGGCAGCGTGGCCTCCTCGTGACCGTGACGGGCTACAACGGAAAGGCGAACGACACGTCCGTCGGCGTCTCGTTCCAGCTCTCCCCCGGCACCACGAAGCGCGGCACGTGCGGCGACGCTTCGGCGCCGCTGCCCGACGCGGGCGACGGCCTCCAGCGCTACCAGCCCTGCTGGGACGGCAACGACGAGTGGTCGCAGGCCTCGAGCTCCCAGGCCGGCCGCACCCTCGACGGCTACGTGACGAACTACGAGCTCGTGGTGGAGGACAAGATCGGGACGACGAAGGTCTTCGCGGGCATCGGGACCATCGAGATCGAGATGGCGGGCCCGGTGTTCCAGGCGACGCTCGTGCCCCCGGCGGGCGGCAAGCCTTGGCTCCTCGACGGCGTCCTCGCCGGGCGGATCGACGCAAACGCCACGCTGAAGACCGTCGGCGCGCTGCTCGACCCGCTCGGGAAGGTGCAGTATCTCTGCGAGCAGACCGTGGGCGTCTACCCGATCGCGCGCGACGCGGTCTGCGGCGCCCGCGACATCTCTTTTCGGGGCGCAGACCCCGACGCGACGTGCGACGGGATCTCCGTCGCCGTGGGGTTCGTCCTCGAGGGCGCCAAGAAGGGCGCCACCGTGACGCCAATGCCGCCCCCCGTGTTCGAGTGCGACGCCGGGCAGGCGCTCCGCTGCCCATGATTCCGCGCGTTTCGCGGGAAACGCTTCGTTGGCAGCTACGGCGATTCTGGTAAGCTGAGGTCGTGAGACCGCGCCGCACGCTGCCGCCCGCCGCGCCGCCCGCCGAGCAGGCGTGGGCGCCGCGCGCGGGGGACGTGATCTCCGGGCAGTACGTCATCCAGCGCCTCATCGGCAAGGGCGGCATGGGCGCGGTCGTCGCGGCGCAGCAGGTCCCGAACGGCGGGCATGTGGCGATCAAGTTCCTGCACCCGCGGCTCGCGGGGGACGCGCGCGCCACCGAGCGCTTCTTTCGCGAGGCGAAGGCCACCACGCTCATCCGCAGTGAGCACGTGGTCCGCGTGTTCGACGTGGGCAAGTCGGAGGGGGGCCTGCCGTACATCGTGATGGAGCTCCTCGAGGGCGTCGATCTCGGGCGCCTGCTCGACTCGGGGCCGCTGCGCATCCCCGACGCCGTCGACTTCATCCTTCAGGCGGCGGTCGGCCTCGCCACGGCGCACGCCGCCGGCATCGTCCATCGCGACCTCAAGCCGTCCAACCTGTGGCTCTCCCAGCGCCCCGACGGCAGCTCATTGGTAAAGGTTCTTGACTTCGGCATTTCGAAGCTCTCGGTCGACGCCGAGGAGGACCTGAAGCTCACCGAGACCCAGTCGATCTTCGGCTCCCCGCTGTACATGTCGCCGGAGCAGATCCGGAGCGCGAAGCGCGTCGACTTCCGCACCGACATCTGGGCGACGGGCATCGTGCTCTACGAGCTGCTCACCGACGCGCTCCCGTTCGACGCCGACAGCGCGGCGGCGGCGCTCGCCGCGATCACCGCCGATGCCCCCGCGTCGCTCGTGGCGATCCGCCCGGACGCGCCGCCAGCCCTCGAGCACGCGATCGCGTACTGCCTCGAGAAGGACGTGAACCACCGCTGCCCGACGCTCGCCGAGCTCGGGCGACTGCTCGCGCCCTTCGCGTCGCCGATCGGCCGCATCGCCGCCGAGCAGCTCACGCGCATCCCCGTGCCCGCCGTCACCACGGTCGCGCCGGCGACGAGCGCCGCCTCCCTGCGGTACCTCGGCGACGGCCGCGCGACGGAGGCCGGGTTCTCGACGGTCTCGGCCGCGCGCCGCCCGCGCGGCTCCCCCATCTTCGCGGTGGCGCTCGGGATCGGCCTGGCCTGCGTCATCGTCGGGCTCGTGCTCCTCGGGGTGCGGCTCGGCACCGCGCCGAGGCCGGTGGTCGCCGCGGGTCCGTCGAGCGTCGCGCCGCTGCCTTCCGTCGCGAGCCCCGTGGTCACGACCGTCCGCCCCCCGGTCACGGCTCCGCCGCCCGTGCAAATCGTGGCCGTGGGCGACGCCGCGCCGCCGGCGCCCGTGGCGAGCGCGAGCGCCGAGCCCGCGAGCGGCCAGCCGACCGTCAAGCCCACGCCGAGGACCGGGAGGTATGCGAATGGCCGCGACTAGCGGTGCGACGCGTGCGCTCCGCCTGGCCAAAGTCCTAGGTGCGATGAGCGCGATGAGCGCGATCACCGTGCTGAGTGGGACCGCGCGCGCCGACGGGCCCAAGCCGGTGCCCACCGCGGAGGCCGAGGCCGAGGCGCTCTTCCAGCGCGCGCGCGCGCGGGTGCTCCAGGGCGACTTTGCCTCGGCGTGCCCGCTGTTCGAGGAGAGCTACCGCCTCGCGGGGGGCGGCGGGACCGCGCAGAACCTCGCGACCTGCTACGAGGACCTGGGGAAGCTGGCGCTGGCCCACAAGACCTTCGTGGCGCTCCGGAGCGCGTCGGTCGCGGCGGGCCGGGAAGATCGCGTCAAGCTCTGCGACGAGCACATCGTGAAGCTCGAGCTGCGGCTCGCGCGCCTCCGCGTCCGCGTGTCGCCGCAGAACCGCCTGCCGGGGATGAAGGTCCTCGTCGACGGCGAGGAGCCGGACGAGCCCACGCGCACCGCCGGCGTGCTCGTGGATCCAGGCGTCCACGTGGTGCGCATCAGCGCGCCGGGCAGGGCCGCCGTCGAGGTGCAGCGCGTGGTCCCACGCGAAGGCGCCATCGAGAGCGTGGACGTACCCCTCTTGCGCGTCGACGCGGACGCGCCACCCGAAGGTCCGCCGGTCGACCGCAAGGACGATCGCCTCGCGGCCCGCGAGGCGACCCGAACGGTAGGCTTCGCCGTCGGCGGTGCCGGGCTCGCGGTGCTCGTCGCGGGCGGAGTGTTCGGCGTCCTCACGGTGACCACCAACAACGCGGCCAAGCGCGCTTGCCGCGACAACACCGAGGGCCTCACGCTCAGCAACACGACGGGCAGCGATCCTTCGCGGTACTTCGACGCGGCGGGCCGCTGCTACGCGTCCACACCCGAGCGCCCGAACCCGTTCCTGGAGTCGGCGAACGACCTCCACTCGGAGGCGCGTGGCTACGGCACGATCGCGACGCTGCTCATCCCGGTCGGTCTCCTCGCCGCGGGGGCTGGGGCATACCTCGTCCTCACCTCCAGCGACGAGCCGCCGCGGCGCGCCGGGGCGCGCACCTTGCCCCCGAAGCCCTCGCCCGTCACCGCGCGCGTCGTCCCTGGGCTCGGTGGCCTCTTCGTGGCCGGGGAGTTCCAGTGAAGCGCCATCCGTTGATCGGGAGGCTGTCCGGCGATGGTGGGGGTGGAGCCTCGCTGAGTACGACCGCGGGCCGCGTCCGCCTCCTCGCCGTGGGCGCCGCGCTCGGCGCCACGCTCATGGCCTGCCAGCTCCTCGTCGGGGCCGGCGACGAGGAGGGATCTCCGCCCCCTTCGCAAGTGCCCGCTCCGGGCCCTGAGGCCGGCGACGCGGCCCCCGTCGACCTCTGCCAGCACGTGGTACCGCCCCCTCCCTCGCTTGCCCCAGACGGCGCCGACGGTCCGCCCATCTGGTTCGCGGTGTCGTCGCTCGAGGGGCTCCCGCGCGTCGACGCCCGGCCGTTCGGGCTCGACCAAGACGGCCTGTGCACGGGCTTCCTTGGGGCGACCGATCAAGACGGAGGCGCGCCTTGCCTCCGCGCGGTCGTCGACGATCGTGGGGGCATCGACAACGCCGCCGCGCGCATGTTCGTGGCGCTACCGGACGGTGGGGGAATCCAATTGTTTCGAGGGTTTACTCGATCTCTGCGGCTCGGCGAGCGCACCCTCCTCATCGGGCTCTCGAGGTACAACGGCGCCGCCGACGACCCCGCCGTCGAGGTGCGGTTCGCCACGTCGGGCGCGCTCGAGACGAACGCTTGCGACCTCGGTGACGCGGGTGACGCGGGTGACGGCGGCGGGGGCCCCCGCTCCGAGGGGTGCGACACGTGGTCGCGCGCGCGCGCCGCTGCGGGCGGCGATCCGGACGCCGGCGGCCCGGAGACGCTCCTCGAGGGGTACGTCGTCGGCGGGAGGCTCGTGGCGGGGACGCGCCGCCCGAGCACCCTAACGCTCGACGTGCTGGACGTGTCGCTCTCGGTGCTTCACGCGCGCTTCGTCGCGACGCTCACCGAGAGGTCCGTGGCCGGGCGGCGCGTTCGCTCGCTCGACGGCGTCGTCGCTGGTCGCCTCTCGCCCTCCGCGCTGCTCGAGGAGCTCGGCCGCGAGCCCGGGCTCTGCACCACCGCGACCATGCGCAGCCTACGGGCCGCCGTCTGCGACTACCGCGACATCCCCTCCGCGCCGGAGGACGACCGCGCCCCCGGAAAAGCCTGCTCGAGCGTATCGATTGGGCTCGCGCTCGTGGCGTCCGAGGCCCTCCTCGGGGCCGAGGTCGCGGCGAGGCCCGTGGGCGTCGCGTGCGACGCCGGGGAGACCACCTGCGACTGAGGCCGGTCGCGCTTGCCGCTTGCGCAAACCACCCGAATCGGCTATAGCCGCGCTCCAACCCAGGTCTTGAGCCGCTGTGGCCATGCCTGGAGTCCGGTTCGGCCCCCGCAGGGCCGCTTCGAGAAAGGGCGCGCCTTTTCGAGGCGCGCGACCCCCGCGTGTCCACTCCCTTCACGGAAGCGCTTGCGACTCTCAACGACCGCGCGCTGCGGCGCCTCCTCGGCGCGCGCGCCTTCCTCCGCGGCTACGACTACGTGCGTCGCGGCGCCGTCGCCGACACCGGCGTCGACCTCGCGTCCGCGCATGGCACGGTGCGGGGCTCGGAGCCCGAGCCCTACGCTGTGCGCCTGCGGCTCCTGCCCGAGGGCTTCGATTCGGAGTGCTCGTGCCCGGCCTTCTCGAAAATACATGGACATTGCAAACACGTGGCCGCCCTGCTCATCGCCCTCCGTGACGAGGCGCGCCCCCGCCGACACCGCGACGAGCCCGAGAGCTCCCCAGGTTTCACCACGGACGCTCCCTACGTCCCGCACGCCGTCGCTTCCATCGCGGGCGTACAGCCCGGCTCAGCGGTCGCCCCCGTGAGCCACACGAGCCAGGGGGAAGAGCCCGCGCCCGGGCAGGGCCAGAGCCGCCGCGCCAAGCGCCGGGCGGCCCGCGCGATGAAGGCCCAGGCGGTCCGCACGGTCCCTTCACGCCCCGGGTTCTCGGTCTCGGAGCGGCAGACCGGCGTCGACGCTTGGCTCCCGGAGCCGATGCCGCCCGCGCCGAAGCGGATCGAGTACCGCATGCAGGTGCGCCCCACCTCGCTCACCGTCAGCGTCCTGGATCCGGACACGCGCACGCCCCTGCTGCCGAGTCAGCTCCTGGCGTTTCAGGCGCAGACCCCCACGGGTGATCGCGACGCGCTCCGG
This sequence comes from Myxococcales bacterium, assembly GCA_016720545.1. NCBI lineage: Bacteria > Pseudomonadati > Myxococcota > Myxococcia > Myxococcales > Myxococcales bacterium. The sequence continues at coordinate 290,178 of JADKKK010000004.1, forward strand.
GCCCTCGCGCGACACGAGGGCGACGGCCCGCGGCGCGTGGCAATCGAGGTGCGCGGCGAAGACGCCGCAGAGCTCTTGCCCTTCCTGAAGGGGCGCCGGGTCATCCTCGAGCCTCAAATGATGGAGCTGCGGTTTGGCGACGAGCCGCTGCGCCCGCGCTTCGACCTCGAGCTGTCGCAAGACGGCTCGCAGGTGGTGGTCAAGTCGAGCTTCCAGCGCCCCGGCGATCCGCGCCGATTCTCGACCGCGCAGGGCGCGTGGCTCGAGGGTAGCCCCGGCTGGCACGTGGACCCCCAGGAGGGGTTCGCGCGCCCCATCGATCGCCGGGTGTCACCTGCGGCGCTCCGCCGGCTCGCGCGAGCGCCGTCGATCCTGGAGCCCATGGACGACCTGCCTCGCCTCATCGCTCAAGGCCTGCCGCGCGTGGCGCTGGAGCTGGGCGCCGAGCTCCCGGAGCTCTCCCAGGTCGCCGACGTGGTCGATCTCGTCCCGACCTTCCGGATGCGCGCTGGCGGCTCGCTCACAGAGGCGCACGTCTCGCTGCGCGCGGCGTACGACGACCTCGAGATCGACGTCCGCGCCGACGGCATGACCGCGCCGGTTCTGGTCAAGGCCAACCCCGGCTCGAAGCGCGCCAAGTGCATCCGCTGCGACATCGCGGCTCAGCAGCAGGCCGCCGGCCAGCTCCGCGAGCTCGGCCTGTCGCCCGACGAGGAGGGCGCGAGCTTCGTCGCCCGTGGCGACGACGCCATCCAGTTCTGGACCGAGGGCATCGGCGCGCTCCCGGAGGACTGGGACCTCTTCGTGCCGGACGACCTCGTGGACGTTCAGGTCCGCTCCCAGACCCTCTCGGCGAGCGCGCGGGTCTCGAGCGGGGTCGACTGGCTCTCGCTCCGCCTCTCCTTCGAGGCAGGCGGCGTGGCCGTCACCCAGGAGGAGCTCGGCCGATGCTTGGCCGAGGGGCGCCGGTACGTGCGGCTCGCCGACGGCTCGTTCGCGCGCCTCGACGCGGAGAAGGTGCGCGCGGTCCTGCTACGGCAGGCCGAGATCTTGGCGACCGGGGGTGGGCAAGGGGGCAAGCTGCCGCTCTCTCAGGCCGGCCGCATCCAAGAGCTCCTCGACCAGGTGGGGCGCGCGCAGGTCGCCGACAGCGCCAAGACGCTGTTCGGAAAGTTGCGTGATATCGAGGAGATAAAGGGCGCGAAGAAACCGCGTAATCTGAAGGCGCAGCTTCGCCCCTACCAGGAGGCCGGCTTCCAGTGGTTGTCGTTCCTCCACGAGATCGGCTCCGGCGGCGTGCTGGCTGACGACATGGGCCTCGGAAAGACCGTGCAGACCATCGCGCTCCTCCTCGCCGTGAAGTCGGCGGACGAGAAGACCGAGGGCAAGGGCAAGTTCAAGGCGCTCATCGTGGCGCCCACCAGCGTGGTCACCAACTGGATGCGCGAGCTCGACAAGTTCGCGCCCTCCCTCAAGCATGTCGTGTGGCACGGTGGCGATCGGCGCGAGCGCGCCGAAGAGCTCGACGACGCCGAGGTGGTCATCACGAGCTACGCCCTCCTCCGCCGTGACGAGGAGCTGCTCTCCAAGCTCACCCTGCGCTACGCGATCCTCGACGAGGCGCAGAACATCAAGAACCCGCTCTCCGCGACGGCGCGCGCCGCCAAGCGCCTGCGGGCCGATCGGCGCCTCGCGCTGTCCGGGACGCCCATCGAGAATCGCCTCTCGGAGATCTGGTCGATCTTCGACTTCGTGAGCCCCGGTCTCCTCGGCCCGCTCGACAAGTTCGAGGAGCGCTACTCGAGGCCCATCGACGCGGGTGACCAGAAGGCCGCCACTCGGCTGCGGGCGACGATCCACCCCTTCATCCTCCGGCGGACGAAGGGCGAGGTCGCGAAAGATCTGCCCGAGAAGATCGAGACGGACCAGGTCTGCGAGCTGACCGGCGAGCAAGGCTCCCTCTACTCGGCGGTGCTCAAGGAGGTCCGCGCGCAGGTCATGGGCGAGGTCGAGCGACAGGGCGTCGCGAAGAGCCAGATCCAGATCCTCGCGGGCCTCACCCGGCTGCGTCAGGCCGCCTGCGATCCACGGCTGCTCGGCCTGCCTCGCGAGTTCACCAACGACGACTCCGGCAAGCTCCAGGCGCTCCGCGATCTCGTCCAGACCTCGGTCGCCGGCGGGCACCGCGTGCTCGTGTTCAGCCAGTTCGTCTCGATGCTCACGCTCATTCGCCGCACGCTCGAGGAGGACGGGGTGGGGTACGCCTACCTCGACGGCTCCACGAAGGACCGACAGGCGTGCGTCGAGTCGTTCCAGCGCGACGACGGTCCGCCGGTGTTCCTCATCTCGCTCAAGGCCGGGGGCTCCGGGCTCAACCTCACCGCGGCGGACACGGTGATCCACTTCGACCCGTGGTGGAACCCCGCGGTCGAGGATCAGGCGACCGACCGCGCGCACCGCATCGGTCAGACCCGGGTCGTCACGATGTACCGCCTCATCGCGAAGGGCACGATCGAGGAGAAGATCCTCGAGCTCGGCGGGAAGAAGCGCGAGCTCGTCGGCGCGGTGCTCTCGGAAGACGCGGGCGGCACGAAGCGGCTCACGAAGGGCGACCTCGAGGACCTCTTCCGCGACTGAGCGCACGAAAGTTTGTGGTCGGGCGCCGCCGTGGCCGGCTAGGCTGAGCGCGCTCGCTCTCCGGCGGGCGCTCCCATGGACGGCACCCAGGCACCCTTCGATCGGCTCGGCAGCTACCGCATCGTCCGGCGAATCGCTACGGGAGGAACGAGCGACGTCCTCCTCGCGAAGGCGGAGGGCCCGTTCGGCTTCGAGCGCCAGGTGGTGCTCAAGATCCTGCTGTCGCAGTACCGGGCCGACGACCAGTTCGCGCGAATGTTCGCCCGCGAGGCGGCCGCCTACGCGCGCCTGTCGCACGCCTCGGTCGTGCGCCTCTTCGACTTCTTCTCGCACGGCGACCAGCTCGTCATGGTGCTCGAGTTCGTGGACGGCCTCCCGCTGAACCGCCTGCGCGCGACCCTGAAGGACATGGGCAAGACCCTGCCCGATACGGCGGCGCTCTACGTCGCCAGCCACGTGTTCGAGGCGCTCGCCTCCGCGCACGACTACATCGACCCCTCCGGGAAGGCCGCGCCGGTCATCCACCGCGACGTCAACCCGTCCAATGTGCTGGTCGGGTGGAATGGCGACGTCAAGCTCGCCGATTTCGGCATCGCGCGCGTCACCGGAGTGCGCGCGGACACCCAGAACGGCCTCATCCAGGGCACCTTCGGCTACATGGCGCCCGAGCAGGTGACTGGCGCCGACATTGGCACCCACACCGACGTGTACGCCGCCGGTCTGCTCCTGTGGGAGATGCTGGCCCACAGGAAGGCGATCCAGAGGGGGGTCCTGCCCGAGATCGAGATCCTGCGCGCCATGGCGGATCCGCACCTCGTGTCGCTCGACGTCCTGCGGCCTGATCTCCACGGGCGCGTGCGCGAGGTCGTGGCGCGCACTCTCGAGCCCGACCCCCGGAAGCGGACGATCACCGCGGAGGAGGCCTGGTCACTTCTGCGAGACGTGATCGGGCCCCGCGGCGGCCGCGCCGAGCTCTTCGAGATGGCGAAGCTCATCCACGAGCGAGCGACCGTGAAGGTGCGCTCGGCGGAGCCCGTCGAGCCGCCGCTCTCGGTAGGGGAGCAGGAGGCCTCTCCGCGGCCGCCCACGATCCGCGCGCCCGCGCTCACGGGCGTGACGACCTCCGGCCCGGTGAGCCCCGTCCGTCCGGTCGTCGGCCCGTCCTCCGTCGGCCGGCTCGAGGCGCGCGAAGGACCGCGCCTCGACGAGCTCGACCCGATCGACATCGATAAGCTCTTCGATGGCATCTCGCTCCCCGACGACGAGCCCGAGCCGCCCAGCGGCGGCGACGACGTCACGATCGCGTCTACCGCCCCCCCCACCTTCGACGTGGAGGCGCTCCTCACCGAGTCCCGCAGGGCGGGGGTGGGCTCGCCGGGTGGCGTCCCCGCGGTGCGGGTGGCGACCCCTACGCAGATGAGCGCCGTGCCCGCGCGCCCGCAGATCCGCCCGTCGCGCAAGATGACCGCCATCTCCACGACGGTCGCGGTCGAGCGCCGCGCGTCGCAGGAGCTGACCGCGGTGGCGCGGGTCGAGGTTGAGGCGGGGGCCCAGCGGCACCCCTCGGGAGACACGACCCTCGTCTCACGGGGGCAGTTCCCGCCGCCGGCCGGGCTTCCCCAGGGTCTCACACCGCGGCCGCCCGAGGTCGGCCCCATCAGCGTCTCCATCCCGTCGGTGAAGAGCACGCTCATCATGCCGGTCGCCGACATGAGGACGAGCGCGCCGCCGCCGGAGCCGTCGCCGTCGCCCCTGCCCCCACCCGTGGGCGCCGCGAAAGGGCTGGGCGCGACACCGGCGGGTCCTGCGGTGGCGCCGCGCCCGCCGGTCGGGGCCGCGCCCCCAACCGCGCGAGGCCTGCCCCCTCCGCTCTCGGCCGAGGCCCCGCCGCCCCCGGCGCCACTCGCGTCCGCGAGCGGGTCGGGGCCCGCTGGCGGTACCCCGCCGCCGCCCGCGGCGACGCCCGCACCGCCCCCGGTGGTCAAGACGGCCCCGCTCGCGGCGCTGCCGATGGCCGACACGGCCCCGCTCGCGGCGCTGCCGGTGGCCAACGTGGCCCCGCTCGCGGCGCTGCCGGTGGCCAACGTGGCCCCGCTCGCGGCGCTGCCGATGGCCGACACGGCCCCGCTCGCGGCGCTCCCGGTCGTCGAGGTGCCCGTCGCGCCCCCGCCCGACGTGGCGCCGCGCCCGGCCGAACCGGCCCCCGTCGGGCCCGCGGACGAGCCGCCCGAGGAGGCGCCCATCGCCCCTCCGCCCCCCTTCTTCACGCCGGCGCGCGTGCTCGCGGTCATCCTCGTGACCGCGCTTTCGGCGGCGGGGGGCGTCGCGTACGTCCGGAGCGGCAGCGCGAGGTCGCGCGCCGTCGCCTCGGCGTCAGCGATCCCGTCCACCACCGCCCCGCCGTCGGCGATCCCTTCCGCGAGCGCCCCAGCCTCCGCAGAGCCGTCCGCGAGCAGCTCCAGCGCTGCCCCGGAGGCCTCCGCCTCTGCGCCGCTCGCCCCGTCCGTCGCTCCCTCGGCCTCGACGGCTCCGTCGAGCGTGGCCTCCGCAGCCGTGCCCGCCGCGTCCGCCGAGGCCCCGAAGGCCGCGGTGCCTGCGAACATGTGCCTGCTCAAGACGACCGGCGCGTCCCCGGGCCACCGCGTGTACGTCGACGGGCGGGTCGTGGTGGAGACCCCCGGCGAGGCCCGGGTACCCTGCGGCTCGCGCACCGTTCAGCTCGGCAGCGCGGGAAAGCCACGCACGCTCGACCTGCCCTGCGGCGCGGAGCACTTGGTAAAGTAGGTTTAGTTCCCAGAGTCGAGCAAGCCCGCGTCGCCCACGAGCCCAGGGGCGGGCGAGCCGGTGCCCTGGAAATAGGCCCAGAAGAGGTCCGCCCAGTCGGCGCCGCCCTTCTCGGTGGGGTGGATGCGATCGCCGCCCCGCTTGAGCGGAAGGTTGCTCGAGTCGAAGAACTTGCAGGGCGCCACGTGCTCGCGGATGACCGCGACGATCCCCGTGTCTCCCTTCCACGTGGGCGGCCCGATCCAGTAACACTCACGCGCGCCGATCTTGCGCGCGATCGTCTCCACGAAGGGCGCGAAGACCTGCGGAGAGGGGAGGAACACGTCATTCGCCCCGAGCGTGAGGATCACGATGTCGGGCTTGTGGCGCGCGAGCAGGTTCGGCAGCTTCACGCTGCGGGCGAAGGTCTGGATCGAGAGGCTGACCTCCGTGTGACGCACGAACTTGGCGCCCTCCGCGCGGAACTTCGCCCCGAGCGCGCGGCTCAGGCCCCCGTCGCCGCCCACCATCGAGTCGCCTGCGTGGAGCACGACCTTGCCCGCGAGCCGCGCGAGGCCCGCCTCCGCGGTGCCGGCGTCGCCGGCGTCGGAGCGCGCCACCGAGGCGTCATCGGGGGAGGGGGCTGCGGTCGCCGCTGCCGCCGCGGAGGGCGGCGGGGCGCTGGCCGCGGCTTCGGGCGTCGCGGAGCGCGGCTCGGTCGGTCGCGCTCCGGGCTCGTGGCTCTTCGAGCACGCGCCGAGCGTGCTCGTGGCGAGCACGATCGCGCACAGGCACGCGGCCCGCGCCAGGCGCGTCTGCGCGTCACCGATGTCACCGACCTCCCGCATGAGTCGGGCTTATCTCAGAATGGGCGCGCGTCGTCGAGCGCGTCGTCAAGCGTTCGCGGGCGCCTCAAGGGGACGGATCGGCGCAGCAGCGGAACCCGGTGGAGTAGTCGTGGTAGACGAAGTTGTGGGCCGTGGTCCGGTACCCGCACCCGTCGCCGTTGATGTGCGTGTCTTGGTAGTAGCCGCCCTGGAAGGTGCCGGCCGGGTCGTCCACCCACTCGTGCAGGTTGCCCACCATGTCGAACACGCCGTAGCCGTTCGTGCACCCAGGGTGGGCGCCGGTCTCGGCGAGCGTGCCTTCCACCTGGTTCAGCTTCTCGTCGTTCAGCTGGTTCCAGCCCCAGTTGGGGCTCCCCGCGTGCGGGAACACCACTCCGATGGGGCTGCGCCCATGATCGTTGCAGCGGTGATCTTCCTTCTGGGCGCCGTAGCCCCAGGTCGACTTGTCGGGGCCCATGCAGGCGGTCCGCCACTCTTGAGGCTTGCAGAGGCGCTTGCCGGAGGCCTTGCACGCGTCGCTGGCCTGGCGCGCGCTGATGTGGCCCTGAGGCTTGACGCCAGGGACGCTGAGCGCGCGGGTCTGGAGGCCCTCGACGCCGAGATAGTAGGGGTGCGGGCGGGTCTCGCCGGTGGCCGTCACCTCGACGATGGAGCCCTCGTACCGGTCGACGCAGAAGCGGCCGTTCACGCTCGCCATCCCAGCCGGGCAGCCGCCGCTCTCTCTCTCCCCGCCTTGCGGAGCACCCGCGCCGAGGAGGCCCGCCGGAAACAGCTCGCGGGTGGGCGCCACCCCCAACTTGATGGCCTCCGTCGGCGAGCCGATGCGCGCGTTCAGTGAGGACTGCGAGCGGCCGACCGAGCGATGGATCGCGGTCTGAGTAAACGCGGACGGGTGCTCACCCGCCGACCCCGGAGCCGACTTCGCGCAACCTGCGACGAGCGCGAGCGCCGCCGCGGCGACGACCACGGGCACCGCGACTCGGGCGGAGCGGCGCTGGCGAGGCTGCCAGCGGGACTCGGAGGGCCCTCGCAGGGCGTTCAGGGTTGGGTTCAACGGCGACCTCCTGGACGGCTGGGGTTGGCGCCCGGTATGACCCGGGAGCCCTGCACCGCGAAACAATTTTCGCGACCGGCTAGGGTGTACAGGGCGAGCGCGCCTCGCGGAACCCAAAAACGACCGCGTTCCCTATATATGTGGGAGAGTACGGCACATGGACTTCCAGTGTGCCTGGAACACTCTTTTCTGTAGGTATTTGAAAAGAATAGAAAATTGGGCTGTCACAGGAAGTGACGCGGTGCGACGCACCCACCGGGGCCAGGGGTCACCTTCTCATGGACGGGCACCCTAGCTCTCGGCCCACGCCGATTTGATACGCTCGAGCCGATGCTTCACCGCTTGTACCTCTCGCCTGGCATGTTCGGCTTCGGCCAGCTCGGCGGCTTCGGGTACTTCGCGCACCTGCGCGAGGCGCTCCGCGCCCGCTTCGTCGAGCTCGGCCACGAGGCGGTCGTGCACGTCGTCGACGTCCCGCCGACCGCGTCCATCCGCCGACGCGCCGCGCGGCTCACGGAGGCGGTCGCCGAGAGCGCTCAGGAAGGCGACGCGGTCCACCTGGTCGGCCACTCCACGGGCGGGCTCGACGCCCGGCTGGCCGCGTCGCCCTCGGCGCGCCTGCTCGTCGACGCGCGCGCGCGCGGCTGGTTGCACTCGCTCCGCTCCGTGACGACGCTGAACACCCCGCACTACGGCACCCCGCTCGCCAGCTTCTTCGCCACCAAGAGCGGCCAGCAGATGCTCTACGCGGTGAGCGCGTTCACTTTCGTGGCGCTCACGCTCTCGGCGCCCCCGCTCACCCTCGCCAGCGCGCTGGTGCTCGCCGTCGGCCGCGTCGATCAGGCCGTCGGGGTCGAGCTGCGAGTGCTCGAGCGCCTCACCGAGCGGCTGCTCGGCGTGCTCGAGCCGGCGAGGAGCCGCGAGGTGCGGGCCTACCTCGACGCCATTCAGGCGGACCAGGGCGCGGTGATCCAGCTCACCCCCGAGGCGATGGACCTCTTCCAGGCGGGCGTCGAGGACCGCCCCGGCGTGCGCTACCAGTGCGCCGTCGCCGCCGCGCCGGCCCCCGAGGCGTTCGGCGTCGCGAGGCACCTCCTGTCGCCCTGGCGCCTCGTCTCCCACGGGCTCTTCACGACGCTCTACGGTCTCACCGCGCGCTTCGACGATCGCTACCCGTGCGCCGCGCCAGCGCTCACCCTCGAGGCGGAGCGGCAGCTCGTGAGCGCGCTCGGTCGGTTGCCCGGCGCGCGCAGCAACGACGGCGTCGTCCCGGTGCTCTCGCAAATCTGGGGCGAGCTGGTCTGGGCGGGCGCCGCCGACCACCTCGACGTCCTCGGGCACTTCCGGGGGCCGACCCGCGGCGAGCGCGGGCAGGGAGGGCACTCCGACTGGCTCGCGTGCGGCGCGGAGTTTGACGAGCGCGCCTTTCGGGGCCTCGTCGCCGCGGTGGTCGCCGGGATGCTCCGTCCTGCCGACGGCTGAGCGCGGCGCCACTTGGTAAGGGATCTTGACTGAGCGGCTCTCGACACGCTGTGGCGCCTGCGTGCGCGTCGAAGCCATGTCGTGTATAGATAAGACCTATGAGTCCAAGGTCTTTGCTCCTCGCCGTGGTGGTCGTGGGCTGTTCGCCGGCAGCGTCGCCTCTCGCGGGGGAGCCCCGCGCCCCGTCTCTGCCCGAGCCCACCGCGGTGCAGATCCCGCCGCCGAGCGCGACGTCCCCGCCTCCGGCCTCTCCCCCGCCTCTCCCCCGCCTCTCCGTCGCTCCCGACGACGCCGGCGTGGCGACTCTCCCCGCCCGCAGGGTCGTCGTCCCCGACGGGAAGTGCTCGGGTCGCGCGCTCGGGCTCGGCGACGTGCTGAAGGAGTGCGCCTGTCGCACCGACGGGGCGCTGGAGGGCGCGGGCTCGCCGGCTTGCCCGGGGACGCCGCAGGGACAGGGCGCTCGGGTCGAGGGGCTCGTCGTGACGCTCGAGCTCGACGAGCCGAAGGTCAAGGCCGGGGGGCTCGTGCGAGGCACGGTCCACTTCCGGAACGCGAGCGCCGACGCGCTGCCGCTCCACTTCATGCGCGACAGCGCCATCGAGTTGGTCGTTCTCAGGGAGACGGGCGCCGAGATCCCCGTCGAAGGAAAGGGCGACTGCGTGGCCACTCTGAGCATGGCCCACCTCGCGGGAGTCACGCTCGCGCCGGGGGGCGAGGTGGTCGTGAAGGCCGTGACCCCGGCCACGCGGAGGAGGTATCGCCCCGGGTCGTGCGACACGGTCGCGGGGAGTCGCCTCACCCCTGGGCGGTACTCCGTGGGTATCTCGAACAGTCCCCTCTACGCCCGGGCGCAGCCCAAGCCGGTGGCCGTGGAGGTCGTGAAGTAGCCAAACTGGGCACGAGCAGACAGATGGAGTCGCCGCGGATGGGTGTGCTACATAGCCTGAAGCGAGCGATGAGACGCGTCGCGGAGGGGTGATCGACATGAAATCATTGGGTGTCGTTGGAACGTTGGGCGTGGGGTTCCTCGGGCTGGCCA